>CAZFPM010000313.1:0-6150 GCA_964520965.1 uncultured Myxococcales bacterium
GGGATGCCGCGCCCCCGAGATCACGCCCCCGACACGAGCCCGACCGCATGAGGACCGACAGCGGTATCGTGCGCTGGTTGGGAGACATCAGCATCACCCACGACCTGGCGCCCGCGGAGCAACGCTCCGTCTGGACGACGGGCTACGGCTCCGTGCTCGCACTCGGGATCCAGGCCCTCACCGCGGTCATCGTGTTCTTCTTGGGTGCCGGCGTCCTGGCGCTCGCCTGGCTGGCCGCCTCCGGGCTCTTCGTCCTGCCCCTGCTCCTCGCTCGCGCGCAGCGGCCTGTCGCAGCCCCAGCTCTTCTGCTCCTGGTGTGCCACGTCCAGGTGCTCACCGCGACCTACTACCTCGGCTTCGATTCGGGGTCGTCGCTCTACCTCGCTCTCGGGTGCGTGTTTCCCTTCATGCTCTTCCGCGAGTCAGACCGTGGGTGGCAGTGGGGTTTCGCGTCCGTCGCGGCGATCGAGTGGGTGGGGATCACGCTGCTGCAGTCCTACCTGCCGCCGCGAATTCAGCTCGCCGATCCCGTGGGGAACCAGGCGTTCAACACGCTCGTCGTGTCCGGCGCTCTCTTCGCGATCGTCGGCGGCTTTCTCGCTGTCATCTCCGCACGGGCGGCTGCGTTGGGCGCCGCGAAGAGCCGCGCCGCGGCGCTCACCGAGCTGGGCGCATATCGGCTCGGGCAGCGCATCGGCGAAGGGGGCATGGGCGAGGTGTGGACCGCGCACCACCGCATGCTCGCCCGCCCGGCGGCGATCAAGCTGATCCGACCGGAACGACTGGGACCCGACGCCGAGGTCGTGACCACGCGCTTCATCCGCGAGGCTCGAGCCACAGCCGAGCTGCGGTCGCCACACACCATCGAGCTCTTCGACTTCGGGCAGACCGACTCCGGCATGTTCTACTACGTGATGGAGCTGCTCGACGGCATCGATCTGTCCGGGTTCGTTGCTCACTTCGGTCCGATGCCCCCGGGGCGCGTCGTTCGCGTACTCCGCCAGGTCTGCCTGTCGCTCGCCGAGGCCCACGAGGCTGGCCTCGTGCACCGGGACATCAAGCCGGCCAACATCTTCATCTGTCAGCTCGGCGGGCAACCCGACTTCGTGAAGGTGCTCGACTTCGGCCTCGTGACCCCGGGCTTGGGCGAGGGGCACGACCCGCTCGAGGGATCGGTCGACCTCGACCGCGCGCCGCCGGAGCCCGACGCGCCAAACCTCGCGGTCGACGATGCGACCGATCCCGGCATCACCCAGGCGAACCAGCTGATGGGGACACCCGCATTCATGTCGCCAGAGCAGGCGTTGCGGACGGACGTCGACGGGCGAACGGACATCTACGCGCTGGGCTGCGTCGGCTACTGGCTGCTCACAGGTCAGGCCGTCTTCACCGCAGACGAACAGCTGGACGTGCTCGTGGCGCAAATCGAGCACGCACCGGCGCCGCCGTCGTCGGTCGCGCAGTGCGACATTCCCGCGCCGCTGGAAGCGCTGCTCCTTCGCTGTCTTGCCAAAGACGCGGAGGATCGGCCGCAAAGTGCGGGTTGGCTCGCCGAGGAGCTCCGGAAGATCGAAGAGCAGGTGCCGTGGACGGACGCCGAGGCCGCGCAGTGGTGGGAAGACCACGACCGACCGACCGGCCCCGTCTGGCCGCCGGAACCCGCAACGACCCTCGACGGCGAGACGATCGTCGTCGACCTGAGGTCGTAGCCCGAGGGCGGCCTACCGACTCGAGCTGCACCGTTCCGCTGACCGACGATGTGGTCGGGTCGGGGCCGGGCACCGAAGCGAGTGGGCGCTCACCGGCGGGGCGTTCGGGGCGACGAGACGGTCGGCGTCAGGGCAACAGGCCTTCGACGACCTCGCGGACGTCGGAGAGCGTCCCGTACTGATCCTTGTGGGCGATCACGTTCCCCGGCCCCAACACCAGGTGCACCGCGTTGTTCCCAGTCCCGAGAGCCGCGGGGAGCGCGAGGTCCGGGTCGTAGAGGACCGGCATCGAGAGGCCGAAGTGGTCGCGAACGCCTGCGCAGTACCCGGCGTTCGGCACGCCGAACTCCGGCGTCTGCGTGATGACGAGATAGCTCGCCAGACCGCGGTCACGGAACTCGGTGAAGAACGCGTCGGCCTGGTCGGCGGTTCGCTGGCAGGGCGGGCACCACCCCGTGTACAGGTAGATCCAGGCGGCGTCGGCGGCGCAGAGGTCCCGCAGGCTGTGCGCCACGCCGTCGCAATCCAGCAGGGTCACGTCCTCGGGCACGTCCCCGACCGCGTCTCCCGTCGCCTCGATCGCGACGCATGGGTCCGGCGGCAGGTCGGGTGCGCCGTCGATGCCGTCGGCCGTGTCCGGATCGGAGCCCGTCTCGGTCGCGTCCGAATCGGAGGCCGCGTCGCCAGCGTCGGAACCGGTGCCCGAATCGCCAGCGTCGGAACCGGTGCCCGAATCGCCAGCGTCGGAACCGGCGCCCGCGTCGCTCGCGTGCCCGTCCGGATCGCCGACCTCCGGGATCTCGGCGTCGTCTGCGTCACGATGCGCACCATCTGCGTCCGTTTCCGGTGGGGTACCACCTGGGTCGGTGTCTCCGCCCGTTGTTCCACCGTCCTCCGCGTCGCCCTCGTTGCCACCCGGGCCGTCCGAATCGGCTCCCGCGTCCCGAACATCGGTCGCCATGGGTGCGTCCGTGTCCTCGTCGCCATCTGGCTCGGCGTCCGGAACCGTGTCGTCACCGCCGCTGTCGACGGCTTCGAGGGCATCGGTGGTCGAAGCGTCGTCGTCGATCGTCGAAGCCCCGCTGCTGCAGGCCGTGAGCAACGCGACGAGGAGGCACGTGCGGGCGGTGGATGGCATTGCGTCGGTAGGACAGGGGCGAGAGCGCCTGGACGGTCTTACTGTAGCGCCCACGCCGTCGGCGCGTCGACCCGTGGCTTGGAGGGAGTCGGCCCGTCTATCGAGTCGCTACCGGCCGCGCTCGCGCAGCCTGAGCACGACGAACGCGCCGAGCACGCCCACGAACGCGACCGCGGCGAGAATGCCCCCGCCCTTCGTCTCGAGCATCTCGGCCGCGGTCTCCTGGTCTTCTTCCTCGACCTCGGGCACTTCCTGGACCGGCGCCGCGGTGTCCGAGGGTGCCGCCGGATCGATCGGCAGCCCATCGGCACCGACCCGTCGAATCGGCTCCTCTTCGCCCGGGTTGCCGAGCATCTCGCGGTTGCGATCGATCTGTTCCTCGATACCGCGCTGGCGTTCCTCCCAGGCACGCAAATCGTTCTGCTGGTCCCGCAGCGCTCGGTGGCTGTCGTCGTCCGGGACGTTGATCTGCGGACTCTGCGCGCTCGCGGTCGAGGGCACGAACACCAGGGTCAGGAGCAGGAAGGCCAACAGGCGGGTCGTGGTCACGGTCTTCCCCACGAAGTTGGAGCCGATGCGAGCGCCCACCGTACCATCGAAAGCCCTGGGGTCCATCGTTCTCGACGCATGCCTCGCAGAGGCTTCGCCCACGGGGCCAGCCCGACGCGAGTCCTACGCCGCCTGCCCCTCGACCCGCGCCCACTCGCTGAACGCGCGCTGGATGCAATCTTCGATCGCGAGGCCGGCGAAGTAGTTCCCGACCAGCGCGAGCCCGGTCTCCCCCAAGAGGCCGTCGATGCGGTCGACGATCTCGTCGTGACCGACGGCCGGGGCCGGCAGGGTGAGCCGCTGCTCGACCGGCTCGCCGAGCGCTTCGATGTCGACGCGCAAAACCTCGGCCATGCGCGCGAGCTTCTGCGCGCGGTCGACGCCGGGCTTGAAGTGGAAGGCGAAAGCGCGGCGACCGTCGTCTGGGAAGGGGTCGCGGGTCACCGCGGAGAAGAAGGCGTCGTCGACCGGCACGACGAAAGCACACTCCGGCATCCAGCAGACGTCCTTGGGAAGGACGACGCCCATGCTCTCGACCTCGACCGTGCCGATCGTCGACAGAGTCTCCGACAGCTCCGGGAAGTCCCCGCGGAGGGCGTGCGCGCTGACCGACAGCGGGAGCGCCACGGCCAGGTGGGGGGCCTGCCAGCTCCGACCGTCGTCGGCTGCGACCGAGAAGCCCTCGCCGCTCCTGCGAAGGTCCTGCACAGTGGCGCCCGTCTCCAACGTCACGCCTTCCATCGCCGCCACCGCATCGCAGACGGCCTGCAGTCCGCCGTCGAAGCCGAAACTACGTGGGAAGTCCTCGCGCCGTGGACGCTTCTTGAAGAGCGAGCCCGCCCCGGCCATCGGGAAAGCGTCGGCGCTCTGCGACGGGACCGCCGCGAAGAAGGGGGAGATGACGCGGCTGAAGTTCCCTGGGCCGATGAGCTGCGAGTAGTACGTCTCGACGCTCTTGCCCTCCTTGGTGCGGAAGATCCCGACGGGAAAGCGGAGGGCAGCTTCGAACCAGTTCAGCGTGAACAGCACCTTCGGCGGTGTGAGCCAGCTGACCTCGCCGCCCTCGAGCAGTCCGAAGTGCGCGCGTGCCGGCCCGCGTTCGACGAGCCGCTCGGTCGCACCGGTGCCTTCGGCCATCTCGAGCAGCCCGTCGTAGCTGTTGTAGACGGTGTGCGCGCCCATCTCGAACCAGAACCCGTCGTCGCGCCGGTGCGAGTGGATGCAGCCGCCGACGCGCCCCTCGCGCTCGAGGATCAAGACCGAGCGTCCGGCGCTCGCCGCCTTCCACGCGTAAGCGAGCCCGCTGATGCCCGCTCCAACCACGATGACGTCAGGGGTCGCTCCGTTGGCCATGTGCTCTCTCTCCGCGTTCGCGTCGGTCGTAGATGCGTGCCCGTCGGATCGGGCGACCGGGCCGACCACTGACGCCTTTCACGTCGTGGGTCAAGCCGTCGCGAGCGCCCTCTCCGCTCAACTCCGGAACACGACCTCGTCGGCCTCCACCTCGACCGTCACCTCGAATGGCGGCTCGTACTCGTCCCAGAAGTACTCGGTCTTCGCGTCCTGCGCGGCGTCCGTGCTCATGGGGCTCGATGTGGCGCGCGAAGCGGATCAGAAGAAGACGTACGCGGCGCCGGCGTTCTCGACATCTCCGACGTCGGCCTCCTTCGATCCGATGGCGGACAGGCTGCCCGACATCGAGACCGACCAGCCGAAGAAGTCACGGTCCGCGGCATCGAACGCACGCAGCTCGGTCTCTTCAGTCCAAACGCCGGCGTCTCGCACGAACACGTATGCCGAGCCGCTTTGTGAACCCCGATCGTCGGTCTGGGGAGCGCCGACGATCACCCTCTCGCCCGAGATCGACACCGAGACCCCGAAGTAGTCGCCGGCCGCGGCGTCCGAGGCAGTGAGCTCACGGCGTTCGGCCCATACACCGAGCGTGCGCCCGAAGACATACGCGGAACCGGTGTCCCTCAACTCCGGCGATATGTCCGTCTGGGGAGCCCCGACCACCGCCGTGTCGCCCGAGATGTGTACCGACGTGCCGAAACGATCACTTCCGGCGCCTTCGAATGCTCCGAACTTCCGGTGCTCCGTCCACACACCATCGATGAGGCGGAAGATGTACACGGCGCCGCTGCGCGCCCCGCGGATGTCGTCGTCCGGAGCGCCGATGAACGCGGTGTCCCCCGAGATCGACACCGCGTATCCGAACTTGTCGCCCGCCGTGGCGTCAGATGCGGTAAGTTTCTGCATCGGCCTCCACATGCCGGCGACCCGGACGAACACGTATGCGGACCCGGAGTCGATCGCGTCGCCGTCGTCGTCGAACGGTGCCCCGACGATCGCCATGTCACCGTCGATCGACACCGACCATCCGAGTATGTCGTTCGTCGCTCCGTCCGCAGCCGTGAGCTTCGGGGGCTCCTCGAGTCCGCAGAGCGAGGAGCAGCCGTCGTCGCTCGCGTTGTTGCCGTCGTCGCATTGCTCCGCCGGGTCGAGGATGCTGTCGCCGCAGAACGGCGCGACGCAATCGGCCTGGCACGTTCCATCGCCGTCGGTCGTGTTGCCATCGTCGCATTCCTCGTCCGGGTCGATGATGCCGTCTCCGCACTCCGGGTCCTGGCAGTCGGCCTGGCAGGTTCCATCGCCGTCGGTGGTGTTTCCGTCGTCGCACTCCTCTCCGGGATCCACGATCGTGTCGCCGCAGAACGGCGCGACGCAATCGGCCTGGCAGGTTCCATCGCCGTC
>CAZFPM010000314.1:0-6141 GCA_964520965.1 uncultured Myxococcales bacterium
GCGAGCCGGGAGAATGGCGACGACACGAAGCGAACACGCTCGCCGAACGAGGCGCGCGCGGCCCGAGCGGCGGCGAGGGCGCTGGGGTCTCGGTCGACCGCGAGCAACCGCCCGTCGGGCGCGCTCTCTTGCAGCACGTGAAGCGCGTGCCCCCCACCGCCGACGGTGGCGTCCACATAGGCGCCGCCCGGCTTTGGTCCGAGCGCCTGCAGCGTCTCCGTCAGCAGGACGGGTTCGTGTCGAAAGCGTGGCATCGCAGCCCCGAGGAGGAAGTGAGCGCGACTCGCCGGGTGCCCGGCCGGGCGCCCCGGTGTCGACGCCGCGGTCGTGGCCGTCCGCTCGCGCAGCTCCGGCAGGAACGTCCGGGCCCCCGAGACACTTCCCGGAGCTAACCCGCCGGGCTGGACCCCGGGACGGCCGGATCGGCGCCCGGTGCGCCCGACTCGGACGACCGGCGCCGCCGCAGATCGGCCAGACGGGCGCGGAGCCGCCGGGCGTTTTCCCCGCTGAGGCGTTCGTGCAACCGAGCGGGGTCCCAGAGTTCGAGGAAGTCCCCGAGACCGACCCAATAGACGTCGCGAGCGATGGTGGCTTCGTCGCGCAGGTGCTGTGCGAGCACGATCCGGCCGTGCCCGTCCATCTGCGCTTCGATCGCCATCCCGTAGATGAGCCGTCGCAGATCGCTCTCGTCTTCGCCGTAGCCGAAGCTGTCGATCTCCGTCAGCGTCTCCTCCAGGACCCGCATGCGGGCCTCCCAGCAGGACACGGGGAAGATCCGGATGCACTCCCCGAACCACGGGACGAGCATCAGCTGGCTCGCGGTCGCCGCGGTCGCGGACTGGAAGATGACGTCCCGGAACCTCAGCGGCATGCTGACGCGACCCTTCGCATCGACGCTGTGATGTTCTCGGCCGGTGAAGTGCATTGGTTCGGGACGCCAGGTCGGGACCGAAGCGGTGGCCATCCAGCGGAGCTCGGGGGCTCTCGGTGTGGCTACGGGCCGCTGTCGATCCGCATTGATCCATCAAATGACGCCCAGATCCACTACTTTGTGATCGCCGTGACTCGAATGATCCGCACTCTCCCCCATCCGCGCGCGGGGTGTCAAGGAGGAAGAAGGGCGATTTCCACAAGAAAGACGCTTTATTTTCCACATGTTAAGAGCAACCCACAAGTACTTAATAAGTGATTTCGAGACAGGAATCAAAGACTTGCATACACTTGTCCACAAAACCCGCACACCTGTGGAAAACACGGCGCGATCCACCCGTTTATAGCTGTGTTTCAACCAGTTATGAACTTGAATCCCCCGTTGTGGATCGGAGTGGATCCAACTGGATCCCGAAACGCCGACGCCAGAGGCGCATCCAGGCTCGAAAACGCAGCCGACCAGCGCGCTCCGTCGGCACCGCCAGACACGCCCGCGCCACCCGCCCCACCGCGCGCGAGACACGCGAGTCCGACGGCGACGGGAGCCCCCCCGCCCCCGAACCACCGATCGGTCCCGTCACGCCACGCGGGAACGCTCCCCCGGCCTACTCCTCGGAGGCCTCCGGAGACACGCGCAAGCGAGGGCTACCCGCCTGCTCGATCGTGTCGGCCGCCATCAGGTACAGGCGGGTGAAGAAGCCATTGAAGCGCTCCAACGTCCGGCCATGCGCCGACGCCATCACCGGTGGCTCTCCGCCGTGCCGCGCGAGCTTGTGCCAGGCTTCCAACCAGTCGCCGTCGTCAGACTCGAGACGAGCCTCGAGCGCGCGTAACACCTTTTGGGTGTCCGAGTCGTTCAGCCAGCCCGCTCCCTGGCCGCTCAGCGCGACGTATGCGGCGCGTATCAGCGCCGCGTCCTAATCGTTCATAGACTTGCGCGGTGGAACTCGGCCAAGCATCAGCGTAGTCGACGGATCGCAACCCGCCAACCCCGCAAGAATCAGAGCCGAGAAGGCTGTCCGACGATCGCCCTACCCGCATCGACCACCAGGCTCACCACCGATCCGTCGCACGACGACTCGGAAGCCGGGCACCATCGCGCGACGCGCCCGCCAACGGAGACGTCCCGCCGGGGTCGAGACCGGCTCGTCGTCCGACGTCCCGGTCCAGCTCGGATACCGTCAGTACTTGATGTACTTCGGGAGAACCCGGTACTTCTTGTTCCCGCCGTAGTTGACCTCGACGGTCTCCGAGATGGGCACCATCTGCTTCGAGACGTAGCACATGATGAGCTCCTCGGTCTCCTTCGGCTTGTCGGCGGTCTGGGTCTCTTCGGTCATGACGATCTCTCGCGTGAATTGTCAGCTGGCGACGCCGCTATCATCGGCCCCGACGTCGGTCAAGCGGAGCCTGACCGGTCGCACTCAGTACTGCGCGGTGACCCGGAAGAAGACCCCGCTGGCGTCGCGGTCGAAGTCACCGAGCTCGTCTTCCGCGAAACGCGTGAAGTTGTAGCCCACCCCGAGCCGAACATGGTCCGCGAGGATGTAGTTCAGGTCGACCAACACGCCGTGACGCCAGTCCGAGGTCAGCGATTGGTGCAGGAACCGGTACTCCGCTCCCGCGTCCCACCGACTGGTCAGATGGTAGTTCAGCCGGTTGATCAGGAGCACGAGGTCGTTGCTCACCGACGGCATTCCCTCGACATCGAGGTGCAGGCCGCGCCACGCGACCTTCTCGACGAGCTGTAGGTTCCACGGCAGCTCGAAGATCGGCGACACGCTCACCACGTGTGACCGCTCTTCGCGCCGCTCCCTCAGCTCGAGCTGATACGGCGCCATCTCGCCGAGGTAGGTGTAGCGACCCAGCAGGTTGAACCAGTTCACGTCGACGGGCCGATAGGCGAGACCCGCCGTGCCCTCGATGTCGCGCGCTTCGAGCAGGCTCAAGGTCTGGTTCTCGGTGACGACGTAGTCGAACCGACCGAAGAGCGTCACGTCCCGGGTCGCCTTCGCTTCGGCGGTCGCCAGCCACACGAGCTGGCGACGATCGCCGACCCCAGCGATGCGATCGCGGCAGAACTCCGGATTCCCCGTGATGTCCGCGCCCAGGCAGGGCGTCGATGCCGGCGTGTGCAGCGACCCGTGGTCGAATCTCGCCTCGAAGAGACCCGACAGCTTCAAATCCCGGCTTCGGAGGAACTCCCAGCCGAAACTGACCGTGTCCCGAGAACTCTGACTGTCCGAACTCTCGTCCGCCAGGGTCGTGCTTCGCTCGTACCCGGCGTCCAACGACAGACCGTCGACGACTTCCCAACGCTTCCCGAAGCCGAGTACAGCGCGACTGCGCTGCGCCGAGACGCCCGTGTCGACGTGATACTCGCCATAGCTGCGCCCACTCTCGTCCTCGCCGTATCGCTGCTCTCCACCGACCACGGTGCTCGTGGCGGCGCCGTGGTTGTCCCGATGCGAGACCATGCGCTGCTGCACGTAGGCGTCGGAGTGTTCGCTCATCGCCGCTCGCAGCCCGACCGCCGCCGCGTTCTCGCCGGAGTAGCGATAGCGATCGGTCGCCGAGATCTCGACGTCGTCGCTGACCCGGACCCCGGCGGTGACCGCCGTGACGAACCGATCCTCGAAACGTGTACTGGAGTCGCCGCCCGAGCCGCGGACAACCCGCGGGTCTTCGCCGCCCACGACGAACTCCTGTTCGACCCCCAGTCGTAGGGGCCGCGCGATCTGGACGCTGATGCCAGCTCCGAGGATGTCGTTCGAGTATGCGTCCTCCAGCCGGGCGTCGTCGGCGAAGGTGTGTTGGTAGCTGAGCGCGACATCGGCAGGATTCATCTCGTAGTCCCACTGCAGGTTCGACACCTGGCGACGCAGGGTCGCTGTGTCTTCGAGATCGTCGGTCTGCAGGTCGTCCACCTCGGACTCCACCCGGTCGAGGCGGAACGAGATCGTGTTCGCGTCGTTGGCGTGCAGCCGCGACGCGACGCCGACCCGCTCCTCGCCCTGGTCCAGGATCCGGCCGTTGGCGAAGAACCCGCGGTCGGTGTCCTGGTAGTACCCGTCGACCCCCCAGATCCGATCTCGCTCACTCTCGAGGACGTCAGCCAGCTCGAACTGGCCCCGGACGTAGATACCGGCTCCCTCTTCGTCGCGCGTGTCGTCCAGGCGGAAGCGGTCGAACGATAGCCCGCCGTCGTCGCTGTAGGCGTAGCCGAGGTCCTCGCTCTCGCTGCGCGCGTACTCGACATCGACCCGGGTCGTTTCCGACATGCCGAGGCCGGCCTCGACGCCCCACAGCGTGTATCCGGCCCGCCCGACGCGCGACTCCTCGATCACGCCGGCTCCGACGCTGAACGTGTCGAAGAACTCCTCCCGAGCATGGGCGCCGTAGGAGAGCTCCGAGTCCGACACCGCTCCCTCATGGTCGTAGGCGACCTCGAGGTAGGCCGGGTGCCCGCTCAGCAGTGACCGGGTCGTCGAGTAGCTTCCGAGGAAGAGCAGGTCGTCGACCACGGACGGGACCGGAGACTTCGTGATGATGCGCCCCTCGCGATATCGGACCGTGTAGTCGGCATTGCGGGACATCGGGACCCGAGCCAACTCGACGCCGGAGACCGAGTCCCGGATCACCATCGTCACCCGCTCGCTTCCCTCGACCACGGGCCGGTCCTGCAGGTAGTAGACCGAGCCACCGGTGCCGCGCAGGTAGTTGTAGGTCTGCACGATCGCGGCCTCCTCGTCCGCCACGTGGACCTGGATGCGGGTGTCGTAGTTCTCGCCGATCACCTCGTCGAAATCGACCTGCGCCCCGTAGAGGTTCCGCTCGTAGCGGAGCAACTCGACGCCCTGGATGTCGGTGTTGAAGTTGCCCCAGGTGGCGGTCGAATCCCCCGCAGCGACCAACACGTAGACCTTGCCCCGCGAGTTGACGTCGGCGACCTGCTCGGATGCGTCGCCGAACACCGGATAGTAGCGCCCGGGCTCGATCGTCTCCTGCACGAAGCTCTCGTACTCCTCGCGCTTGCCCGTATCGATGTGCGCGGTGAGTTCGATGTCGTCGAAGAATCCCGACAGGGCCTCTTCGCCACTGACCCAGCCCTTGAAGTAGAGCCGCGCCTGCCCGTAGAGCAGTGCGCCTCCGCCCGTCTCCAACGAATTCTCGTCGTGGGCTCCGGCGATGTGTGCATCGCGTGAGCCGACCGCGGTATCGGCCAACGCCATCACGAAGAACGACGACCCGTCGACGTCGACCGGCCATTCGATCCGACCGCGGTTCCCTGCCTGGTCGAGGGTCTCGATCACGAGGTCGCTGCTCCCGCCCGGGAGCTCCGCGACCGTCGTGAACCGCCCGTCGTAGACATCGACCTCGGTCCCGTTGACGAAGACCCGGTTGTTCGGCGCCGTCGTGCCCTCGATCGGCAACCGGTTCGAGGGCAGCGGGACCCCCTGCGGCGGGAGCTGCACCCGGATCTGTCCGGCCTCTGCATCGGCGAGCAACGCGTTGATCTGCTCTTCGGCGTGCTCGCTGAGGGCCAGGTCGAGCTGCTCGTCGTAGAAGCCGGCAAGCTCCTGATAACGCGGAGGGGGCGCGGGCTCGACCGATGTCCCGTCGGTCGCGTCGCCGATCTCCTGGAACTGGAACGACGCAGGCCGCAGCTGGAACGTCGCCGCGTTCGCCGGTCGGGTGAGCAACCACCGTCCATCGCTCACCGGCTCGAACGGACTGAAGGGGGACTCGACCGGCGGCGGCTCCTCGTCAGCGTCGTCCTCTTCCTCCTCTTCGTACGGCTCTTCCTCCTCTTCTTCCTCTTCGTCTTCTTCCGCTCCGGACCCGTCGGGCGTTCCAACGGGCAGGGCGCCATCGTCGATGATCGGCGTGGGGGTCTGTCCCTCGTCGCCGGTCGCCGGTGGTGCGGTCGATCCGCCCGCGGGGGCGAACGGTCCGGTCGGGACCACGTCTTGCTCGGGCTGCGTCCGGCGCTCGCCCCGACGTCGGCGCGGGGACTCCGGCTCCACGCTCGGCTCCGCCGGGTCGTCGGCGTCGGGCTCTACACTGTCGGCAGTGATCGGCTGGACGACCAGGGAGAACGGCACGACATCGACCGTCCGGACCACGCTGATGTCGAAGCCTTCGGGTACGCTGATCGGCCGGACGACGCGCGCGCCAGCGGCCATCACGTCGACGAGGACGGTGCGGCCG
>CAZFPM010000315.1:0-6139 GCA_964520965.1 uncultured Myxococcales bacterium
GGGTCCTGCTCCGCCGACGGTCGCGGCCCGGGTCGCCACGATCGCGCGGGAGCTGATCGCCGGTGAAGAGGGCCATCCGGAGTGGGACCAGGACGCGGTCGACGGGTTCGTGGAGCGCTACGTCGACCAACCGACGGACGCGGCGGGCATCCGCCCGGTCGCCGACGGCGAACGATTCGCGGCCGGCGCCGTCGAAATCACCGCGCTCCTGACGCCCGGGGTCTCTCCCCGCGCCGCGTGCTGGCACGCCCCGGATCGCGGCTGGCTCTTCGGCGGCCAGACGTTGGTGCTCGCCCAGGATCCGCTGATCCAGGTGCCCGCTGACTTCTCCGACAGCGTTGCCCGGCTCTCCCGACTGGAGCCTGCGTTGATCCTGCCCGCTTTCGGCGGGCCGGAGCGCAACTACTTCGCCTTCTTCCGCTCGCTCAGTCTGTCGGTCGCGAACCTGCTGCAGAACATGCCGTTTGCGCTGCAGGGGCCGACGTCGCCCGCTCACGTCGCATACCGAGACCTGGGGTACTGGCCCGGCGATCTCATCCGCTTCGCGGCGTTCGTCGACCGCTACGCCGTCATGCTGGCCGAGCTGGAGCGTGTCGGCGTGGCCGCGCGCGACGGCGAAGGCGTGTGGGCTCCCTACACGCTCGACCGCCCGGCCCGATTCTGATGCCGATCCTGCGTCCCGGCCCGGCTCGAGCCGAGCCAGGGAGGATCGGCGTGGGAGCTCATCGGCCCTGGTCGGGGTCCGCGCCGTCCGGCTCCGCAGACTCGACCTCGAGCGTCCGGTAGCGCCACCCGGTCTCGCTCTCGGCGACCGACCGTCCCACCCCGACGACGGCGCGCCAGACCGACCCGGCGGCCGCTGCTTGGAGCGCCGGACCGAGGTCTTCGGCGGCGCCTCGGCCGGGGACGAGCGCGCAGCGCATCCACGCCCCCCCCAGCTCGACCTCCCAAGGCGGACACTCGCATGGGGCCGGATTGAATCTGATCCGGGTCGCCAGGCTGCCGGTCGTCGACGACGCCTCGTCGGCGCGCGTCGCCGCCCGGTGGACGCGGGCCGACACCGAGCCGAGCGCCGCCGAGCCGGGGTCGAGCTGCGGAGCGGGCCCGCCGCAGGCTGCGTAGAGCCCGCAGGCCATCACCATCGCCAGCCAGCACGATGCGGACGAAACACCGGGGTTAGCGCGGGGCCAGGAGCGCGGCGACCTCGTCGGGGTATCGGTCGGCATCGTCGAGCAGCGTCAGCGGAGGCTCGATCTCCACGTTCGGAGTCGAGGTTCGCCGCGATGTTACCAGGAAGCGGGTGGCCTCGTCGTCCTTCCTGGGCCGCACCGGTCGCACCGAGCGGCGCCCGAATCCGGCCCGGTCGAGCGCCCGCCACAGCTCGGCGGCCGTCGCGACCGGATAGATCATGTCGAGGCGTCCGTCGGGCGCGACGAGCCGCCCCGTCGCCGCCACCAGCTCGTCGAGATCCCCGTCGAGGCGGTGTCGGGCCCGGGCCCGCTCGGCGTCCGGGTTCAGGCGGCCGGCGTCGGCCGCGTAGTAGGGAGGGTTCATCACGGCGAGGTCGAACATGCCGAAGCCTTCGAGCCGGCGGACGTCGCCGAGTCGCGGTACGATGCGCCGGTCCAGTCCGTTGGCCTCGACGTTGCGCACGAGTCGTTCGTAGAGCGACGGCTGTACTTCGACCGAGACGATCTCGACGTCGTCCCGGAGCGCGGCGACGATCAACGATACGACGCCGACACCGGCGCCGATTTCGATGATCCGTGAGCCAGGCGCGGCGGCGATCCGGCCGGCGAGCAAGACCGAGTCGGTGTTGAACCGGTATCCGTCTCGTGCCTGGACGAGTTGGACGCGGCCGCCGAGGACGGCGTCGACGGTCTCGGAGTCGGTCGTGTTCGGTTCTGGCGAGGTCATCGCGCGGTCCGCGTCGCCTGGAGGTCGTGGTGGGGCTGGGGCCGCACGGACATTGGCTGGCGGCCGAATCGTACCCTCCACGACATCGGCTTGTCAGCCGCGACTCACTTGCGGGCCGCGCATCGGGGCGTTAACAGTATTCGCCCCCTGAAAGCGCCAAGTGCGCGCCTCGAGCCTTCATGCAGCCCGATGCCCGGGGCCCTGTAACCAAGGAAGAGAAACGCGATGATCTACGTGATTGCGGAGCCCTGCGACGGCGTTTGCGATACCGCCTGCGTCGATGTGTGTCCGGTCGATTGCATCCACGGCCCGGCGCCGCTGGACGAGATCCGCGCCGTGCGCGACGACGGCGAAGGTGCCTTGAAGGCGAAGTTCGGGGAGCCGATCATGCTCTACATCGACCCCGACGAGTGCATCAGCTGCGGCGCGTGCGAGCCGGAGTGTCCCGTCGACGCGATCTTCGAAGACGAGGAGATCCCGGAGAAGTGGACACACTATGTCGAGCTCAACGCGCAGTTCTTCCAAAACCGCTAGGATCGACAGGTGCGTGAATTCTGGCGGTCGGCGCCCGTCTGACAATGCCGCGCGCCCGGACAGACCACCGCAGCTCCAGGAGCCGACCATGCGCCCGACCCGTACCGTCTTCGCCGCCTTCGTCCTATTCGTCGTCGCCGCGAGCGGCGGCGACGCGTACGCCGGCGACGGCTCGAACCTGCTCCAATACCTGCCGCCCACGGCCAGCGTCGTCGTCGGCATCGATGTCGATGCCGTGCGGTCGACGCCGTTCTGGACCACCCTGATGGACGTCGCCGACGACGACTCGGGCGTGCAGGGGTCGTTGGAGACCCTGCAGAACGACGCGTCGTTCGACCCGCGCACCGCGACACATACGCTCGTGCTCGCCGCCAACGAGATCGGCGCGAACGCCAACGACCACGCCGTCGTCCTCTTCGAGGTCGACTACCCGCGCGAGGGACTCACCAACGTGTTGGTCGCCGACCAGTACGAGGCGGGCACCGTCGGCGAGATCGCCTACTATCGCAAAGGCCAGTCCACGGTCGCCTTCCTCGGCGACAACATCGTCGCCATGGGCAACTACGACGAGGTGCTGCCGGCGATGAACGTCGCGGCCGGCCAGGGATCCGCCGGCGTCACCGGAGCCGTCGCCGCCCAACTCGGCGCCGTCGACCGGTCGAAGGGGGTCTGGATCGCGGCCGCGCTGCCCACCAGTGACCAGGGTGCCCAGGCGGGTCGCGCGTCTATCGACTTTTCGAACGGATTGGGCCTCGGCCTGACCTTCCTCATGGTCAGCGCCGAGCGAGCCGCCGAGGCCGTCGAGGAGCTTCGCACCCAGATCACCACGACTTCGGCGCAACCCGAGGTCGAGACCCTCGGGCTGTCCACCGTGCTGCAGGCCGTCCAGGTCTCCAGCGCCGACGCTGACCTCACCCTCAACGTGAGTGTCGACGCCGCGACGTGGACCTCCGTGCTGGGCAATCTCACCGAGATCGCCAAGGAAGAGCTCCGCTGAGTCGGGTCCGCGCGGCCGGCCGCGGCGCGGGATCCGAGACCAGCCGCGTCAGTCGACGAGTTCGACGTACTGCGCGACGACCTTCTTGGCGCCCACCTCCGGGAAGTCGATCGACAGGCGCGCCGTCGGCCCGCGACCCTCGGCACCGGTCACCACGCCGGTCCCGAACGTCTTGTGGTGCGCCTGTCGTCCGATCAGGCCGTCATCGCCCGGATCCGCAGGGGAGTCGTCGTCGAACACGAGGCCTTCGTCCGGGACCCGCCACTCGTCGCCGTCGGACCACCCGCCGCTGTCGCCACCGGCGCGCTCGGGCCACGAGCGTTGATCGAAGGGGTCGCGCTGGGCGCGCCGGTCCCGACTCCGGCGCTGGGGTCGTGATCGCCGCCAGTCGAGCGACTTGCAGGAGCTCTCCCCGACGATCTCGATCGGTGCGTCCTCCAGCTCCAACAGGTATGGCGACGGGTCGCAGTCTCGCTGCTGTCCCCAGAGGCGTCGCCGCATCGCCGCGGTGACGTAGAGGCGCTCCCTGGCGCGGGTGAAGGCGACGTAACAGAGGCGCCGCTCCTCGTCCTCGTCCGCGTCGGCCCCGTTTGCGCCCGCGTTGCGCCGGAGCGGAAGCTGGCCCGCCTCGACCCCGGTCACGAATACGACCGGGAACTCCAATCCCTTGGCCGCGTGGATCGTCATCAGCTGCACGCGGGTCGGATCGTCGCCGGTCAGCGCTCGTGGCGTCGCTAGCGCCATGCTCTCGAGGAACGCAGCGACGTCTCCGTCGTCGTCGTCGTGCTCGAACTCCCGGGCACTCGCGACCAGGTCTCGGACGTTCTGCAGTCGGTCGTCGGCGGTGACGGCGTCATCCGTCGTCAGGTACGACTCGTATTCGGTCTCTACCAGGACGGTCTCCAGGAGCTCGGCCGGCCGCGCGTCCTCGTGGAGCCGGCCCAGCATCGACAGGAGCGTCGCCAGGTCTTCGATGCCTTCGCGGGTCCTGGCGGCCAGCCTTCCGACCGGCCGGGCGGAGAATGCCGTCAGGCTGTCGGCGAACGATGCGGTGGTGCTCGCGTCGTGGTGCGCGATCAGTCGACGCAGCGTCGTCTTGCCGATACCCCGCGCAGGCACGTTCGCGATGCGGCGGAACGCGACCTCGTCGGCCGGGTTCACCGCCAGGCGCAGGTACGCGATGAGATCCTTCACCTCGCGCCGGTCGAACCAGCTGACGATGCCGCGCACCTCGTGATCGATCCCGAGGTGGCGGAAGCGTTCTTCGAAGACACGGCTCTGGGCGTTCGTCCGGAAGAAGACGGCGAAGTCGCCGTTGGACAGCTCGTGGGCGACCCGAAGTCGCTCGATCTCCCGGGCGACGAACGCCGCTTCCTCGCGGTCGTCGGCGCCGATGAAGACCCGGACAGGCTCCCGATCGGTCCGATCGGTGCGGAGTCGTTTCGGCAACCGGCCCGGCAACGCCTCGACCACCGTGTGCGCCACCTCGAGTATCGTCGGCGCGCTCCGGTAGTTCTGTTCCAGCCGGATGGTCTGGGTGCCCACGTGGTCGTCGCAGAAAGCGCGAACGTTCGCGACCGTCGCGCCCCGCCACCCGTAGATCGCCTGGTCGTCGTCGCCGACCACCGTCACGTCCGCGTCGGGACCGGCGACGAGGCAGAGCAGACGGTATTGGGCGACGTTCGTGTCCTGAAACTCGTCGACCAACACGTGTCGGTAACGCGCGTGGAACGCCGAGCGCAGTCGCGCGTCGTCCTCGAGCGCGTGCACCAGGCGGGAGACCAGATCGCCGAAGTCGAGGGCGTTCGAGGCGGCGAGGGCCGCCTGGTAGGCGGCGAATACCGTCGCGATCTCCTCGGCCTCTGCACCGACGGCCCGTTGCTCGACCTCGGCGACACGCAACGCCTCGTGCTTGGCTGCCTCGACATGCCCGCGGAAGTGCCGGGCCGCGCCGAGGTCGGTCGGCTTGTCGAGTCGGCGGGCGACCTCTTGCAGGACCACGAGCTGGTCGGCCTCGTCGTAGATCGAGAACCGCCGCGACAGACCGACACTGCGCGCGCTCTCACGGAGCCAGCGCGCACACGCGGAGTGGAAGGTCGAGATGAGCACCCGCCCGGCCGAGTCGCCGACGAGGTGCGTCGCCCGTTCGCGCATCTCCTTGGCGGCCTTGTTCGTGAACGTCATCGCGACGATCGACGCCGGATCGGTGCCGCGCTCGATCAGGTGGGCGATCCGGTGCGTGATCACCCGGGTCTTCCCACTACCGGCACCCGCCAGGATCAGCAGCGGACCATCGTCGTGGACGACCGCCGCGCGTTGCTCCGGGTTGAGCCCCTGTGTCACCGTGCCGGTCACTGGCCGGTCAGGGGTTGAGGAGCCCGTAGTGCTGCTGCTGGTTCGTGCGACGCGCGCCAGCGTAGGCGTCGACGACGGACCACATCCACGGAAGGATGACCAGGGGCGGCGAGATCGCCGCGAGCATCGTGCATGCGAAGAAGAAGCCGAGCCCCTTGCCGACGTGCCCATTGTAGAGCTGGCCGGCGCCGGGGAAGAAAGCGCTCAGAATCGAGGCCGCACCTGGAGACTTCGGCGCGTTCGGGCCGGAGATCGGCACCAACGCGTTGTGTCCGTAGGGCACGTTCCCGGGCGGAGGGTAGGGCTGGGCGTAGGGCGTCGGCCCCGGTGCGCCGG
>CAZFPM010000316.1:0-6123 GCA_964520965.1 uncultured Myxococcales bacterium
ACTGTCGAGTACGCCTGCACGCTCTCTCGGTCACCGACTTCGGACTCGCCTCGGCTTCCCGCGCCTCGCCATCGAGAACTGTGAGACATCCAGGCTAGACGGACGGCCACTCGATACCACAGGCGCGCGCCCGGATCTCCGTCGATCCGCACACCCACGGTCGCACCGGTCTACCGCGTGGGCCGCTGTTCGCCGGTCACATCGATGCCGGGGTGCTCGGGTGCTTCCGGATCGAGGGACGGCGGGAGCGGGATCCAGAACAGGAACGACGAGCCCGTTCCCTCTTCGCTGTCGACGCGGATGTCGCCACCCATCAGTCGGCAGAATTCGCGGCTGAGGGCGAGCCCGAGACCGGTCCCCCCGTAACGACGCGTCGTCGACGCATCGGCCTGGGCGAAGGGCCGGAAGATGCGGGCGACCTGCGTCGGCGTCATGCCGATCCCGGTGTCCGAGATCTGGAACTGCAGCACGTCGCGGTCGAAGCTCCGCTCCCGTGCGCCGTGTATCCGGACGACCCCTCCCTCGGTGAACTTGCAGGCGTTCGCCACCAGGTTGATCAAGATCTGCTTGAGCTTGGTCCGGTCGGCGACGAAGGTCCCGAGCGATTCGCAGGCGACATCCAAGGTGTTCCGCTTTGTCGCGGCGAGCGGACGGATCGTCGTCACCACGTCGTCGATCAGCGCATCGCCGTCGATGCTCTCTTCGTAGAGCTCCGCACTACCGGCTTCGACCTTCGAGAGGTCGAGCACCTGGTTGATCAGCGCGAGCAGGTGTCGCCCGGCGTCGCGGATCGAGCCGAGATCACGGGCTGATTCCCCGTCTCCCGTGTCGGCCGCATCCTCGAGCAGCATCTCGGTATACCCGAGAATCGCGTTCAGGGGCGTGCGGAGCTCGTGGCTCATGTTCGCCAGGAACTGGCTCTTCGTCACGTTCGACGTCTCGGCCGCGCGGCGAGCGGAGTCGAGCGCTTCGCCGAGGATTGCGAAGTCTGCTGCCTGTTGCTCCTTCGCGTGCGCGACCTCGTTCAGCGCGTGCTGGAGATCCTGGTTGGCCTTGTGGAGGTCGTTGGTCCGCTCCTGGAGCGACGACTCCGAGGCCCGGAGCAGCGCGGTCTGCTCCTGCAGATCCGCGTTGCGGGCGAGCACGCGATCGATCATCGACTTCATCGACCGGGCGAGCACGCCGAGCTCGTCATGGCGATCGACCGGAAGGTCCACGTCCCAGGACCCTTGCGCCACCGCGTCGGCGGTTTTCGAGAACTCCGCCAGTTGTCGCGTGAACCGCCACGACAACCAGAACGCGACGACTGCACAAACGACCAGGATCGGCACCGCCGACATGATCGGCACGGCCGCCAATCCGCCGCTGCGGCGCATCCGCTCCGCCTGGGCCAGGAGCGACGCGTGCTCCATCGACAGCAGGAGTACGAACGCCTCGTGCGTGCGTGGCCCGTACCGCGCCCAGAGAGACTGCACGAGCAGGTCGCCGTCCGGGTGCCGAACCTCGGCCGAGTGTGCGAGCGGCGCTTGCCCGTCTTCCGGAAAGAGGGCCGCGAGCTCTGGGAATTCGTCGACGACGTCATACGGGCGGTCGAACTCGAAGCCGAACTCCCGATCGGGTTCAGGGTGGACCACGTAGCTCCCATCGGATGTCGCGATGCGGAGCGAGTGGGTCTCCAGGTGCGTCTCGGCGGTGGGCGGCAGCCGCGCGTCGAGATCCCAGTCGAGGATCGCGACCGCAGTGACGGTGCCATCTGAGTCGATCACCGGCGCTGCGAACACGAGAATCGGAGTGCGCGGCTCCACGATGGTCCCATCCGCGGCGCGCCGTAGCCGGGGGCTCGCCGAGAGTGTGTCG
This sequence comes from uncultured Myxococcales bacterium, assembly GCA_964520965.1. Taxonomy (GTDB): domain Bacteria; phylum Myxococcota_A; class Bradymonadia; order REDH01; family REDH01; genus CAZFPM01. Next base: position 1,858 of record CAZFPM010000316.1, read on the forward strand.
CCGGGTTCCAGGGCGCTGGGGTCGCAATGAAACAGGTCGTCCAACGGTGTGGGGCCAGGGTCCGCAATCGCCGCCACGCGGTCGCCTTCGCGCGCCACCTCGAGCAGGGTGCGCTCGGTGCGCACGTCGACCACGCGCACGCGGGAACAGCCGTCGCGGGAGAGTAGAAACGCCTCGACGAACTCGTGGAGACGTTGCCTCGCGGTCGGACCGTCGGAGTCGAGCGGCGCGGTGACCCCTCCGGCGTGGGACCCGCTCAACGCCTCGATCGCAACGGGCGTGGCCGCCAGCATTCGGGCGTCGTTTTGCGCGTGTTGGAGGGCGGTGCGCAGCGCCGCCGACTCGATGCGTGCCTCGACGCCGAGCATCTCCATCTCCTGCCTGACGAACGCCCGGGCGCTCGAACGGAACACGACCGCGCTCACCGCGGCGCCAGCGACGACCAGGGTGACCACGGCGGTCGCCGTGATTTTGGTGCGGAGGGATACGACTCCCAACATCGCCCCTTGGAGAAAAGAATGCGCAGACATCATAGAACAACGCCGCTCCGTTCAGCCAGTGCGGAGAACGATTTCACGGGGATGCGCGTCGCTGGCGCGACGACACCGAGGGCGGAGCCGTCCCGAATTGACCGGCGCGCGTCCGCCCCTCCATTGTCGACCCAGCGTCATGAACCTCCGCACAAAGATCTCCGTCGTTGCCTTCGCTGCGGCGTGCGTCGCGACCGCGTGCGCGTCCGGTCGCGGGGCCGCGTCCAGCGACGCCCGCGACGGTGAGTCCGACGCGACCGGTGACATCGGGGCCCTGTCCGACGTCACGTTCCCCTATGGCGACGGCGGCCGTGACATCCCGGGGGACGACGCGGTCACCGACGTCTCTCTCGACGGCGAGGACGACGCGACCGCGGACTCGGACTCCGACTCGAGCGACGCGAGGTGGGACGTGGACCCGGCCGGGTTCGCAGGCCAGCCGGACATCCTCGACGTGTTCCCCGCGCTCGTTCCGCCGGGAAGCGTCGTCTACGTCACGGGGGCGCGCCTCGCACGCGCCTTGGGCGACTCCCGCGCCGTGGAGGTTCGCATCGTGCCTCGCGGCGACGGGGAGCCGATCCCGCTGACCGTCCTCGCGGCGACTCCGTCGCGCCTGGTTCTTCGCGCCCCGGACGACCTCACCGAGCGCCTCGTCGTTGCCGGCGACCTGCGCGTCGGTCACCCCGGCGGTAGCGCGACGTGGGGTCCGGTCTGGGCGGTGACCTCGACCCCGTTCGGTGGACTCGCAGAGCCCGAGCGCGGCCTGTTGGGAGACGTGTTTCGGCTCGTCGAGGGCACCGAGCGCCTACCCAACCTCTATGATCCATGCTCCGACCCGGTGGTCCTGAACTCCGCCGAGACCCCCTGCCCGTTCCTGACGTTGCTCACCCCGACGATCGACGTGCCCGAGCAAGGCTGGGCGGGGTTCCCGACTCCCGCGGGACCGGTCAAGGAGTGGCTCGCGATGCGGTACTCCGGATACCTGAGACTCGAGGAGAGCGGGATGTGGGAGTTCGAACTCTGTAGCCAGGACGGCTCTTCGCTCGACATCGAACTCTCGTCCGAGTGGCGGCGTATCGTCTCCAACGACGGGCTCCACGCCTGGTCCTGTGTCACGGGGCCGCTGCGGGTCGACGCCGGCACATACGAGGTGAACGTGGACTACTTCCTGGGCACCCGCACCGAAGTCGGCCTCGTCCTGCGATGGAAGCCGCCCGGGGAGACCGGCTTCGCGACCGTGCCGTCGACGGCGTTCGTCCTGACGCCGTAGCCCGGCGTTCACCGAGCCCGAGAGCAGGCTTCGACGTGAGCGGTTCGTATACGTCGGCCTGGCGACGTTCGGACCCGCCAACGGGAGGTCAGCGATCGTCGTTGTCGAGGGCGGCGACGTCTTCTGGGCGGTTCAGGTTGGCGAGCCGAGGGGCGATGGACGCGGGGACATCGACCGTCGGCAGGTCCAGCTCCGCGACCAGTCCTTTGAGCGAGCGGCGCCCCTCGGTGATTCGCCGCTCGGCGGTCGGGACGACGGCCGGCGTGTAGATGGCGAAGAGCGGCTCCGGTTCGCCGTCCCGCGAAGCGATCAGGCCTCCGGTCCGGGCCGACATCGCCCAGGCTTCCACCAACCAGTGCAGGTCGGAACCACGCACGAGCGGCATGTCACCGGCCAGCACGAGGAGCGGGCCGCCGACGTCGGCTAGCCCGGTCACGAGACCGCCCAGAGGTCCGAGCCCCGGTTGGCGATCGACCAGGAAACGGGCGGTCGGCCCGCTCCAATCGTCCGGCCGCTCGCGGCCGAGCACGACGACCGGGCCGACGTCGGCCCCGACCCGGACGGCGCGTTCGAGCAGCCGGGGGCCATCGCCCAACCGCATCCTCATCTTGTCCCGGCCCATCCTCACCCCGCGGCCGCCGGCGAACACGCCGACGGTGATCGCCGTCCAGACCGGCTGGATGATGGTTGAATCGTCCGTCACTTCTGGACCTCCGTTCGCCCGTGTCGCGCGCGGTCCGAGCGACACTCGATTCCCCATTAGCCGTGCGCACGCGAATTCGCGACTTGCACGATCAGATCGGGTGTCGACGATTCGCGGCCGACTTCGGAATAGACGCGCTTCGGCGGTCGTTCGCGGGACCGGAAGCCGTTCTGGTCGACTGCACGACCCTCGGCGAGCCGCGCTCATCCGTGTCAGGCCTTCGTCTCCTCGGACTCGAACCCCTCTCGAGGCAATGATCTCCCTACGCAACATCACTCGGAAGTATGGCGACCTGGTGGCGGTCGATGGGGTGACCCTCGACATCGCCCGAGGGCAAATCGTCGGTCTTCTCGGACACAACGGTGCCGGCAAGACCACCGTCATGAAGATGCTCACCGGCTTCCTCGAGCCGACGAGTGGCAGCATGACGGTCGACGGCATGGACGTCGTGTCTCGCCGACAGGCCGTCCAGCGGAAGATCGGCTACATGCCGGAGAACGCACCGACCTATCCCGAGATGTTGGTCCAGGAGTACCTGGCCACCCTCGCGGAGCTGCGCGGTGTGCCGGCGGACAAGATCCGATGCGCCGTGGTCGACGCTGCGCGCGCTACCAGTCTGACGAAGCGACTGGTCGACCCGATTTCGACGTTGTCGAAGGGCTTCCGCCAGCGTGTTGGGCTCGCCCAGGCGATCATCCACCAGCCCGAGGTCCTCATCCTCGACGAGCCGACCAACGGACTGGACCCCACGCAGATTCAGAGCATCCGCGAGCTGATCCGCGAGCTGGGCAAGAGCGCGACGATCCTGCTTTCCACCCACATCCTGCAAGAGGTCGAGGCTGTCTGTGACAGCGTCGTCGTCCTGATCGACGGCCGGCTCGCCTCGCACGCGCCTCTGTCGGAGCTCACGGGCGGTGCGGCGTTGCGCCTCGCCGTGGCGGCCGGGGCGGCCGACGTCGCGGCGACGGTCACGGCGATCGACGGGATCGATGCTGCGGAGAAGATGGGCCCCGACCCGCGGCTCGGTGACTTCGAAGTCTGGCGGCTCCGCTGCCGGGACGACGAATTCCCCGTGCAGGCCATCATCGACACAGCCGGTCAAAACGGCTGGACGCTGGGCGGTATCGCGCCGGAATCCAAGACCCTCGAGGTGGTCTTCCGGGAGCTGCAGAACGCGCACGTGGCGGGTCGGGAGGCGGCCGAATGAACGCGATCGGAACCGTGATGCGCAAGGAGCTGCGCGGCTTCTTCCAGTCGTCCGTAGCGCTCCTCTTCCTGGGCGTCTTCCTGATCGTGACGCTCTTCTCGTTCTTCACCGGCGCGCGCTTCTTCGCGCGGAATATCGCCGACGTGAGGCCGCTCTTCGAGTGGCTGCCGCTGTTGCTCATCTTCCTCGTGTCCGCCGTCACGATGCGGGCGTGGGCCGAGGAACGTCGGAGCGGCACCCTCGAGCTCCTGCTCACCCTCCCGCTCGGCACCCGCGACCTCGTCCTCGGCAAGTTCTTCGCCGCCGTGGTGCTCGTGGCGGTGGCGCTGGCGATGACGCTGCCTCTGCCGATCATGGTCGGACAAATGGGTGACCTCGACTGGGGCCCTGTCGTCGGCGGATACGTCGGCGCGCTGATGCTGGGTGCGGCTTACGTTGCGATCGGCTTGTGCGTCTCCGCCAGAACCGACAACCAGGTCGTCGCCCTGATGACCACACTCGCCGTCGGCGGCGCGGTCTACCTCCTCGGCTCGGACGCCGTCGTCGACCTCGTCGG
>CAZFPM010000317.1:0-6092 GCA_964520965.1 uncultured Myxococcales bacterium
GATTCTCCCCTGGCCACATGTAGTTGCCGTCACCCCTTTGTTCTTCCTATCCCCGTCGAGACGATGCGAGCGAGCCACCCCGACCTCGCCGCGTCGGTGCGCGACGCGCTCTACGGCTCGGCGGCCGGACCGACCCGGTAGGGGGTCGTGGCTCGGTCCGACCCGGGCGCGCCGCTATCGGGTCGAGACGAGACCCGTTGACGAGTCGGACCCACATCGTGTCAAAGGGAAGGCCCGGCCGTGGCCACCGCTCGAGCAGTCCGCGGGTCTCGTCGACCCGGATCCGGGCACGAGAAGCGCCCGTGAGTCAGGTCGCCCGACCCACCATCCAAGCTGGAGGCCTCGTGCGCGAGATCCCCGTCGACACCCATCTCGAGCTCATCACGAGCGTGCTCAGCCAGACCGCGCTCTTCACGGGCCTCGGAGAGTCCCATCTCAACCAGGTCGCGTCCGCCGGCTCGCTCCTGGAGCTGGAGGCTGGCGAGCGCCTGGTCGACATCGACCAGGACTCCGACTCCTTCTACGTCGTGCTGCAGGGAGAGGCCCGAATCATGGTCCGGGCCTCCGGGGGCAAGGGCGAGCTCACCGAACATCGCGCGGGTGAAAGTCGGCGATTGCATCGGCGAGATCGGCGTGCTCCTCCGGAAGCAGCGATCGGCGACCGTGCTCGCGGCGGGCGGCAATCTGGTGGTGATGCGCTTCATGTTGAGCGTGTTCGAGGCGATGTTCCGGCAGGTGCCGGAGTTCGGACTCACGGTCGCGCGCTCGCTCGCACGCCGGCTTCGTGCCCTGACGGAGCTCGGCGCCGGCGCGAGCACCGTCGACGTCGGACCGCCCCATCCCGACGCCCAGGCGCTGGTGCCCACCGAGTTCGCGATCCGTTGGCGCGTCCTCCCGATCCGGACCGAAGGGAACCTCCTGGAGCTCGGTTTCGTCGATCCACCGGATCCGGCCCTCGTCGCGCGGGTACAGAAGATGGTGCCGGGCTCGGAGATCACGACGGTCCGGATCGACGCGGATTACTTCAACGCCGCGATCGAAAACCGGGAGTCCAAGTTGGGCAAGACGGGCGTGTTTGCGGCGGTGCCGTCGTCCGAGCAGATACGCGAGAAGGTAGCGGCGCCCGTGGTGACCTTCGAAGCGTTGCTCCGGAAGATGGCCGCGCTCGGCGCATCGGACCTCCATCTCAGCGCGGGGCACCGGCCGCGCCTGCGCGTCGACGGGGAGAGCCGCGAGATCGAGAAGACGAGTCGCCTCAGCCAGGACGACGTGGTGCAGCTGCTGGGTGACGCGTTGACCGAGCACCACGCGGCGGAGTTCGCGGCCACCAACGACGTCGACTTCGGATGGGTGCTTCCGGGCGTCTCCCGCTACCGGGTGAACCTGTTCCGGAACAGCGAAGGCGCGTCGGCCGTCGTCCGGCAGATCCCGGAGAAGATCTTGAGCGCCGAGCAGCTCGGGCTCCCGGATGTCGTGAACCAGTTCGGCGACCTCCCGAACGGACTGGTCCTCGTCACGGGGCCCACCGGCAGCGGCAAGTCCACGACGCTCGCGGCGATCATCGACCGCATCAACCACACACGGGCCGTTCACGTCGTCACGCTCGAAGATCCGGTCGAGTTCATGCACACCAGCGACAAGGCGCTGGTCAATCACCGCGAGATCGGCTCGCACACCGCTTCGTTCTCACGGGCACTCAAGGCGGCGCTGCGCGAGGACCCGGACATCATCCTCGTCGGAGAGATGCGCGACCGGGAGACGATCGCGCTCGCGCTCGAGACGGCGACCACCGGTCACCTCGTGTTCGGGACGCTCCACACCTCGACGGCGATCGGCGCGGTCGACCGCGTGATCGGCGTGTTCCCATCCGACGAGCAGGAGCAGATCAGGACCACCCTCGCCGATGGACTCCAGGGCGTGGTGGCGCAGACGCTCTGTCGACGGATCGGCGGCGGGCGGATTGCCGCCCACGAAATCCTGGTGTGCTCCCCGGCGATCCGGAACCTAATCCGGCGCGGCGAGCCGCAGCAGATGGTCTCGGCGATGCAGACCGGGACCCGGGCCGGGAATTGACTCCTGAACACCGAGCTCGCGCGCCTGGTATCCACCGGACTGGTAGAGCCCCAGGAAGCCCTGCGTCGCGCGGCCGACCGCGTAGACCTGGCGAACAAACTCGGCGTGTCACCCGATCACGCTTGAGGCGTCGGCCGACCCCGGACTCGTCGTACGGCCGCGCGTGGTGGGGGGCGACGGTCGCGGCCCTGACGGCGACGCTCGCGTGCGTGTGGATACCGCCTGCGCCTCCGATGGTGGACCTCCCGTACCACATGCTCTTCGCCGAGGTGCACGCAAACCCCGAGGCGTTCGCCGGTTGGTGGACGCCGAACAACGGGCTCACGGGCCAGGGGCTCCTGTGGGTGGTGCGGCCCTTCCTGGGTGGAGGCACGCTCTTCGCGGCGAGGTGCGGGATCTCGGTCGTCGCGGTCGCCGGGTTCGCCGCGTTCGCGCTCGCGGGGCGATGTTTCGATGGTCCGCGATCGCCGGCGGTGCTTGCTGCCGGTCCCGTATTCGTCGGCTTCCTGTTGGCGATGGGCTTCGTGAACTTCCTCTTCGGACTCGCTGCCGGAGTCGCCGCGGTCGGGCTCACCCACGCTGCGCGACGTCACGGCACCCTGGCGATGTGGCTCGCGGCGTCCGGGTTGCTCCTGGTCGCGACGGTGCTCCACGTGGTCGCCGGATTGATGGCGTGCGTGCAGGCCGGGTTGGTCGTGCTGGTGATGCACGGGCGAGGTTCCAAGGCGTCGATCGGGCGGATCGCGGCCGCCGCGACTCCCGCGGTCGCCTACGCAGCCGTGACCCTCTGGATCGCCTTCGACGACTACGTGGCCGTGGGCATGGTCGAGCGGACGCCGCCGACCCGGCTCCCGCTGGTCGAGCAGGCGCAGAACGTGGTGGCGACGGCGTTTGGCGGGTACACGAACCTGGGGCTCCTGGCGGTGGCCACCATCGCTGCGATCCTCGCCGGTACGCCCCGGGAGCGACGGCCTCTCCTGTGGGCGACGGTCGGGGCGTGGGCGCTGGGTTACGCGATCATTCCCTTCCACGGGCTGGGGTGGGCGTTCGCCCAACCCCGACCTCTGATCGCCGGGTTCGCGTTCGCCGCAATCCTCGGCGGACGGCTACCCCGCTGGCGCGTGCAGCTCGGCATCGCGGCGACCGCGGGAGTGCTCTACACGCTGTCGTGGTGTGCGGGCGCCCACGGCACCGGTGCACGCGTGGCGCGTGCCGTCGAGGAGTTCGGTGACGCCGCCCCCGGCGTCACCACGGTCGCACCGATCGACCCCATGCGCTCCCCGTACAACGCGTGGGTCGACGCCGGCCGACACGTGGGAGCCTACGCCGTGTTGAACGGAGGTACCACCAACGGCCTCACCGCGTTTTCGTCGACCGTCCACGGCGCCCGCCCCGTCGAGCCGCCGGGTGGATTCGGCACCCGTCTCCCCCAGGATCTCGGCGTGATGTTCGACTGTGAGCTCTGGGCCGACTGCGCCGTTGCGGCACGGGACGTCACCGATCGGATCGCGTTGGCGGCGACGACCCTGGACTCGGTCGTCGTGGTCGGGTTCCCCGAAGACGTCGCAGATCGCCTGGTGGCGCGAGGGTTCTCCGCGCTCCCGGGCGCCACCCCGCTGGCAGAAGCGACGTCGGGCACCGTGATTCGGCTCGCCCCGACGACGCTGGACGTCGTGTTCGACGGGGGCGACGCGCTCGTCAGCGCTGCGGTGGAGGTTCGAGTCGGGCTCGAGGGCCCGATCGGTTGGTTTCGGTCCGTGGAGAGATCGCCGTCCCAGCCCGTGCTCGAAGCCGTCCACTTCGGCGACCTCCCGGCCGGGGAGTTGGCGCTCGGGGTCTGGGTCGACGGCGAAGCGACGACCCTGCGCCGGATCGCGCTGACTCCAGGCGAGAACCAGGAGCACGTCTCGCTCCGGTGGCCCGACTGAGTCGTCGGGGGCCGCACGCGCGGGTCTCCACTCAGGCCGGGCGCGCCAGGGCGTAGAGTTGCGCTCCGCGGCGCCGCGAATTCAGCCGGAACGCCAGGCGCAACGCGGCGCAGATCGCGTCTTGCTTCGGTCCGTAGCGATCGCCCCCGAACGATTGGAGCGAGCGCTCGGGATCGAGGTTGGCGTACCACTTCGACAGGTCGTGGAATGGGAAACCCTCGTTCCACACCCGCTCCGGTCGCCAGCCCGTGCGCTCGAGAGCTCGGCCCATGTCGGCGACCGAGAAGTGCCGCACATGACCGACGGCCTCCTCGGTCTGTCGTAGCTTACCGGATTGCGTGCTGAGGAAGAGCCAGCCGTCCTCCGGATCCACGAGGTCCCGGACGTTCTCGAGGAAGCGATCCGGTGCGTCGAGGTGCTCGATCAACTCGAGCGCGATGATGGCGTCGAACCCACCCCGGAGCTCGGAGAACGCGCCTTTCGCCTGGACGTCGGCCGCCAGCCACTCGATGTCGGGGTGCGAGCGACGGTTGGCTTGAATCTGCGTCTCGGAGAGGTCGGCGCCGGCGAGCTCGACCCCGGGTGAGCCTCGGCTGATCTCCGCCAGAACGAGCCCGCTCCCACAGCCGATGTCGATCAACCGCCGCGGGTTCCTTTCGGCGATGAACCGGAGCGCCGTCGCCATCCGAGCGCGGGGCGCCGCCATCTTGCGCCAGTAGTCGAGCCGCCCGGCGCTCTCGGCGCCGTAGTAGGCGGCGTTGACGTCGGTCGCCGCCCCGACCGGATTGTTCATGGAACGGGCCAATGCTATGTAGCTCGCTGTCTGAAACCTAGGGGCGCCGATGCAACTCTCCCTACTCGACCTCATCATCTGCCCCGAATGCAAGGGAGACCTGCGGCTCGAGGTGTTCGAGCGCGAGGCGAGCGAAATCCTGGAGGGATCTCTCCTCTGCGGCACCTGCGGACCCTACCCGATCTCCCGGGGCGTCCCGCGGCTCACGCCAGCTCGGCTCGGCCACGTGGTGCTCGAGACGGCGAAGACGTTCGGCTGGCAGTGGAAGCAGTTCACGAACCTGCTCTTGTGGGAGCAGCAGCGTGAGCAATTCCTCGACTGGGTGCACCCGCTCCAACCCGACGACTTCGTCGGCTCGGTGATGATGGATGCCGGCTGTGGGATGGGACGCCTGACCGAGATCGCGGCGAGCTTCGGGCCCGAGCACATCATCGGCGTCGACCTGTCCAGCGCGGTCGACATCGCCTTCCTCCGACTTCGTGGACGGCCGAACGTCCACGTCGTCCAGGCGGATCTCCGGTCTCTGCCATTCCGCACGGGCGCCGAGGCCCCGTTCGATCTGGCCTATTCGATCGGCGTGTTGCACCACCTGCCCGACCCCCGCGAAGCCTACGAGAAGACCGTTCGGCACGTGGCCGCCGGCGGACGCTTTGCCGGGTGGGTCTACGGCGCCGAAGGCAACGAGTGGATTACGAACCTCGTCGATCCGGTGCGTCGGGCCGTCACCTCGCGCCTCCCCGGGAACGCCTTGCTCAGACTCAGCACCGCGCTGTCCGTGCCCCTGCACGCCGCCGCTCGGTCGACCCAGTTCATGCGCACACCCGAGCAGCATCTCCCGTACGGGGACTACCTCAAGTGGCTCGGCCGCTACGACTTCCGCCACACCAACCAGGTCGTGTTCGACCATCTCGGGCCGCCGGTCGCTCATTACACCTCGCGTGACGAGCTCCAGACCTGGTTCGACGACCCCGAGACCGAGCTGCTGTCGGTGAGCTCGCGCAACAGCAACAGCTGGCGTTTCCTGGTGCGACGCGGGGACTCCGAGGAGTGAGCGCGGGTGTGGGTCGCGCCGGTTCGCCGCTTGCGAGCCCGGGCGCGTCGCTGCAAGATGGGGGTCCCCTCGCACCAACGCGCCATGGCCTCTTCGCCGTCACCTCCGTCTCGGCTGCACTTCTCGATCCCGGTGCTCGCCGCGGCCTTGGGCCTGGTGGCGATCCTCTCCGGATGCGCCCAGACCGAGAGCCCCCCGACAGGACACCCGGTTCAGAGATGGGGGTGAGGGGGGTGAGGATGTCCTC
>CAZFPM010000318.1:0-5990 GCA_964520965.1 uncultured Myxococcales bacterium
ACGTCGCCGTCGCACCACCCGAGAATCACGAACTCCTCGTGCGCGAGATCAGACGTCGAAGCCGATGGCCTCGAGCGGCTCCGCAGGGGGTTGCTCGGCTCGTGAGCCGCCGCAGGCCACGGTCGCGACCGCCGAGATTGCGGACGCCAGCACGGCGCTGACGCGAGCCGCGCTCGCCGTCCGCCGTTTCGTCGTGAGTGGTGCATCGGCCATCGCCTGGTCTCCCCGTCTATCGGCGGGCGACGTGCCCGCGGCAACGCGACGCCGGTGCATGTCCAGTATAGCGACGGACCCGGCCGAGATCAGCCACCGTATGGCATGACGGTGCAAACGCGCGTAGCGCCTACGGTTGACGCAGTTCGGTCTCATGCCCAAGGTCACGACCCCACCGTGCCCAGGAGATTCCCCATGCCCATCAAGACGATCATCGAGCCCTTCCGCATCAAGGCCGTCGAGCCGATCCGGATGACCACCCGCGAAGAACGCGCCGCGAAGATCGCCGAGGCAGGGTACAACCTCTTCCTGCTCGAGTCCGACGACGTCCTGATCGATCTGCTCACCGACAGCGGGACCGGCGCGATGAGCGCTCGGCAGTGGGCCGGCATCATGCTCGGCGACGAGTCCTACGCCGGCAGCCCCTCATTCTATCGATTCGAGTCCGCGGTCCGGGACATCCTGCCCTTCCAGGACATCATCCCGACGCACCAGGGGCGGGCCGCGGAGCGGATCCTCTTCTCCGTCCTGTGCAAGCCAGGAGACGTCGTACCGAACAACACGCACTTCGACACGACCCGCGCCAACGTCGAGTTCGTCGGGGCGAAGGCGGTCGATCTGCCGTGCGCCGAGTCGCGCGACACGGGCGCGACGCACCCGTTCAAGGGAAACATGGACGTCGACGGACTGAAGGCCGTCATCGCCGATGTGGGGCGCGAGAAGATCCCCCTGGTAATGTTGACGCTGACGAACAACTCCGGTGGTGGTCAGCCGGCGTCGCTCGCCAATATCCGCGAAGTGGTGGGGGTCTGTCGCGAGCACGGCATCCCGTTCTACATCGACGCGTGCCGCTTTGCGGAGAACGCCTGGTTCATCCGCGAGCGAGAGCCCGGCCAGGAGGGACGGCCCGTCAAGGAGATCGCCCGGGAGATCTTCGGCATGGCCGACGGCTGCACGATGTCGGCGAAGAAGGACGGCATGGCCAACATCGGTGGCTTCCTCGCCACCAACGACGCCGAGATCGCCCGCCAGAAAAAAGACCTGCTGATCCTGACCGAGGGGTTCCCGACCTACGGTGGACTCGCCGGCCGCGACCTCGACGCGATCGCCGTCGGCATCCACGAGGCGACCTCCGAGGATTACCTCCAATATCGGATCGCCTCGACCGGATATCTCGGCGACCGGATCTCAGAGGCCGGGGTGCCGATCGTCCTGCCGCCCGGCGGGCACGCGATCTACATCGACGCCGCGCGCTTCCTGCCCCACCTCGGTCCCCTCGATCTGCCCGGGATCTCACTCGGCGTGGAGCTCTACCTCGAAGCCGGCATCCGAAGCGTCGAGATCGGCACGGTGATGTTCGGTCGCCACGACCCCGCGACGGGCGAGGAGACGCCATCGGACAAGGAGTTGGTGCGGCTGGCGATCCCGCGGCGGGTCTACACACAGAGCCACATCGACTACGTCGTCGAGGCGATCATCGAGGTCTTCGCCCGGCGGGAGTCGATAGGCGGCTACGGGATCGTCGAACAGGCGCCCTTCCTGCGGCACTTCACGGCCCGCTTCGAGCCGCGCGGGTAGCTCAGCTCGGCAGCGTCCGGGCGATGATTTCGTTCATGATCTCCCGGGTGCCGCCGCCGATCGGGTAGAGGCGGGCGTCGCGGTACAGGCGCTCGACCAGTGTGCCGTGCATGAATCCCATGCCGCCGTGGATCTGGACGGCGTCGTCGACCACCGACGAGGCGACGTCGGTCGCGGCGTTCTTCGCCATCGCGACCTCGGCGATCGCCGGGTGCCCGCGGAGCACGGCGCTGGCGACGGTGTAGATGAAGGCCCGCGCCGCTTCGATGCGCGTTCGCATGTCGGCGAGCTTGTGGCGGGTGACCTGGAAGCCGATCAGCGGCCGGGCGAAGGCCTGTCGGCTCCTCGCATGCTCGGCGGCGGCCTCCCAGGCGAGCTGCGCGATCTCGACCGCGGTGGCGGCCAGCATCATGCGCTCGCTCGCGAAGTTCTGCATCAGCACGCCGAACCCGCCGCTCTCGGGGCCGATCAGGTTCTCGGCCGGTACGCGCACGCCGTCGAAGAAGAGCTCGGCCGTGTCCGACGCGTGCCACCCCATCTTGCGCAGATTGCTGCTGCGTTCGAACCCGGGTCGATCCGCCTCGACGATCAACAGGGAGATCCCGCCCGCGCCCGGCCCCCCGGTGCGCGCCACCACGGTGTACAGGTCGGCCCGGGTGCCGCTGGTGATGAACGTCTTCGACCCGTCGACCACCCAGGTGTCCCCATCGCGCACCGCCCGGGTCGTGACCGACGCAACGTCCGACCCCGCGCCGGGCTCGGTCACCGCGAGCGCCGCGATCTGCTCCCCGCGGATCACCGGCGGCAGCCACCGATGCTTCTGCTCCTCGGTGCCGGCGTTGACGATCGGCGGCAGCGCGATCGACAGCGACCCCAGGCTCGCGGCCAGTCCGGGAGACCCGGACCGGGTGAACTCCTCGGCGATGATCATCGTGTAGAGCAGATCCCCGCCGCCGCCGCCGTACTCCTCGGGGAAGCTCACGCCGAGAAAGCCTGCGTCGCCGAGCTTTCGAAACACCTCGCGGGGAAAGCTCTCGGCGTCCTCCCACGCGTCGACGTGGGGCGCCAGCTCGCTGCTGACGAATCGGCGAACCTGTTGCCGGAAGAGGCGATGCTCGTCTTCCAGATGGGTCTCGTCGGTGAGTCGGCTCATGGCACGATCAGGGCTCCGATAACGGGCGGCGGCGACGACGGCGAGCCGCGCTCTCAGTGTTCCTGCGCTTCGCGGATTCGCCCGAACTCCTCCTGGTAGAGCAGGAGCGTGTCGTGGACGATGCGCAGGTTGCGGCCGTTGGTCGGTTCGTCGTGCACGTTGGCGAGCGCCCACATCTGCCGCTCGACCTCGAAGAGCCGGTCGCAGAGGTCGCGCAGCTTCTCCCGGTCGCGCGTGCCGCGGTCCTGGCCGGCGAAACCGGCGGTGTACTCGCCCATGATCTCGTTTGCCTCGGTGCCGAGGGCGTCGATCAACTCGAAGACGGAGGTCGTCTCCCGGCGCTCGGCGATCGCTTGCCGCTCGGCGGAGTACGCGTCGAGACGCTCGCGGACGATCTTCCGGTTGTCTGCGTTCGTCTCGACGTCGAAGTCGCCGGCGATCAGCTCGTTCATCGCGTCCTGACACCACTCCAGAGCCCCGACGATGCGGTTGAGCAGGGCGGGTCGCCGCGAGAGCCGGGGGCGTTGTGCGAAGTGGGTCCGGTACGCCTCGAACTGGCGGTTGGCGATGGCGGCTACGATGCTCGTTTGTGCGGCGCCATCTGTGCCGTTCTGGGCTTCGACGATCAGCTCCCGCTCGGCCGAGTAGAGCTCGACGTTGCGGGCGATGATCTCGAGGTGATTCTCGGCGGGACCGGCATCGACACCGCTGGCGACCGCCTGGCGGATCTCGTCCTGGATCGCGAGCAGCTCGTCGACGAGCTCGTCGAGTAGAGCGAGGTCGCGGGTCGATCGTGGCTGGCCGGCGAAGTGTCGGCCGTATTGCCCCATGCAGAAGTTCGCCCGTGCACCGAGCATGGTCACGCGCACCGCGGTGGGGCCTGCCCGCTGCGCCTCGGCGATCGCTTTATGCTCGGTACGATAGAGCGCCAGTCTCTCCTCGACCCGGTGGGTCAGGTCGTCGTCTCCGAGACTCGCTCGGGTCTCTTCGGCGAGGGCGGCGGCGCTTTGGACCAGGCCGTCCAACTCGTCGAGGCGTCGCGTCGCGCGCGGTTTCCCGGCGTAGCCGAACTTGTAGGAGGCGTGGATCTCCTCCGCCCGTCGGCGTAGGGCTTCGGCTTCGGTCTCGGTCATGATCGATCTTCCCGTGGGGACTGGCGAGCAGCAGGGACTCTCCTGGCAGTCCGTCAACCTTGGCGGCTCATTCAACCCGGAAGCCCCCGGGGGCGCAAGCCACCCCGGATCGCGGGCCCACGATCGTTGCAGCGGCGGGGCATTTCTGCGAATCATCGACCATGATCCGGAAGGCGATTGGCCGTGCCTACCTCGGGCTCCTCGGCTGGAAGACCGAAGGCGAATTGCCTCCCCACCGGAAGTTCGTGCTGATCGCGTACCCCCATACGTCGGCAGTCGAGTTCCCGATTCTCGTCGCCGCCTCGTGGGTGTTCGGTGTCCGGCTCCGCTGGCTGGGCAAGCACTCGATGTTCCGCGGCCCGCTCGGCTGGCTGCTGTCGGCCCTCGGTGGCATCCCGGTCATTCGGTCGTCGAGCCAGAACCTCGTCGAGCAGCTCGTCGAGCGATTCGATGCCGAAGAAGACCTCATGCTCGCCATCCCGCCAGAGGGCACTCGGGGACACACCGACCATTGGCGGTCGGGCTTCTACCACATCTGCGTCGGGGCCGGCATTCCCTGTATCGCCGGAGTCCTGAATTTCGACCGCAAGCGCGCCGGGTTCGGACCGGAGATCCCGCTGACCGGCGATGTGCGCACCGACATGGACCGGATCCGCGCCACCTACGCGGAGATCGGCATCGGCCCGCGCTTCCCGGAGCGCCTCTGCCTTCCGCGGTTGCGTGCCGAAGAGGCCGACGCGGATTGACCTGGGCGCGACCCAACGCGTGCCGTCGAACCGGGTGCTCCTCCGCCATGGCAGATCTCGCTGGGCAGTTGCGCGGGCGGGTAGCTGCCGGTTCCTGTTGCCGTCGATGTCGAAGGACGTCCGCAGTTTCGGCGTGAACGCAGCCCATGCGAGGTCGGTCCTGCCGGATTGGTGCAGTGCACTGAGCGTCAGGACCCCTTGGCCGCCGCGTTGTCGCCAGGACATCCCCGACTGCTTTAGCCGCTGGGTGACGAGGGTCTTGCAGATGGCCTCTTGGCCGCCGCTTCCGATGGGGACGTGTTCTTGCCGGAGAGACGCATACTCCAGAAGGTCAGTCCGAGGGACGACTCGATCTCATCGGCGGCCACGGGCGTCGGATGTGCGCGACCAAGCCCCAGGATCTCACAGTTTCTCCGGGCGCCGGGCCAGACGGTGGCCCGCGCGACGCAACCGGAAATGCTCGGCGCCGCGACACAACGGGAAACGCTCGCTGCCGACCACTCGGCACGTGGACTCTGCCTGCCTGTCGCCTCCGCTCGCCTCGTACCATCCCCGCTCGCCGGAGCAGACGCTGCTCTACGAGGTGGTGGCGGCGCACTTCGGTTCCTTCCTCGACCGGGCGGTCGCGGAGGGGCGTTCGCTGCCGGCGTTCGTGGCTCGCGAGGTCCGTGCCTTCCTCCGGTGCGGCATCCGTGCCCACGGCTTCACGCGCGTTCGGTGCGCGACGTGCCGGCACGAGTACGCATTGCCGTTCTCCTGCAAGGGTCGCGGGTTCTGCCCGTCGTGCACCGGCCGCCACATGGCCGAGACGGCGGCTCACCTGGTGGACCACGTATTGCCCGACGTGCCCGTTCGACAGTGGGTCCTCACCCTGCCCTTCGAGCTTCGTCTCGCCGGGGCGTACGACCCCGAGCTGTGCTCGGCCCTGCTGAGGATGTTGTCCCGCGTTCTGGGCGCTCGATACTGCGCGGCTGGCCGGTCGCGCGGCTTGCAGCGGCCCGAGTGGGGTGGCTTCACCGTCACGCAACGCGTCGGCTCGGACCTGCGGCTCAACCCGCACTTTCACACGGTCGCGCTCGATGGCGTCTTCGACGCAAGCGCCGACGGCCGTTCGGCCGCCTTTCACCGGATCGTGGGCCCTGACGACACCGAGGTCGCGGAGCTCGT
>CAZFPM010000319.1:0-1025 GCA_964520965.1 uncultured Myxococcales bacterium
AAGAGCCGGCCCAAGAGCCGGCCGAAGAGCCGGCCCAAGAGCCGGCCCAAGAGCCGGCCGAAGAGCCGGTCGACGAGCCGGTCGACGAGCCAGTCGACGAGCCAGTCGACGAGCCGGCCGTGCACTACGACATCGGTGCCGACCAGGTCGTGGGGGAGCTCCGCCAACCACCTGAAACGTGCACGTACTCGTCGTATAACTGGAGCGTGGACGAGCGCCGCGCCGTGAACCGGCGCACGTACGACAAGGCCTACGACGAGGTGGACGACGGCGAGCGGGATCCGGAGGATCCGCGCTGCACGGTCTGTTCCGAGGATCAGGTCGAGATCGATCTCGAGGCGATCGGCCTCGAGGGCTTCGAGTCGATCCGCGTCTGCTGGGCTCACGCCGAGGCCGTCGAGGCAGCGCTCACCGTGATCGCGGCCAGCGGGGAGTTCGACTTCACCGAGATCACCGGCTACCGACCCGGCCGGACCCGCGGCCGCGTCGTCGACGGGCTGCGACAGGAGTTCAGCAACCACTCGTTCGGCGCCGCGATCGACATCAACGCAGACCGCAACGGGCTCTACGGCTCCTGTAACGTCGCCGTGGTCACGCCCGAGACCATCGAGGATTGCGATCGGCGGATGGGCGGGGACTGGGATCCGGAGCGCAACCCGCGAGAGACCGTCACCACCGAGTCCGTCGTCTACCGCGAGTTCATCGACAATGTCGGGTGGCGCTGGGGCGGTGAGATCGAGGGTCGCACCCGCGACATGATGCACTTCTCCCTCACCGGGTACTGACCGATGTCCCCCACCCCGTCGAACCGGCGCTTCGGGCCTCCCGTGTCTTGGTGGCTCGCCCTCGCGGTGCTGGCGATCGTCGTGCTCCCCGGCCGGGCCGACGCGCAGCGGGTGCTGATCGTCGGCAACAGCTACACGTACGCGAACGACCTCGACCAGATGGTCGGGGCGCTTCTGCGCGAGGCGGCGCCGCCGGGTGGCGGGGTCGTCGAGACCCTCCGGGTCGCCCACGGCGGATAC
>CAZFPM010000319.1:1035-5920 GCA_964520965.1 uncultured Myxococcales bacterium
GACGGTACCCGGGGCGACCTGCCGCTGCGACGACATCTGGTCACCGGACCCGCCACCGATTGGGACTTCGTCGTCCTCCAGGAGCAGAGCCAGATTCCCGGCTTCCCCGACGGTCAACCAGATGTCGTGGACAGCCTGCGCGGGGCCGCGACGCTACACGGGCTGGCGAGCGATGCCGGGGCTACGACCGTCTTCATGATGACGTGGGGACGCCGGGAGGGCGACGCGACGAACCCCGGGCTCTTCCCCGACTTCGCGACGATGCAGGCTCGTCTCGCAGCAGGCTACGACCGCCTGGCCGGCGTGGGAACAGCCGAGCACCCCGCCTATGTCGCACCGGCGGGGCTCGCCTGGGAGCGCATCCACGACGATCTCGGCGATGCTGGAGCGGACCCCCTCGAGGTGGGCTCCGCGTTCTACCTCCTGTACTCGGGCGACGGCAGCCACCCCGGCGTGCCCGGGAGCTATTTGACGGCGCTCGTCATCTACGCCTCGATCACGGGGCGTTCGCCGGAACCGCTGGCCTGGGCGCCCGCTGGCATGTCCGCCGACGATCGAGACTCCCTGCAGGCCGTCGCCGCGGCGATCGTGCTCGACCCGGAGTCCGACCGGCCGTACCCATGGCGGGGTGAGGGCGGAGAGGATGCCGGGGCCGACGCCGGGTCTGCCGATGTCGGCACAGACTCCGGAGCGGGAGACGCGGGCTCCGATACCGGATCTACCGACGGCGGGGTCGACGCCGACGATGGTGATGCCGACGCCGACGACGGCGATGCCGACGCCGACGACGGTGATGCCGACGCCGACGACGGCGATGCCGACGCCTCGGCGCCCGATGGGGGTCCGGTCGATGCCGACGTGGAGACCGGCCCGACCGACGCCAGCGAAGAAGACACGGACTCGCCGGACACGGTCGACGAAGTGGATGCCGACGACGATGTGGCGGACACCGAAGCAGCCGACGATGCGACTGCCGATGGCTCGGAGACCGACTCCGACTCCGACCCGCCCTCTGACGCGACGACCGTCGACGATTCGGAGAACGACCCGAGCAGCGGCGCGGCGGACGCGCCCGACACCGATGGAAGCGTGACCCGCCATCCGGCCGCCGACGCTGCCGAGCCACCGAAGGAACGTCGGCGGAGCCGATGCGGTGTCACCGGCGATCCCCGTCCACCCGCGGGACTCGGCTTCGTCGTGCTCCTGGCGTTCGGCCTACGCGCTCAGCGGGTCGCCGGATCGCTCAACCGGTAGCCCGCCTCATCGACGCCCACCGTGCAGAGGACCGTCCCCTCGCGGTACGTCGGGACGAACCCCTGCTCGCGTGTCGACGCGTCGTCGGGCATCGGCGTTTCGCCCCAGTCGGTGCATCGCGCGAACCAGAGCTGATCAGCCTCGAGGTAGGCGAAGTAGAACACCAGGTCGGCCGCCGAGCGCACGACGGCGATGCATCCTGGGACACCGAGGCAGGCGGGATGTAATCCCGACGCGTCGTAGGGGTAGGTGGCGTACGCGTCGGTGCCGGTCGACCAGCTGACGAGGCGATCCATGAACAGGAGCGTGTCCGTGGCTCCGTCGGCGCCCTCGCGAACCCACGTCGTGCCGGCCAGGGCCAGGGGCGGTGCGGCGCTCGGGCTGAGCTCCGCGGCCGCGGAACCCGGCACGTCGTCGTCGGCCGACTCGAGAGGGGCGGCCGTGCCAGACCCGTCGACGGCCCCGACGCCCACCGCCTCTGCGCCCATCGCCTGGGCGGACGCGGGCGCGTCGTCGGTCGGCGGCGTGGTTTCACAGCCGAGCGTGGATACGAGCAGAAGGGTGGAGAAGACGTTGATGCGTCGCATGACCAACCGGGGGAACCGAACGGCACCGTCGTAGCAAGTCGTGCGGGAGCGGGCAACGGCAAGCCGATGACCCCGCCGCCGCGCTCCGGCCGCCCGCCGAGTGTGTGTGTGACGATCACACAGTTCACACGGTCGGGCTCGCGCTTCGAGGTAGGGGGCTGTATCCGTCATGCGGCATGCAACTGCATGGAAACTCGGGAGATTCCGGAAGATCACGCGTCGGGCCCGCAGCTGGCACGCTCTTCGCTAAGAGAACGGTGTGTAACGCGCCTACATCGAACCACCCCACATGACAGGTAACCCCATGCACACCCGCTTCGTCTCTGAGAGCTACCTCGAGATCCGCGAGACCGCCCGACTTCGACGCGTCGAAGCGAACCGCGTTGCAGCCCGCCGAGCGTGGTACTGGCTCGCGACCTTCGCCGTCGGCTTCGTCGCGCTGGCCCAGTTCTAGGGCCCCCATCAGGAGGCCGGACCGAGCGGGTTCGGCCACCTGATAGGGCCTCTAGCTCGCGCCGCCTCAGCCGGACGGGGTCCCGGGGGTCGGCCGCACCCGGGCGCCCGCAGCGGTGTCCTCGACGGTGACGCCCAGCGCAGCGAGCTCTTCTCGCAGCTCGTCTGCTCGCGCGTGGTCGCCGTTCTCCCGCGCGACCTGCCGCTCATGGACGAGCACCGACACGGCTTGCGTGGTCGTCATGTGGTTCCGCGGGGCCGGCGAGCCGACGCCGAACACTTTGTCGAGGCGTTCGAAGAGCGCGAGCGCCGCGCGGGCGTCGTCGCGACCGACGAGTCCGAGATCGAGCAACCGATTGACCCGCCGTACGAACTCCGACAGGTGGGCGATCGCCGCGGGCATGTTCAGGTCTTCGTAGATCGCGGCGATGAAGTCGGCCTCCAGGCGGGCGCGGGCGACCTCGGCTTCCGGGTGGATGCCGTCGCCGTCGACGGAGCGGAGGCGTACGATCAGTGCGTCGACACGGCGCAGCGAGCTGGCCGCGTGGTCCAGCGCCTCGAACGAGAAGCGCAGGGGCTGCCGGTAGCTGCCGGTGAGCAGGTAGTAGCGGATCTCGCGGCCTGTATAGCCGCGCCCCACCAGGTCGCGCACGGAGACCGCGTTGCCCGCCGAGTGCGACATCTTCTTTCCGTCGGTCCCGGTCACGACGGCGCTGTGGAGCCAATACGAGGCGGGCTGCTCGCCGGTCAGGGTCTGGCAGACGGCGATCTCGTTCTCGTGGTGGGGGAAGATCAGGTCGTGCCCGCCGAGGTGGATGTCGTAGCGCTGGCCGAGGTGAGACATGGCGATCGCCGCGCACTCGATATGCCACGCCGGTCGCACGTGCCCCCACTCGGTCTGGAAGCTGTTTCCGCGGCGGATTTCCGCCAGCGACGAGCGCTTGAACAGCGTGAAGTCGCGCGGGTTGTCCTTGTCGTAGCGCTCCAGGTCCACGGTCGCGCCGACCTGGAGCTTCGACAGATCGACCCCGGCGAGGCGACCGTACCCGACGAAGCGCGAGACGTCGAAGTAGACCGAGCGATGCTTCTCGTAGGCGACGCCGCGCTCGATGAGCTCGCGGGTGCGTCCGAGCATGTCGTCGATGTGCTCGGAGGCACGGGGGTAGGCCGTCGCAGGCTCGACGTGCAGGGTCGCGAGGTCTTCGTTGAACTCGGTGATGTGGCGCTCGGTGAGCGTCGCCAGCGGCTCTCCGGCTTCCTCGGCGGCCGCGAGGGTCTTGTCGTCGATGTCGGTGATGTTCATCACCAACTCGACGTCGTAGCCGGCAAACCGGAGGGTCCGGCGGACCAGATCGGCGACGACGATGCGGCGCATCAGGCCGATGTGGGGCAGGGCGTGGACAGTCGGCCCGCAGGCGTACATGCGCGCCTTGAAGGGTTCGAGCGGTTCGAACGGCTCCAGTCGCCGGCTGAGGGTGTTGACGAAGCAGGGCCGCGGCGCCGTGGTCAGGTCTTCGGTCGACGCGGGTACCTGGAAGAGGGGGGTCGACAGGTATCGGTCGCCGGCGTCGGGTAGGAGCACGACGACGACTCCGGTCTGCAACCGGGCGACGACCTCGAGTGCCCCGGCGACGGCCGCGCCGGCGCTCATGCCGACGAAGAGCCCTTCGGTGGTCGCCAGGCGCCGACTCGTCTCGAACGCCATGTCGTCGTCGATCTTGACGGTCCGTGTGATCGTCGTCGGGTCGTAGATGCCCGGAACGTACGCCTCGGTGAGGTTCTTCATGCCCTGAATCCGATGACCCAGGTAGGGCTCGACCGCGACGATCTCGACGGCCGGGTTTAGCTCGCGCAGCCGGCGCCCGTTGCCCATCAGGGTGCCGGTCGTGCCCATCGCGGCGACGAAATGGGTGACCTGTCCCTCGGTCTGGGACCAGATCTCCGGGCCGGTCCCATAGTAGTGCGCGAGCGGGTTCGCCGGATTGTTGTATTGGTCGGGGATGAAGTAGCGGTCGGGCTCGGCGGCTGCCGCGGCGTAGGCGTGCTCGATCGCCCCGTCGACCCCCTCGGTGGCCGGGGTCAGGATCAGCCGTGCGCCGAGCGCGGTCAGCGTCCGCTTGCGCTCTTCGCTGGCCCCCTCCTGCATGACGAGGACGATGCGGTAGCCCTTGACCGCGGCGACGATCGCCAGCCCGATGCCGGTGTTGCCGCTCGTCGCCTCGATGATCGTCTTGTCCAGTGTCAGAGCCCCGCTCGCCTCGGCGCTCTCGATCATCGACAACGCGACCCGATCCTTGACCGACCCTCCCGGGTTGTTTCGTTCCAGCTTAGCGAGGAGTCGGACGTTCGGGCTCGGGTTGATGCGTTCCAACTCCACGAGCGGAGTGTTGCCGATCTGGCGGAGCACACCGCGGCGGCGAGCGATCGCGTCTCGGACCGACTCGGGGAACGAGATGGTCGTGGGATTTACGGGCCTGTCAACGGGGGCGCCCGCCCGGGACGAGCAGGTCAGGGCTCCTCAGTCTACCCCACACGGGACGTCGGAGCGAGGCCGGGTCGCCGCCGAAGAACCCCCGGAGGGAGCGAGCGCG
>CAZFPM010000320.1:0-5894 GCA_964520965.1 uncultured Myxococcales bacterium
GAGAACGGCTTCACCGAGCTGATAATGAGCCGCTCCCGCCCCTTCTCCTGCCGCACCGAGACGTAGGTGCGGCGGTTCCCGGTGACGGTGACGCTCAGCACGCTGGCGCCACACGCGTCCGGATCGATGGCAGCCCCGAGGTGCCGGGCCTGGTCACGGGCCACCTCGGGATCGGGGGCCGAGTCGGTCCAGCGTGCGGTCGCGTAAAGGCGGATGGTCGGCGTGTGCGTCACGGGCACCGCGCACCCTCGGGGGTCGTGGACGGTGGTGGGGGGGGCTCCTACCGGCGCTCAGGCGTTGGCGAGCCGCGAGAGTCCGGACTCGAGCAGACCGCGCTTGTCGCGCGCGGCGTCGAGTTTCTCCCGGTCTTTGGCGACCACGTGGTCCGGTGCGTTGGCGACGAACTTCGGATTCCCGAGCTTCTTCTCGAAGAAGGCGATGTCCTTGTCGACCTTGGCGATCTCCTTCCGGATGCGGTCGCGCTCGGCGCCGAAGTCGATCATCCCCTCGAGCGGGACGACGATTTCGACGCCGGATTCCACGGTCGTCGCCGACTGGCCGGGCCGCTCGGCGCCTTCGCTCGCGCTGACGCGAACACGTTCGACCTTCGCAAGGCGGGTGACGTAGCCCTCGCCAGCGCTGATCGCGTCTCGGACGGCCGGGTCGTCGCTGATCAGCAGTACCTCGGGCAGCACCCGCGACGGCGTGATGCCCGACTCGCCGCGCACGCGCCTGATGCCGGTGATCACCGCGGTGACGCGGGCCATGTACTCGGCGTCGGTCTCGAAGGCCGGGATCTCGGCGGGATCCGGCCACCCGGCGACACAGAGCATCGCCTCTCCGGTGTCCGGGGTCGGCAGTGCCTCCCAGATCTCCTCGGTCACGAAGGGAGCGAAGGGGTGCAGGAGCCGCAGCATGCGGTCGAGCACGTAGACCAGCGTCGCCTGCGTGCCGACTCGATCACCGGGGATCGAGTCGTCGCTCTCGTAGAGCAGCGGCTTCGCCAACTCCAGGTACCAGTCGCAGACCTCGTGCCAGGCGAACTCGTAAAGCGCCTGGGCGGCCTCGCTGAACCGGTAGTGTGTCAGGGCGTCGTCGACCGTCTCCGCGCATCGGCGGAGCCGGGTGAGGATCCAGCGGTCGGCGGCCGACAGGTTCTCGGCCGACGGGTCGAAGGTCCGCGCCTCGTACCCTTCGAGGTTCATCTGCGCGAAGCGAGACGCGTTCCACAGCTTGTTGATGAAGGCGCGGTAGCCCTCGACCCGGCGGACATCGAGCTTGATGTCGCGTCCGGCGGCCGCGTAGATCGCCAGCGTGAAACGGAGCGCGTCGGCGCCCTGCGGCGGGATGCCCTCCGGGAAGTCGTGCAACAACATCTCGTATTGCGCGCGCTCTTCGTCCGGCACCTTGTCGGGGCTGAGGCCGTCGATCAGGTGCAGGGGATCGATGACGTTCCCCTTCGTCTTCGACATCTTGTCGCCGTTCCGGTCCCGCACCATCGCGTGCAGGAAGACCGTCTCGAA
This sequence comes from uncultured Myxococcales bacterium, assembly GCA_964520965.1. Classification (GTDB taxonomy): domain Bacteria; phylum Myxococcota_A; class Bradymonadia; order REDH01; family REDH01; genus CAZFPM01. The sequence goes on from CAZFPM010000320.1 coordinate 1,524, forward strand.
GGGCACATCGTCCATGAAGTGCAGCCCCATGAAGATCATGCGGGCCACCCAGAAGAAGATGATGTCGAACCCCGTCTCCATCACCGTCGTCGGGTAGAACTTCTTCAGCGCTGCAGTGTCCTCGGGCCAACCCAGCGTCGAGAATGCCCACAGACCCGAGCTGAACCACGTGTCGAGCACGTCCTCGTCCTGGGTCAACGAGCCGCCGCCGCATCCGCCGCAGGCCGACGGGGTCTCGCGTGCCACGGTGACGTGGTCACAGGCGTCGCAATACCAGGCCGGAATCCGGTGGCCCCACCAGAGCTGCCGCGAGATGCACCAGTCGCGGACATTCTCCATCCAGTGGAAGTAGGTCTTCTCCCACGACGACGGAATGAACTCGATCCGGCCGTCGCGCACTGCGTCGATCGCCGGCTCGGCGAGGGGCTGCATGCGTACGAACCACTGCTTCCCGATCGAGAGGGGCTCGACGATCTGGCCCGATCGCTGGGAGCGCCCCGGCGCGAACTTGTAAGGCTCCTCCTTGATCAGGAGGTCCTGTGCAGTCAGATCCTCGAGCATCGCCTTGCGCGCGGCGTAGCGGTCCATGCCGCGATACCGTTCCGGCGCGTTGCCGCTCATCTTCGCTTCGAGGTCGATCACGGAGATCAACTCGAGCCCGTTGCGACGGCCGGTCTCGAAGTCGTTGAAGTCGTGGGCCGGCGTGATCTTCACGGCACCGGAGCCGAACTCCATGTCCGCGGCTTCCGGGTCGCAGACGATCGGGATCTCCCGATCGGTCAGCGGGAGCGCCACGCGTCCGCCGTGCAGGTGGGCGTAGCGCGGGTCGTCGGGGTGGATGGCCACCGCCGTATCGCCGACCAGGGTCTCCGGCCGGGTCGTGGCCACGACGAGCCGCTCGTCGCTGCCCACCACCGGGTAGGCGATATGCCACAGGAAGCCGTCCTCTTCTTCCTGCTCCACCTCGAGGTCGGAGAGCACCGTGTGAGAGCCCGGGTCCCAATTGACGAGCCGCTCCTCCTGGTAGATCAGCCCCTCTTCCCACAGGCGCACGAACACCTCGCGGACGGCGCGGCTGAGGCCCTCGTCCATGGTGAAGCGCTCACGCGACCAGTCCAGGCTCGAACCGAGGCGCCGGAGCTGCATCGTGATGCGACTGCCGTACTCCTCCTTCCAGTCCCACACGCGCGACACGAACTCCTCGCGCCCGAGCTCCCGGCGATCGATGCCCTTGGCGCGGAGCGAGCGCTCGACGACCGTCTGGGTCGCGATTCCGGCGTGGTCCGTGCCCGGGAGCCACAACGTCTCGTAGCCCGACATCCGCTTCCAACGGATCAGGATGTCCTGGATCGTGTTCGTCAGGGCGTGCCCCATGTGGAGCGAGCCGGTGACGTTGGGGGGCGGAATGACGATCGTGAATGGCTCTCGATCGCTCGTCGCGTCGGCTTCGAAACACCGGTTGTCGAGCCAGCGCTGGTACCAGCGTGTCTCCACGTCCTCGGGGTTGTAGATCTAGGGCAGCTCGCTCATCGCTCGCCGTGTCGGGGCCTGGGGAACCGGGGGCGACCCGGCTACTCGTCGATCTGACCGGCGAGCGCGCTGAGCTGCTTCTCGATCGCCGCTTCGGCGAGGCTCGGCAGGTCATTCTCGACGAAGTCGTCGATCTTCTTGACCGCGTACTGCTCCACCCGGGCACCGATCGTCTGCCGCAACAGTCCGGCGAGGAGGTCCCGGACCAGCCCGGGCAACATCTCGCGCACGGCCGCCTTGACGACGTCGTCGTCCACCACGACACGGGGCGCGATCTGCGCTGGTACTTCGGCGGTGATCGCCTCTTGCGGTCCGGGCTCCGGGGCCGCCGCGACCTCTTCCTCTTCAGCCTCTTCGAGCTCGTCTGCGTCGAGCGTCTCGACATCGTCGTCGTCGAGCGCCTCGAGCTCCTCTGCCTCGGCGGCGACGGGCTCCTGCTCGGGCTCCGGTGCAGCGACCGGCTCCTCCGCCACCTCGGCGACCTCCTCGTCGGGTTGGGTTGCGGCCTCTTCGACGGGCGCCGCCGCGGGTACGGCGACCTCTGCGATGGGTTGCTCCGCCACCTCGGCGACAGCCTCTGCGGCGGCTGGGGCCTCTACGGCCTCTTCCTCCGGCGCCACCATCTCGTTGGCAGCCGATGGAGCCGCGGCGGCGTGCAGTCGTCGGAACCCAGACCCGCCGGTGGCGGCGGCTTCGCTCGGTGGGGCCATCGGGTCTGGCGCTTCGTCGAGGCTGATCGGTCGCAGATGACTCGTCGACGGCGCCGCGTCCTGTTGTTGTGGCGTGAACTGCACCGGCCGACTCAGCGCCTTCGACACGACCGTCGTCACCTTCTCGATCAGCGCGTCCGTGCGGAAGGGCTTGTAGATGAAGTCGTCGGCACCGCAGCCCGCGACCCGACTCTCGTCGAACGGGCCGGCGTAGTTGCCGGCCAGCATGATCAGCGGAATGCGATCGAGGTCGGCGTCGGTCTTCAGCTCCATGCAGAGATCGAAGCCGCTGGAGTCCGGCAACGCGTAGTCGATCAGCGCCACGTCCGGGCGCTCGGCGCGGATGAGCTGCAGCGCTTCCGACGCCGTCGCGGCGGGGATCACGGTGTAGGGGGACCCGTGAAACACCCAATCGACGACTCGGCGGATCGTTCGGCTGTCGTCGACGACGAGTATCTTCTGGCTCATGGCAGAGGGCGCATTCGGTGGCTTGCGGCACGAGGCCGGAGTACCTCCGAAGAAACAACAGAAGCGCAACCCGGTCAACAAATCGGGAGCGGTGCCCCGCCAGTCGGCATGCTGCGTTGCCCTCGCGGGACTATCGGCGCCGGTCCCTCGACTCGGCCTCGGCCGCCCCGGGAACGGCCACTTCGGAAACCGGGTGGTCGCTCCCTTCCCAACGGACCGCCCATTCTCCAGGCCCGCCCAGCAGCGCGTCGGCGATGTCGGCGTATGCCGCGTCGACGAGCCTGGCGCGGCGCGCACCGCCGTCGATCCGAATGCCGACGTAATCCGAACCGTCCGTCTCCAGCGTGCTCCAATCGATCGGCTGCGTCCGGCCGTCGGTGAGCTCGGCGGTTGCCGTGCCATCGGCTTCTCGCCGAATCCGACGCACGAACCATCCGCTCCCGTCGACCGTTACCGGATAGGTGAACCGGCCGATGCTCAACAGCCACGTGCCGGCGGCGGTCTGCTGTAACGAGCGCGCGAACAGACGCGCGACGCGACGATTGACGAAGGGCTCTTCGCGGTGCGACCAGCCGCCGCGCGAGTCGAGCCGGATCGCCTCCAACGGGGCCCCGTCGACGAGGGCGGCGCGGATCGCCTCCGGCACCTCCGGGTCGGCGACGGCCGCTGCGCGGAGGGCATCGAGGTCGCTCATCGGTCGCTGAATCCGAACAACCGTCGGTATTCGTCCGCGCCCTCGATGCGCTCGGTGAGAGCGTAGGCGCGCCGCTGGCCCATCGTCGCCTCGACGGCGAACGTGCGTCGGCCCCGGTCGGTCCGGCCCTCGACCAGCGCGGTCACCCCGATGGTCCGATCCGGCTGATAGGGCTCCGCCACGAGCTCCAGTCCCTCGTACAGCCCCGCGCGCTCGGCAGGCGAGCCGGGCTCGACGAAGGACACGTACCACTGCCCCTCGACGCTGACGGACGACCGGAACCCGTAGTAGGGCGCCGGCTCGATTCGCTCGACGACCTCTATGCCCACCTCGTTCAGTCGCTCGAACACCGGCAACGGCTCGTTCCCGACGACGTACGCTGCCCAGAACTCCGCCCAACTCGAGCCGCTGTATCGCTCGAGACCGTCGCGCAACGCGCCGTTGGTCAGCGGTAGCAGTCGCGTAGAGGCGTCGTCGCGCAGGAACGCGAGGAAGCCGTCGATGTTGCCACGCTCCTGCCGGCGGAGCTGCAGGTCGATCAGCAGGCCGAGAAGCGCGCCCTTGTCGTACGGCAGGCGTCGGATGTCGCGGTCCGCCCAATAGGCGTTTCCGCGATTCGCGCCCGCGGGCACAGCGCTGGCCGGATTGCCCCGGTAGAGCGACAGCGCGCGCCCGATGGTCGCGAAGAAAGCGCGCTCGGCGGTCAGGCCGGACTCCGCCGCGCGCCGGGTGGCGACGTAGTCGGTCACCCCCTCGCTGAACCACAACGTCTCGAACTCCTCGGAGCGGGCGAAGCGCAGGGTATGTCCATTGAGCCGATGCAGGTTCTCGTGAGCGACGAGCTGGACGACCGACTCGTCGAGCTCGACGGCCCCGGTACCGAGCTCGAGAACGAAGCCGCCGGCGCGCCCGCTGCCGTCGAGGACGAGCGGGTCGTCGTCCCGGCGGAGCACGATGACCGTGGTCTGC
>CAZFPM010000321.1:0-3656 GCA_964520965.1 uncultured Myxococcales bacterium
GACGGTCTCCATGAACGCGAAGAATCGACCGAGCGCCCGGTTGGCGTCGGCGTCGGGGCCGTCGTCCTGCATCCGCTTCAGGGTCGCCTCGACCGTGTCGAGCTCCGCGATCGCCTCCTCGTGTTCGTCGCGGAGCTCCCGCAGCAGCGGGTGCATCTCCTCGTACGGAACGTGCAGGTCATCGCCCGGCGGCGCGTAGGCGTCGGGCGGGCTCATCGGCGACAGTCCTTCGTCGTCGCAGTCCTTCTCGACCACGATGCTCTTGCGGGGCTCGAGGGTCATCACGGCAACCGGGGTCATGCGCGCTTCGCGGGTCGCGAAGGACGCGCCTGGCGGAGGCAGGCCGGGGCGAGCGTCTGTTATGTGTTTCCCGCGGAATTGGCAAGGCGTCCTGCGCGAACTTCCAGACCGCTTCGAGACCGCGCGGCAGATCCCGTCGAGCGAACAGGGAGGAACTGTGCGCCGAACACCTTCATGTTTTCGACAACTCGACTCCACCCGCCTGTATGCGTACGGTGATTAGGGTTCCTCTTCGCTCCAACCCGCGCTCCGGATTCGTCATGTTGCGAGGCCCCACGACGCACCTCCCCGCCCTCGTCCTCGCGGCACTCTTCCTGACGTTCGGAGCCTGCACCGGCGGCGACGAAGGTACGGTCGATGACGGTGGTGGGCGAGATCTGCCCGGCGCGGACGATGGCGGTGCCTCAGGCTCGGACGATGCCGGGCTCGCTGACGATGTCGACGGCTCGGGAGACCGCGACGGCGTCGACGACCTCGGCGGCGACCGGACGGACATCGACGGCGAGCGGCTCCCCTTCAGTGAACCCTGCACCGAGAACGAGCAATGCGAGGGCCGAGTGTGCCTGCGGATCACCGCCGGACTCGACGAGGGATTCTGTTCCGGATTCTGCATCGATGTCGACGACTGCCCGCCGAACGAGTGGGATTGCGTCTTCGTGGCGAACTCGAGCACCGACGCGGCGTTCATCTGCCTGCCGAACGATCTCTGCATCGACGGTGACGGCGACAACTTCGGCATCGGCCCCGGCTGTGACGGCCCCGACTGCGACGACGATCGCGCCGACGTCTTCCTGGGCGCAGACGAGAGCTGTGACGGCATCGACAACGACTGCGACGGGAGCATCGACGACAACCCCCTCGACGTGAACGTCGACTGTAACACCGGCTTCCCGGGCGTCTGCAGCGCCGGGCGAGCGCTCTGCGTCGGAGGGCTGGTCGACTGCATCTCGAACCGTCCCGCGACCGCCGAGATCTGCGACGCCCTCGACAACGACTGTAACGGGATCGCCGACGACAACCCGGACGGAGGGCCGCTCCAGGAGGCGTGTTACGGCGCCAGCCCGGAGACGCTCGGTGTCGGCCAATGCGCGTCGGGTGTCCGTGCGTGCGTCGACGGCGTCACGACCGCCTGCGTCGGCCAGACCCTGCCCTTCCCGGAGATCTGCGACGGGCTCGACAACGACTGCGACGGCCGCGCCGACGAAGGCAGCCCCGGCGAAGGCGTCGTGTGCGACACCGGACTCGAGGGCGTCTGCGGCGGCGGAACGACCGTCTGCGTCGATGGCGACATCGACTGCGCCCAGCGCCTCGAGCCGAGCGAGGAGGTGTGCGACGGGCTCGACAACGACTGCGATGGGGTCACCGACGAGGACGACGAGGGGCTCGACCTCACCCGGGACTGCTACACCGGCGACCCCGAGACCCTCGACGTCGGTGTCTGCCGGGGCGGCACCGAGACCTGCGTCGACGGCGAATACGGCCGCTGTGAAGACGAGGTGATCCCCTCGATCGAGCTCTGCACCGCCTCCGACGAAGACTGCGACGGCGTCGTGAACAACGGCAACCCGGCCAGCGGGTTCCTCTGCGACACCGGCGACATCGGCCTCTGCGCCTTCGGCCGAACCGAGTGCGGCGAAGGCGGGGCCCCGGGCACGGCCTGCATCCCGGATTTCCTGCCCGATGACGAGATCTGCGACGGCTTCGACAATGACTGCGACGGAGAGATCGACGAGGACGAGGCGAGCGCGCCGCTGATGCGCGCATGCTACGACGGAGCTCCGGAGACCGCCGATGTCGGCCTCTGCACCTCCGGTGTCCAGACCTGCGCGTTCGGCGACTGGGGCGGCTGCGTCGGCCAGCAGCTCCCCGGGTTCGAGATCTGCGATGGCGCCGATAACGACTGTGACGGTGGTGCCGACGACGGAGACCCGGGCGGCGGCATGCCGTGTACGACCGGCGAGTTCGGAATCTGCAACGCCGGCGAGACGATGTGCAGCGAACTCGGCGAACTGATCTGCAACCCGTTCCGCGCCGCCGAAGACGAGGTCTGTGACGGGCTCGACAACGACTGCAACGGCGACACCGACGAAGGGGAGACCTGGTCGAGTCTCGGCGCCGGCTGCCTGATCGGCATCGGCATCTGCCGAAACGCCGGGGTCTTCGTCTGTGACGAGGACGATCCGGAGGGTGACCCCGTCTGCTCGGCCGAGCCCGGTTCGCCCGAAGACGAGATCTGCGACGGCCTCGACAACGACTGTGATGGCGCCGTCGACGAGGAGTCGACGTGGGGCGACCTCGGCTCGGTCTGCGCCGTCGGTCTCGGGGTCTGCCAGCGCTTCGGTGTGCAGGTCTGCGACGCTGACGACCGCATCGGGCCACCGATCTGCTCCGTGAGCCCGGGCGACCCGGGCGAGGAGATCTGCGACGGGCTCGACAACGACTGCGACGGGGAGATCGACGAAGATGGGATCTGGACCGAGCTCGGCAGCGTGTGCACCAACGGCGACGGAATCTGCGAACGCGCCGGCATCTTCGTCTGCGACGCTGACGACCGGAGCGGTCCGCCGGTCTGCAATGCCGTCGTGGGACCGCCGACGGTCGAGACCTGCGACGGGCTCGACAACGACTGCGATGGGGCGACCGACGAGGGTGTGATGTGGACTGAGCTGGGCGTGGGCTGCACCAGCGGACTCGGCGAGTGCACGGCCGCCGGCGTGCTCGTGTGCGACCCCGAAGACTCGGCCGGTACCCCCGTGTGCTCGGCCGTCGTCGGCACGCCGACGGTAGAGATCTGCGACGGTATCGACAACGACTGCGACGGCGCCGTCGACGAAGACCTGGCCTGGGAGCAGGTCGGCCAGGTCTGCACCAATGGCATCGGCGTCTGCGAGCGCGCCGGGATCTTCGTGTGCGATCCCTTCGACCGGGCCGGCGCCCCGATCTGCAACGCCGATCCGGGCGCGACCTCTGCCGAGGTGTGCGACGGGTTGGATAACGACTGCGACGGTGCCGTCGACGAGAACGTGATCTGGAGTGAAGTGGGCACCGGCTGTGTGTCGTCGCGCGGCGAGTGTGCGGCCGCCGGCGTCTTGATCTGCAACCCGGCGGCCCCCGCCGGGGCGCTCATCTGCTCCGGCGACGCTGGCGACCCGGTCGCCGAGGTCTGCGACGGGAGGGACAACGACTGCGACGGCGCCGTGGACGAGGACGCGGTCTGGGCCGATCTCGGGGGTGTCTGCACCAACGGCGACGGCATCTGCGAGCGCGCGGGCATCTTCGTCTGCGACGCCGACGACCTCGCCGGACCGCCGGTCTGCAACGCCGAGCTGGGGCCGCCGTCGACGGAGGTCTGTGAC
>CAZFPM010000321.1:3666-5723 GCA_964520965.1 uncultured Myxococcales bacterium
GACAACGACTGCGACGGCGCCACCGACGAAGACGCCACGTGGGACGACCTGGGCGTGGGCTGCACCAGCGGACTCGGCGAATGCACGGCCGCGGGCGTGCTCGTCTGCAACCCCGACGATCGGGCCGGCGCTCCGGTCTGCTCGGCGGTCGACGGACTCCCGACCGCCGAGATCTGCGACGGCCTCGACAACGACTGCGACGGTGCGGTCGACGAAGACCTGACCTGGGTGCGGCTCGGCGAGGTCTGCACCGACGGCGACGGCGTCTGCGAGCGCGCCGGCGTGCTGGTCTGCGACCCCCTCGACCGGTCCGGCGCCCCGATCTGCAACGCCGTTCCCGGCGCGAGCTCTCCGGAGGTGTGCGACGGATTGGACAACGACTGCGACGGTACGGTCGATGAAGACGCGGCCTGGAGCGACCTCGGCGCCGGCTGTATCTCGTCGCGGGGCGAGTGTGCCGCCGCGGGCGTGCTCGTCTGCGACCCGGACGACCCGTCGGGCGCGCTGGTCTGCTCGGGCGATGCCGGCGATCCGGTCGCCGAGGTTTGCGATGGTCTCGACAACGATTGTGACGGCGCGGTCGACGAGGACGCGGTCTGGGCATCGGTCGGAACGGCCTGCACCAATGGCGAGGGCGTGTGCGTGCGCGCCGGTGTGTTCGCCTGCGACGCGACCGACCCGGCCGGCGCTCCGGTCTGCGGTGCGACGCCTGGCACGCCCACGACCGAGGTTTGCGACGGTCTCGACAACGACTGCGACGGCAGCACCGACGAGGGCGGGACGTGGTCCAACCTCGGCCTCGGCTGTACCTCTGGCGGTGGCGAGTGCATGGCCGCCGGCGTGTTCGTCTGCGATCCGGACAACCGCGGCGGCCCGACGATCTGCTCCGGCGAGCCCGGCGAAGAGGGGGTCGAGGTGTGCGACAGTCTCGACAATGACTGCGACGGCTCCGTCGACGAGGACCCGATCTGGGACACGATCGGGACCGTGTGTGTGGTGGGAGAGGGGGTCTGTCAGCGGGCCGGCGTGCTGGTCTGCAACGCCGATAGCCCCGCCGGACCACCCGTCTGCAACGCCACCCCCGGCGCGACATCGACCGAGATCTGCGACGGCCTCGACAACGACTGCGACGGTTCCACGGACGAGGACACGATCTGGGATACCGTCGGCCAGGGCTGCACCGCGGGCGATGGCATCTGCCGCGCCGCGGGAGTGCTGGTCTGCGACCCCGACGACCGTAGCGGGGTGCCGGTGTGTTCCGCGGTCCCCGGGGCCTCGGAGACCGAGGTCTGTGACGGCGTCGACAACGACTGCGACGGCTCCATCGACGAAGACGCGATCTGGGCCGACCTCGGCGGCGTCTGTACCGCGGGCGATGGCATCTGCGAGGCCGCGGGCATACTCATCTGCAACCCGGCCGACCTCGGCGGCGCCCCGGTCTGCAACGCGACGATCGGCACCGCCGAGACCGAGGTGTGCGACGGCCTGGACAACGACTGCGACGGCTCCGTCGATGAGAATCCGATCTGGGACGACCTCGGGGTGGGCTGTACGCGGGGCGACGGCATCTGCCGCGCGGCCGGCGTCCAGGTGTGCAACCCCGATGACCGCGGCGGCGCCACGGTCTGCTCGGCGACGCCCGGAGCCAGCTCGACGGAGGTATGCGACGGTCTGGACAACGACTGCGACGGCAGCACCGACGAGAACCCGATCTGGAGCACGCTCGGCAACGTCTGCACCAACGGCGACGGGGTCTGCGAACGCGCCGGCGTCCTCGCGTGCAACCCCGACGACACGGCCGGCGCTCCGATCTGCAACGCCGTGCCCGGCGCGAGTGGAACGGAGGTGTGCGACGGTCTGACCGACGAGGGTGCGACATGGGCGAACCTCGGGGTCGGTTGCACATCGGGACAGGGCCAGTGCATCGCCGCCGGCGTGCTCGTCTGCGACACCGACGACACGGCCGGGGCCCCGATCTGCTCGGCGACTCCCGGCGATCCGGTCGCCGAGGATTGCGACGGTCTGGACATCGACTGCGACGGCAGCACCGACGAGAC
>CAZFPM010000322.1:0-5694 GCA_964520965.1 uncultured Myxococcales bacterium
GGCTTCGCCGCCGCCATCGCGAGCGTCCGCGAAGGGCTCGGCAAGCACTTCCCGCTGGTGATCGGCGGGGAGCGGTTCAACACCGACCGGGCGATCTTCTCGTACGATCCCTGTGACGGCGAGACGGTGATCGGCAGCGCTGCCTGCGCGACCACCGAAGACGGACACAGGGCGATCCAGGCGGCCTACGCGGCCTTCCCTAAGTGGCGCGATCTCCCGCAAGCCGAGCGGTCTGCCGCGATCCGCCGGGTCGTCGACGAGCTGCGCGCCCATCGCGACGAGCTCGCCGCCCTGATGGTCCTCGAGGTCGGAAAGAACTGGCGCGAAGCCGACGCCGACGTAGCCGAGGCCATCGACTTCTGCCGCTACTACGCCGACGAGGCCGAGGCCTTGATGGGCGCCCCGGTGCGCCTCGGTCGCTACCCCGGCGAGGCGAATCACCTCTTCTACCAGCCGGTGGGCGTCGGCGCCGTGATCGCGCCCTGGAACTTCCCTCTCGCCATTCTGACCGGGATGACGGTGGCGGCGATCGTGACGGGCGGCTGTGTGTTGATGAAACCGGCGGAGCAATCGCCGGTCATCGCGGCCCGACTCTTCGAGATTCTCGAGCGCGCCCAACTGCCAGCCGGTGTCGTGAACTTCGTGCCCGGGTTCGGAGAGGAGGTCGGGGCCTACCTCGTCGAGCATCCGTGGACGCGCTTCGTCGCGTTTACCGGCTCCCGCGAAGTCGGGCTGCAGATCCTCCGCCGTGCCTACGACACCCGGCCGGAGCAGCCGGGCGTGAAGCGGGTCGTCTGCGAGATGGGCGGTAAGAACGCGATCATCGTCGATGGGGACGCCGATCTCGACGAGGCGGTCGCGGCCGTCGTGTACTCTGCGTTCGGGTTCCAGGGCCAGAAGTGCTCCGCTTGCTCGCGGGTCATCGTCCTCCCCGAGAACTACGATGCCTTCGTCGGGCGCCTCGTCGAAGCAGTGGGCTCGCTGGAGATCGGCCCGCCTTCGGACCCGGCGTTCGCGTTCGGGCCGGTCATCGATGCCGAGGCCGCCGCAAAGGTGCGCACATACCTGGAGATCGGAGGTTCGGAGGGTACGACGCTGATCGTGCGAGACGACGTGCCCGCGGTCGGGAACTTCGTGCCATTCGCGGTATTCGGCGACATCGAGGTCACGGACCGGCTGGCCCAGGAGGAGGTGTTTGGCCCGGTGCTCGCCGTGTTGCGGGCCCGCGACTTCGACCATGCGCTCGAGATCGCCAACGCCACCAGCTACGCCCTCACCGGAGCGATCATCTCACGCTCGCCGACCAACATCGCACGCGCGCGGCGCGAGTTCCGGGTCGGGAACCTCTACGTGAATCGCGGCTGCACCGGCGCGCTGGTCTACCGGCAGCCGTTCGGCGGTTTCAAGTACTCCGGGCTCGGCTCCAAGGCCGGCGGACCGAATTACCTGCACCAGTTCGTCGAGGAGCGCTCGGTCAGCGAGAACACGATGCGCCGCGGCTTCGCGCCGGACTCCTGACCGCCAGACACCCATGAGTATCGGACCCTCGGGCCTGCGCGTCGTCATCGACGAGTTCGGCGAGACGCCTCTCGACGCCATCGACCAGCACCTGCGGTTGGAGCCCCAGCCGGCGCCAGACGCCGCCGAGCTGTCGCCCACCGACGTCGTGGTGCGCGTCCGCAGCGCCGCGGTCGGCTGGGTCGACCTGTTGATGTCCAGCGGCCAATACCAGCATATGGCCCGGCCTCCCTACACGCCGGGGCTGGAGTACAGCGGCGAGGTGGCCTGGGTCGGCGACGCGGCCAAGGCGACGTGGGAGGTCGGCGACCGCGTGCTCGCCGACGGACTGCGGACCGGCCCGCGGTCGATGGGGGCGCACCAGAAGTGGGGCGGGTTCGCGACCTGGGCCGTCGCGCCGACAGACGGCCTGCGTCGGCTGCCCGACGATTGGAGCTTCGACCAGGGAGCCTGCTTCCTCGGCAACTACGAGACCGCCTGGCACTGCCTGGTCGCGCGGGGACGTCTGCGGCGCGGCGAGACCGTGCTCATCCACGGGGCGAGCGGATCGACAGGCCTCGCGGCGGTCCACGTGGCCGGGATCGTCGGCGCCACGGTGATCGCGACGGGCCGATCGCCGGACAAACTGGCGATCGTTCGCAAACACGGCGCCGATCACGTCGTCTGCACGGCGGACTCCGAGGGTGGACTCGACGGACTCCGAGACCAGGTGAAGGCGTTGACGGGCGGACGGGGCGTCGACGTCGTCTACGACGGAGTCGGCGGGCCGCTCTCGGCGGCGAGCCTCCGCTGCGTGCGCTTCGGCGCCCGCTACCTGATCGTCGGCTGGGCAGCGACCCCGTTCGTCGCGCGTGGAAAGGGAATGCGGGGCGCACCGAACGCGAACGTGCTGCCCACGAACCTGATCATGATGAAGGGGGTCGACGTTCTCGGGTGCCCGACGGCGATCTCGACCCATCTGGACCCGGCGATCCGGGCGGAACGCCTCGCCTGCCTCGACGACTGGGTGGCTTCGGGCCAGCTGCGCCCCTTCATCGACACACACTTCGCGCTCGACGAGATCCGGGAGGCGGTGCAAGCGAAGTGGTCGAGCCGTCACGTGGGCGGCTGCGTGGTCCGCCCCGCGTGACGACACCGGGCGCGGCGCGGTTGGCGACGGCGCCAACGGTGCCTACGGTTGCCCTCGCGGGAACACCCCGCTTCTGATACTGGTTCCCCGTACCACGAACATCAGCAGTCGCGCCGGCGGCAGCCCAGGCGGGACCGAGCGACCGGAGACACGAGAGCCATGGCGAACCCGAACCCGAACTGGAACCCGAACTCCCCCCACGGTCAGCCGAACCCGTACGGGCAGGGAATGCCGGGGCAGCATCCGCAAGGACAGCCGGTGCGTCCTCCGGGCTGGGACTACGGTCACGAGGTCGGCCCACATGTCGGCGCGGGCGTGAACGAGGCGCAACAACGCTTCATGACGAAGGTCTTCGGTTGGATGACCCTCGGGCTCGGCGTCACGGGCGTGGTGGCGTGGTACGTGTTCAGTTCGGGGTTGCTGTGGTCGATCGTGCCGTACATCTGGCCGATCTTCCTGGTCGAGCTCGCGATCGTGTTCGGACTCAGCCTCGGCATCCGAAAGATGTCGGCGCCGGTCGCCATGGGGGCGTTCCTCTTCTACGCCCTCCTCAACGGGCTGACGTTGAGCACGATTTTCGCGATGTACACGATGGCCTCGATCGCGAACGTGTTCTTCATCACGACGACGACGTTCGGGTTCATGTTCGTCTACGGTTGGACGACGAAGAAGGACCTGACCTCGATGGGCAGCCTGGCGTTCATGGGCTTGATCGGCCTGATCATCGCCAGCGTGGTCAACGTGTTCTTCCACAACCCGATGATGACGCTGATCATCAGCTGCATCGGGGTGTTGGTGTTCGTGGGCCTCACGGCGTGGGACGCGCAGAAGCTCAAGACGATGAGCGCCTACGGCTTCACTTCCGAAGAGGCGGAGAACAAGACGTCGATCATCGGCGCGCTGGTGCTCTACCTCGACTTCATCAACCTGTTCATCTACCTGCTCCGCCTGCTCGGCAACCGTCGGTGACGGAACCCGGTTGCGGAGCGGGACGACGGGTCTAGGTTGCTCCGCCGAACACGAATCCGGAGAGCCCAGATGCCCATCGTCCCCGTTACCGACGCGACCTTCGAGACCGAGGTCCTCCTCAGCGACCTGCCTGTGCTGGTCGACTTCTCCGCCGAGTGGTGCGCGCCCTGCAAGGCGCTGGCGCCGACGCTGGAGAAGCTCGCCGACGACTACGCGGGCGCGCTGAAGATCGTAAAGGTCGATGTCGACCAGAATCCTGCATCCGTCCAGGCCTTCCGCGTCCAATCCGTCCCGACGCTGGCCCTGGTTCACGAGCGCAAGGTCGTCGACATGGTCCAGGGAGCCGTCGACCGGGCGACCCTGGAGCAGCTCATCGGCCAGGTCGCATCGCGATCGGGCGTCGAGACGTGGGACGTCGAGCGGACCGCGCTCGCCCTCGAAGCCCAGGTCGCCACCGCGGTAGACCTCCGCGAGGAGGCCGACTTCCGGCGCGCTCGGCTGCCCGGCGCGATCAACATCCCGCTCGCGCAATTCGGAGATCGGGCCAACGAGCTCGCCGGCCTCGGAGCGCTCGTGCTCTACGACCGCACGGGGAGCGGCGTGATGGACACCGCGCAAGCTGCGGCCGTCGCGGGCCTCCGTGTCGCCGTCCTCGACGGCGGGCTGCTCGCGTGGGAAGCGGACATCAAGCCCGTAGACAAGGGCTGACCGGGTCCCCCCAGGCCGGACGTCTCTCCGGCCGGATCGGGCACCGCACCGTCAGGTCCGCAGCACGAAGAGGGGCGCACCGGCCTCGACCGGTGCCGCATCCTCAGCCGGGATGCGAATGACCGTCGCCGGCCCGTCGCCCTCCCACCGCAGCGGGTAGAAGAACTTCATCACCTCGACGAGGGCCAGGGTCGCGCCCGGCTCCACGACCGACCCTTCCTCGACGAACGGTGCATCCTCGGGAGACGGACGCAGGTAGAGCTGCCCGTCCATGGGGGCCGCGAACACGATTCCGCCGGCGTCGATCTCGTCGTCCTCGCCGCCGACGCTGGCCCCGGTCGCCTGCAAAGCGGCCGCCGGCTCCACGACTGCCAGTACATCGCCGTAACCGACGGCGGCGTGGCGCGATCGCACGCGCAACTCCCCCAGACGACCGGCGACCCCGACGGGGACCAGCACGTCGTAGGTAGCCCGCAGAACCTCGATGCATCCGATGCGTTGTCCTCCCTCGACGAATTGGCCGCCGAGGACCTCGGCGGTGAAGAGGCCAACCCGCGGAGCGCCGAGGCCGATCGTGTCGCCATCGAGCGAGATCTGCACGGCGGACAACCTCATCGGAGCGCCCCCAGGTCGTGCAGCGACCAGATCCGCGGGTTCTTGACCCGGCGATAGCCGTGGGTCTGGTAGGTCATCTCGACGATGGTCTCCAGGTACCCGCGCAGCTCGCCGAGCTGGACGATCTCGTCGGTGTCCATCTGGCGCGCGGACGCGTAAGGGTCCATGTCCGTCTCGATCTTCTCCTCGACCCGCTGCATCCCAGCTTCGATCTGGGCGCGCTCCTCGGGATCCTCGGTCATGATCTGGAAGTGGTCGTCGAGTCGCGTGCGGAACGCGCCGATCGCGAGGGTACGCCCCTCCATGACCGCGAGCCGGGTCACTGGCGTGGAGAGCTGGAGCACCGGGTCGTAGGGAAGCCCGGCCATCGCGTAGTAACCCGCCCCCGACGCCTTCCGCAGCAGCACCGTGATCATCGGGGTCTGGTTGCTCGAGTTCGTGTAGATCAGGCTCGAGCCGTAGGCGAGGAGGCCCTGTTTCTCGGCCTCGGTGCCGATGTCGAAGCCGGCGACGTCTTGTAGCCACACGATCGGGATGCCGTCGTCGTTGCAGGCCCGGCTGAACGCGGCCAGCTTGGCGACACCTTCGCGGTACAGGATGCCGCCGGGGCGTTTGCGGCCGGGCTCGACCGGGTGATCGATCAGGCCCTGGTAGTTGGCCATGATGCCGACGTAGAGCCCGCTGATGCGCGCGATCCCGACGACGACCTCACAGCCGACGTCCGGCATGACCTCCCAGAACAGGCTGTCGTCGAC
>CAZFPM010000323.1:0-5683 GCA_964520965.1 uncultured Myxococcales bacterium
TTGTTGGGGAGATTCATGGCGCTCCCAAAAGACGCATGCTACGGACCGGGGGCCACGATGGTCGCCGAGTCGGACGCGGACATGATCCGCTTCCTCAAGCGCGGCCTGCAAGACCCCCAAGCTGACAGCGCGCTGCGCAAAGCCTTCTATCCCGCGGGACTACCGGGCCTACCTCGACGTCATGGGCCTCGCGCTGGGGTGCAAGTCGAACTACGACACGATCTCCATCGCCACCCTGAACTACTACAACCTGATCTGGTTCGAGGAGGACGCGTCACGCCGCGCCGAGTACCGAAGCCGGTTCCGAGAGAACACCCAGGGTCCAGACATGGACGACCGAGACCTCTGGGACGAGGCGGACCCCTTCAAGAACCTGATCCTGGTGAGCACGATGGAGGCGGAAACCGCCGACCCGGACGAGGCCACCGGGCTCATCGAGGCGGCGGTTTGTACCCTCAAGCGTTTCCACCTGGACAACATCCGCCGGGCCCGGGACAGCACGAACTATGACGAGTGGTGTGTCTCTCCGAGGCACGGGAGCCTCGCGGCGCACCCGATCCCCATCGAGGAGCGCTGCCGGCCGACCTTCGAGTGGTGGGGCGACCCCAACGAGCGGGAGGTCTGCGTCGAGGACCTGTTCCGCGCAGAACCGCCGGCAGCCTTTCTTCTGCCGTACTGGATGGGGCGGTACTATGGGTTCATCCGCGCCGAGCAATGAACTTCGGAGGTCGTAGATGTACACCGCCATGCGGCTCGCCAGGACGTCCACGGATCTGGAGAAGATCTTCCGCCTGCGTCACCGGGTCTTCGTCGAGGAGGAGCAGCGGCTCCCCGACGCGGGGGGGATGATCCACGACCTCTGGGATGGCCTCGAGGAGGGCATCAACGTCCTCGCCGAAGAGAACGGGGAGACGGTGGGGGCGATCCGCTTCGTCATGGATGGTCCCCTGGGGCTCCCCGCAATGCACCACTACGACTTCGGGCCCCTCCTGGAGACCCTGGAGGGCGCGGCGGTCTCCGTGGGCTGGTTCTGCTCCACCCTCGAGCACCGGAAGCACCCCGGGATGGTGATGGGCCTGATCAAAGGCGGCGTCCGGGAGGCGAGGCGGCGCGGCGGGCGGCACGTCATTGCGCCCCTGCACCCGGGCCTCTTCCCCCTCCTAAAGCGGATCGGCGCCACCGCCGTCTGTCCGGAGTTCGTCGACCCCGCCCTCGGGGTGCCGGTGCTCCCGATCCACGTGGACATGGAGCACTTCTCTCCTGGGGTGCGCGAGACCATGGACGATCCCCTCGACCTCATCCTCGATGAGTCCGGGGAGCGGCGGGTCTATCGCGCCGGGGAGGAGATCATCCATCGTGGAGAGTCCGGCGACGAGGCCTTCGTCGTCATGCGGGGCTCGGTCCGCGTCGAGGGCCTCCGGGCGCTCGAGGAAGGGGAGCGGGAGGTCCTCCTGGGTCAGGGGCAGCTCTTCGGGGAGCTCTCTCTCCTCGACGGGGGAGTGCGGAGCAACTCCGTCGTGTGCCACTCCCGGGAGGCGGACCTGATGGTCTGGCGGAGCGAGGACTTCCTCCGGCAGCTCTCCTCGTCTCGAGAGACGACCCTTCGGATCTGCCGGATCCTCGCGAGCCGGCTGCGGATGGAGAACGTCGGCGGACCCAAGGTGCCGTCGGTGGTCTCCCTCGTCGGGCGGATCCTCGTCGGCGCCTCCCGAGAGGGGGAGGCCCCGGTCCACCTCCCGTGGCTCGAAGGGCAGGTCGGGCTGTGGCCCGAGCGCCTCGCCGAGGTGCTCCGGGAGGGCATCCCTCCGGACGCGGTGGAGATCGACGGAGAGGAGATACGGGTCCTCGACCTGGCGAAGCTCCAGGCGCTCCTGGTCCTAGACTGACCGCCCGAAGAGGCTCGCCAGCCCCGGGTAGTCCCGCCCAACCATGTGCCGAATCATCTCCGGGAAGGCCGCCGCGGGCGGCCGACCGACGAGATCCGCCAGGAGATAGTAGTAGTCGGGCATGCCGGGGAAGCCCATGTCTTCGCGGACCACCCCGAGGAAGTCCTCGAAGGCGGCGATGATGTCGGAGAACCGGACCTCCGCGGCGGGCTTCCCGAGCACCTCGTAGCGGAAGGGCGGATCCGGCCAGAGGTGCATGGGCTGCATGTGCTTAATGGGGAAGATCGCGGCCTTGGCGATGAAGTCCTCTTCGAGCTCGATCTTGTAGCGCGCCGGGTGCCGTCCCCACTCCGTCGGGGGATAGATCCCCGCAGGGAGGGCGATGAGGGAGTCCAGGATGCCCCGGAGCCGACCGATCCCCTCGAGGTTGCGCTCGAGCTGCGCGCGGGTCTGCCCGGGGGCCGGGTAGATGAACGATCCCACTGTCGCGATCCCCGCCCCGTGGACGGCCTCCACCGTCGAGCGTACCTGCTCCGGGGTGAAGCCCTTGCCGAAGGCCGTGAGGGTCTCCGGGTCCATGGACTCGATGCCGAAGAAGAGCGCGAGGACCCCCGCCTCTCGGAGGACCTCGAAGTCCTCCTCGCTGTTGGTGTCCACCCGGGAGAACCCGGACAATCGGACCTCCCCCGCCATGGGGGAGTCGAGGATCTTGCGCGCCAGCCGGGTCATCGTCCCCGCGGGCGGCGTCGAGTCCTCGACCCGGAAGTGGCGGACGCCATGGGCGTCGTAGAGGTGGCGGAGCTCGGCGAAGACCCGGTCGACGTTGCGGGGGATGTTCTCCCGCCCATAGTTGTCCGGGCGCAGGCAGAACCGGCAGTAGTTCGGGCAAGCCTGGTTGGAGAGGGTGATGGGGTAGATCGGGAGCTTCGCCTCGATCCCGCGGTAGTGCTCCGGCGCGTAAGATGGGTCGGGGAAGTCGTCGACCTGGAAGGGCGCCTTGTCCCAGATTCGGGGGCCATCGGGGCCGTCGAGGATCGCGTTGGGCCCGGGCGTGAGGTGCCCCGCCTCTGCGATGCGCGCCGCGGCGTTGTATCCCAGGCCCGTGACGAGCCCGTCGAGGGCGTTCCCCGGGAGGTCCAGGATGTGCTCCTTGAACCAGTCGACCTTCTGCCCGACCCCGTAGAGGCGGATCGAGCTTCGCCCTGCGCGAAGCGCCCGGGCGAGGTCTGCGGTGAACTTGAACCCCGAGCCGTGCCAGAGGTTGAGGAGCACCACGTCGAAGCCGCCCGCCAGGATCTCCTTCGCCTCGAGGTCGACCTGGGCCTGGTGGAGATCATTGGTCTCCGTGAAGCCGAGATCCCCGAGGTTGTCCATCGCGGCGGCGCCGATCCGGGTCAGGTCCTGGAGGTTGGCGCGATCCCAGACCACCGCCTCGGCCCCGCCGGACCGGAGCACCGAGCCCAGCCGAGCCAAGCGCTCGTTGGGGAAGAGGTGGGAGAGGTCGTCCAGCTCGCCGGACATGTTGTAGACGAGGACGCGGGTCATGGGGCCCTCCCTGTGCCGGGTTTCGTAGGCCAGGATACCGCAGGATCCGCTGGAGCCGAACTTTGACAGTGTACGGAGCCCGGGGGAGACTTCGGGCAACCCCGGAGGCCCCCATGGACGTGATCCTGATCGACCCCCCCTACAAGGCTCTAAAGGGCGTCATGGCCGAGTTCGCCTATCCCATGGGCCTCGTGGAGCTCGCCGCGAGCCTCCGGGCCGCGGGGTTCTCCGTCGGCGTCCTCTCGGTGGATCTCTTCCTGGAGATGCCCCCGACGGCGGTGTACGACTTCGACCTGGCCAAGTACGCCGAGGGCCAGCGGGCCTACGCCGAGATCGTCGACGACCCGGAGCACGTGATCTGGGAACGCCTCCGGGCGCGTCTCGTGGAGCTGGGCCCGCGCCTGGTAGGGATCACCGCGCTCACCCCGGCCATCGACTCGGTCCTGCGGACCGCGCAGGTCGTGCGGGAGGCCCTCCCTGGAGTGCCTGTGGTCGCAGGGGGCCACCACGCCAGCTTCTGTGCGGACGAGCTCCTGGAGACGAAGCTCTTCGATGTGGTCGTCCGTGGGGAGGGGGAGAGTCCCCTCGGCGCGCTGGTGGCGTCGGTGGTCGGTGGGGACGGGATCCCGCAGGGCGTGCCTGGCGCCTCCTACCAGACGCCCGAGGGACCGGTCCACAATCCACCCCCAGCGTTGCTCCCGGACCTCGATGCGCTGCCGTTCCCTGCCCGGGATCTGGTACTGGACTGTGACTACTCGACCTACACGGGGCACCTCGCCGGGACCGCGAGGGGATGCCCCTACGACTGCTCCTTCTGCTCGGACCGGCGTCTGTGGGGCGGTCGGGTCCGCCGCCGGAGCGTCGACCACGTGCTAGAGGAGCTGGCGACCCTGACTGAGCTCGGGCCCGTGACCAGCCTGGACTTCGTGGACGGCACCTTCACCTTCGGCCGCCGCTGGCTCCTGGAGTTCTGCCGGCGGTGGCGTGAGGAGGGCCTGACCCTGCCCTGGCGATGCACCGCGCGCTACGACAACATGGACGCGGAGGTCCTCACGGCCATGAAGGGCGCCGGCTGCGTGGGGCTGTACTTCGGGTTGGAGTCCGGGAGCCAGGGGGTGTTGGACGCGGCAGGGAAGCGGACCACCGTCGAGGGCATCCTCGCCACGGCTCGCCTGGTTCGGGAGAGCGGTATCCCGTCCATCACCTCGATCCTCCTCGGGCTCCCGGAGGAGACCGCGGAGGACATGGAGCAGACCCTGGCTTTCATGGGTAAGGTCGAGACCGATGTCTTCGACATCAATTGCTACGTCCCCTTGCCCGGCACTCGCTACCACGAGGACGGCGGGCATCGAGAGGTCGACTGGAAGCACGTAGGCTATAAATCCTTCGACAACCACTTCAGCCCGAATGTCTCTCGGGAGGCCCTGCGTGGCTTCCTCGAGCGGGCCTACGCCATCGCCGCCGAGCGCATGGCCGAGTTCCAGGCCCGTCGCGCAAGAGGCTGATCCAACCGGATCGTCGGACTGGACCCAACTCCCCTGGCTCCTCTACAATCAGACCGTCATCGAAAGTATCGACTGGAGAACACCATGCCTTCACGCGCACGCTCCCTGGTGACTTGTCTATTCCTCCTTCATGCTTGCTCGTCCTCCGACGATGGCAGCGGTGGGCCCTCTGAGGATGCGATCATCGGCTCGGCAGGGGGCATCGTCACCGGTCCAGGGGGATAGCACCCCGCTGCCGACGGCGCTGGGTGAGATCGAGATCCCGCTCGAGGAGTGATCCGCCGGGGTCGTGCGCCGTTCGGGTGCGCGGGTCCTGAAACCGGAGTTCGGCCGTCCCCGCCTTGGCTGCTACATTCGGTCCTCGACACTCGACACCTGCCCGCGGATTCCTGAGATGGAGCAACCTACGATCACCTTCGACGGCGTGGAGATCCCCGACCTCGGCGACCAGGCGTACCCCTACGGCGTCATCGAAGTGACCAGGCGGTGCAACTCGGGGTCTGGCAGGCCGGAATCCTTCGACTCCTGGTCATGCGATTTCGGTGCGTTCTCGTCGGTCATCTCGGGCCTCTCTGGCCTCGAATCCTACACTGATTCAAGGCCGGGTGGTTGCCTCGGCGTTGTTGGCAAACAGGCAAATAGGGCATCTGGAAACAGCCATCTCCGGTAAAGCGGGTCCCCATTCCGCAAGTGCGCCGCGCCGGCTACACTCTCGCAGACGGCTTTGGTCTCTCCATCCCCTCTCTC
>CAZFPM010000324.1:0-2962 GCA_964520965.1 uncultured Myxococcales bacterium
GGCGAAACGGACCGCCTGGATCCCCTCGCCGTAGCGCGCGTAGTGGGTGTGCACATGCTGGTGGCGGTCGATGCACTCCACGGCGCGCAGGAACCAGAGGAACATGCCCTCCTTCCACCCTGCAGTCGCGAGGACGCCCTGTCGCGCCATCGCCTTCAGGGTGGCGCGGATGACGGGACTGCCGACGTAATCGAGGAAGATGTTGACGCCCCGACCGACGGTCAGGTCGTCGACGATCTCGAGGAAGCGCGCTTCACTCTCCTTGTAGGCCCGCTTGTACTCGGGGTCGCTCTTGTAGCGTCCCTCGTCGTAGATCAGGTTCGGAAACTCGTTGCGATCGATCGGGGCGATGCCCAAGCGCTTGGCGGCAGCCTGTCGGTCGCCATGCGACGATACCTGGAAGGTCCGGCACCCGCGCAGCCGGGCCAGATGGAGCTCGGCCAGGGAGACGCCGCCGCCCCAACCCCACACGACCGGATCGGGCAGTTCCTGCTCCGTCAGCTCGAGGCGGAGCATGCCGTAGGCGAGGCGGAAGTTCGACCAGGCCGTCACATAGCGCAGACTGAACGCCGCCCACCGTTCGAGGTCGAACGTGTTCTCCGGCGGGATGGCGATGACCTGTTTCTGGTGGAGCTTGGTCTTGCGCGCCAGAACGCCGATCGTGCCAGGCGCATCGTACGCGAAGATCTTCTTCGGGTACCCGTACTTGTCCCAGACACCGTTGCAGAAGACGATCGCCTTGTCGCCGGGTCGGACGTTGTCGACCTCGGACCCGACGTCGATGATCTCCACGACGCCCGCATTGCCGAAGACGACCTTCTCCTCGCCACGCTGCCGACAGATGTCGACCGGCGTTCGGGTGAGAGCGTGCCCCATGTTGCCTTCCCAGCAACCGTAGAGCGGTGAGACGAGCACCTCTTCGCTCGAGATGTCGTCGAACTCGAAGGTCTCGCGCTTCAGCTCGGCAGGCTCGCGGGAGCCCTTCTCGCCAGCGTACAGCACCCAGGCGTCGGTCTTGTGGGTCATGCGTGTTCGGGAGGTGCGGGGAGCGCCACCCGTGCGGCGGCGCCGGCAGGTCTGGGGTCAGATGGCCGGACTAACAGCCTTGGCGCAGTGCGTCAACGCCGGCTCAGAGCCGTGGAGACCTGCGACTTCGGCCGCGACGAGTGCCTCGATCCGGCCGGCGAATCGACACCCGCGCGTCGGCCCGGGCCACGGCGCGCCGCGTCACGCGTCGACCGCGACAGAGTCGGCCCGTCCAGCTATCATGACCGCGACGCAACCCCGCGAACTCTCTACATTGAACAGCTCCCGCAAACTCCTCGAAGCGCTGAACTTCGCCGCTCTCCGCCATCGGACCCAGCGCCGTAAGGGCAAGGCGGGCGCCCCGTATGTGAACCACCTGATCGAGGTCGCCCACATCCTGGCCAGCCATGGCCTCGAAGACGAGCACCTGCTCTGCGCCGCCGTCCTGCACGACATCATCGAGGACACGCTCACGACGCCGGACGACCTGCTCCAGCGCTTCGGACGCCGAGTGACCGCGATCGTGCTCGAGGTCAGCGACGACGAGAACCCCCAGGTCTGGCGCCGGAAGCTCGCCCAGATCGAGAACGCGCCGGACATGAGCACCGACGCCCAGAACCTCCGCGTCGCCGACAAGATCTCGAACCTGCGGGGGATCCTGACCTCACCGCCGGAGCATTGGTCGCTGCAGCGCAAGCTGGCGTACTACGCCTGGGCGGCAAAGGTCGTCGAGGCATGCGACCGCGCCGAGCCTTCGATGCTGCGGACATTCGCCGCGATCCACGCCAGCGGCTCGGTCACCCTGGAGATGATGCGCGAGCCGCAGACCCCCTCTTGACCGGACCCCGACATCACGATGGCCACCGGACGCGACCGACACGACGCCTATCTCGCCGCCCTCGCCGCCCTCGGACGCGATCTCGCCCGCCGTGCCCGGTCGAAGTGCGAGCTCACCGGAACGGCCGGTTCGTTGGTCACGATCGACCTGGAAGGATCGGACGTCGAACCTGACCTCGAGCACGTCGTGCTGGTCTCGCCGCACGTCGCCGAGCACCTCGCCGGACGCAACCTCGACGAGGCCCTTCACTACCTGGAGCAGGCGGTGTGGAGCCCGGAACCCGCCGTGCGCCGCGCGGCCGTCCGCATTCTGAAGCAGGTCGACGAGCCCTGGTCCCGTGACGCGATCGACAACGCACGCGTGATGGACGCGGCCGTCGAAGAGGCCTGATCCCGGCTTCGTCGCCCTCGGGCTTGCCTCGGTGGCGCTCCGCCGCCTACATTCGCCGACCGCCGCGGTGGTTCCCCGCGGTACCCGACACGGCCCCCCGGCTACGGCCGCGGACAGGAAGGCTTCATGGACATTCGCGACGCACTGCGCACCATCGCCACCAATCTCCGTTGGACCTGGACGCCTTCGATGCGGTCCCTGTTCGAGCGCATCGACCCGGAAGGCTGGTCGGCGAGCGGACATGCGCCGCTCTCCGTGCTCGCCAACGCCTCGGACGGACGCCTGTGGGAGCTCTTCGGCGAGGGCGACGGGCGGGTGGCACTCGATGACCAGATCGCCGCGCTGGAGCGATACCTCGGCCAGACGGCAACCTGGACCGCGAAGCATCTGAAAGGCTTCGCAAGCACTGGCACGGTCGCGTACTTCTGCGCCGAGTTCGCGATGCACGAGTCGTTGCCGATCTACAGTGGCGGCCTGGGCGTGCTGGCCGGCGACCACATCAAGACGGCCAGCGACCTCGGCGTGCCCTTCATCGGCGTGACGCTGAAATACGCGGAGGGGTACGCCCAGCAGACGGTCGACGCGCATGGCTGGCAACACGAGGCGTTCCCCGAGACCGATTGGTCGAACTCCCCGCTCCAGCGCGTCGACATCGACGGCAAGCCCGTCGACATCGCCATCCCGATCTCCAACCGAACGGTGCATGCG
>CAZFPM010000324.1:2972-5681 GCA_964520965.1 uncultured Myxococcales bacterium
CCGCGCGGACGTCGGTCGAGCCCGACTCTACCTGCTCGACACGGACATCGACGGCAACGAGGAGCGTGACCGGGGCGTGTGTCGCCGGCTCTACGGCGGCGACCGGGCGATGCGGATCCGCCAGGAGTTGGTGCTCGGGATCGGCGGGATTCGGATGCTCCGAGCGCTCGGAATCGAACCGACGGTGTACCACCTGAACGAGGGTCATAGCGCGTTCGCCTGCCTGGAGCTGGTCCGCGAGCGCGTCGGGCTCGGCTCGAGCTTCGCCGAGGCCGTGGAGTGGGTCCGCGCACGAACCCTCTTCACGACCCACACCCCGGTCCCGGCCGGCCACGATCGATTCGACCCCGGGCTCGTCCAGGACGTCCTCCAATATTACCGCTACCGCATGGGCGTGCCCTTCGACGACGCGATCGGGCTGGGTCGGGTCTGCCCGGGCGACCCGGGCGAGCCGTTCTGCATGACGGTGGTCGCCTTGAAATCCGCGGGCGCCTCCAACGGCGTCTCGCGGCTCCACGGCGAGGTCTCGCGCCGGATGTGGCACGAACTCCATCCGGACGGGTCCCCTGAAGAAGTCCCGATCGGCCACGTGACGAACGGCGTGCACGTCGAGACGTTCCTCCACCCCGCAATGCGCCGGCTTTACGACGATCGCCTCGGCCGCAATTGGCGTGACTCGCTGGTGGATCCGGAGCGATGGGCGCGACTGGTCTCGCGGGTGACCGACGAAGACCTAGTGACCGTGCGCCGGGAGCTCAAGGTCTCGCTGATCGAGAAGATCGGCCGTCGCCTCGACCAGCTCGCCGCGGCCGGCGGAGAGTACGCCGGGCGCGCGCGTGAGGCGTTGAACGGATGGTCGCCCGAGGTCCTCACCCTGGGCTTCGCGCGCCGCTTCGCGACGTACAAACGCGGCGATCTCCTCTTCCGCGACATCCGCCGAGCCGCGCGGATCCTGACCGATCCCGATCGACCCGTGCAGTTCGTCATCGCCGGCAAGGCGCACCCGCAGGATGTGCCCGGCAAGCAGGTCATCCAGCGGGTCGTGCAGGCGGCTCTCGATCCCCACCTCCGCGGGCGGGTCGTGTTCGTCGAGAACTACGACCTCACTGTCGGACGTACGCTGGTCTCCGGTGTCGACGTGTGGCTGAACAACCCTCAGCGCCCGCGCGAGGCCTCCGGAACGTCGGGCCAGAAGGTCCCGCTGCACGGCGGGGTCAACCTGTCTATTCTCGACGGATGGTGGGACGAGGGCTTCGACGGCACCAACGGATTCGCGATCGGCGACCGCGAGGTCCCGATGCACGTCGACGAGCAGGATGGCCGCGATCTCGCCGCCCTCTACGCGGCACTCGAGGACGAGGTCGTCCCCACGTATTACGCAGACGGACAACGCGGGACCGCACCACCGTGGCTCGCCGTCGTCAGACGCTCGCTGGAGACGCTCCCGGCGGCCTATAGCTCGCACCGGATGGTGCGCGACTACGCCCAGAAGTTCTACGCGCCGATGTCCGCCGGCGCCAAGGGCTGAACCCGCGCCCGCCTTCGGTCGCCGACGATCCGGCGGCGCGATGCGATCCGGTCAGATCAGGCCCATCGAGCGATACCAGCGCCACATCGCGGCGAGCACGACGACGCCGACGACCAGCACGACGCTCGAGACGATGCTGTTCAGGATCGCCGCCTGTGCCGCCTGGATGCTGTTCCGATCCGCGCCTTCGCGCCGGTAACGTCGCAACGCGATCCACCCGAGCACGAACCCGACCGGCGGCGCGAAGAACGACCAGATCGCGGCGTTTCGGCCGGCGTTGTCGGGCGGCTTGGACCCGTGCGGTGGGTCTTCGGCGGTGGATCTGGGCTCGTCCATCACGATGGCTCGATGCGGCGGGGACGGCGGCCGACCGGGCGGCATGCGGGTCCCGCGGCGCTTTACATTCCGACGTTCCACCGAGTAGTGCACGGCGACTCTCATGACCAGACAGGAGACAAGCATGCGTCGCTACCTCACCCCCTTGTTCGCGTTGATCTTCTCGTTCGGCTGCCAGAGCGGCTCCGATGCGACCGAGAGCGCTGCCGAGCAGGCTGCCCCGGAGACCACTACGGCCGAGCAGGGTAGCGGCGAGGCCTCCGAAGGCGCGTCGGAAGAGGCCGCTGAGGAGCCGGCCCAGCACGCCGACGGCGAGGGTGACCCGCTCGCGACCCCCTCCGATGTCGCCGCCCCGCCCGAGGGCGCAGAGCGGAGCGAGTCCGGTCTGGCCTGGCGGGTTCTGCAGGCAGGAACAGGTACGGAGCATCCCCGCGAGATCGACGTGGTCACCGTGCACTACACGGGTTGGACGACCGACGGGGAGATGTTCGACAGCTCGCACACGCGCGGGGAGCCTGCCAGCTTCCCGCTCAACGGCGTGATCGCCGGCTGGACCGAAGGAGTGCAGTTGATGGTCGTCGGCGAGAAGCGGCGCTTCTGGATCCCGGTCGAGCTCGCCTACAACAATCGGCCGAATCGGCCGCAGGGCATGCTCGTCTTCGACGTCGAACTCCTCGAGATCCAGCGCACCCCCGACCCGCCGACGGTCCCTGATGACGTCGCCGAGCCGCCCGACGACGCCGAGCTGACCGAGTCCGGACTCGCCTCGCGCATTCTACAGGCGGGGACTGGAACGACCCATCCCGAGGCAGCCAACGTCGTCGAGGTGCACTACACCGGCTGGA
>CAZFPM010000325.1:0-4658 GCA_964520965.1 uncultured Myxococcales bacterium
CTCCTGGTCGGCAAGGAGTGGTGGGTCGCACCGCGAATGGGTGTCGGGTTCGCCGGCCACCTCACGGCCCACCGCGTCACCACCGATCTGGTCGACCCATTCGGCGGCGTCGCCTTCGGCATCGACCTCACGGTGACGTTCAACTGAGCGGCGCTTTTTTGGGGGCGTCTCGGTGCCGTGCTAGACGGTTGGTCACCGTGTTGCACCCACTCGAGCAGAGCCATCGATGAAGCCAGCAGGCAACAGCGTCATGGTCGAAGACGACGAAGGGATCCGACTTGCGCGCCGCCGCAAGGTCGAGACCGACGTCGTGCTCCGCGACCCGGAGGGACACGGTGAGGTATCCCTCCGATGCCGCGACATCAGCGTCAACGGGATGTTCGTCTACTCGTCCGCGTGCGTCAGCCCCGGGAGCGAGTTCATCTTCTGCATGATGATGGACGGCGGGCTGGTCGAAGCCGCCGGACGGGTCTCTCGGGTCGTACTCGACGACGACGCCCCGGCCGAGTCGGGGATGGGCATTCAGTTCCTTCACCTGGCCCGCGAGGCGCGCGAACGCTTGTTGCGATTCACGTCGCCGACCCCCGAGATCGTCGTCGCGGCACTCGCTGGCTGATCAATCCGGCTCGACGATCGTCCGCACCAGCCGGAATCCGACATCTGTCCAGCGCCACGTCGCACGCCCACCGCCCCGTGCCGACGCTCTGGCTGCCGCCGCCTGGTGGAACCAGGCACCGCCGCGAATCGACCGGACCGTCCCTTCGTCGACGTGGAGATCGTCCACCTCGTCGAGCACGATCTCCACGCGCCCGTCGGGGCCGACACGGCCCTCGCCGCGAGTGCCGGCCGCGACGACGACGCGCGGGTCGGGCCGCCAGCCGTCATGCGTCCACTCGGCCACGTTTCCCAACATGTCATGGAGCCGGAGCGCGTTCGGCGTCAGCCCACCGACCTCGTGGGGGCCACAACGCTCCGATCCCGGACGGCCGTCGGAGAGCTCCTCGCACGACCAGGCGGGGTGATACGTGACGCGCGCGGTCGCGCGGTACACGGCGATCTCCGACAGCGCCGAGTCGACCTGGCCATCGCGGATCTCCATGCGTCCGCCGTAGTGCGCGGTCGTGGTTCCGGCGCGCGCGGCGTACTCCCACTCCAACTCCGTCGGCAGGCGGTAGCCCGGGCACTCCAATCCGGCAAACGCCACGTCGGAGCAGAAGAAGTCGCCCTCGCACCAATGCATGTCGGTGGCGATCTCGTCGCAGCCGGATCCGAGCTCCCCGGTGCACCCACCGAGCGTGTAGCAAGGCTCCAACCCCGCGGCTTCCGAGAGTCGGTTCGCGTATGCTACAGCCTCGTACCAGCTCACCGACTCCACGGGGCATCGCGGGCCACACCCCCGGAATTCCGATGGCTGGCTCTCCATCAACTCCTGCCACTCGCCCTGGGTGACCTCGTGGACGCCTACCCAGAACGGGCGCGTAAACCTCGCCCGATATGACGGTTCGTACCTGTCGCGCGGCTCTCCCGGCAACGACCCCATCGTGAAGACGGACGGCGCGACCGGGACGAACCCAGGCGGCGCGCACAGACCTCGGGAGCACTCGAGCCCGACGGCGCAATCCTCGGTGGCATGACAGCTCGGCAACCGCGCGCCGCTCCGCGCCCGAAGCACAGCTCCGGTCACGGCGACCAATGCCACGAGCGCGACGACAGCCGCCGACCGGCGCACGCGTCCACGATCCCCGAGGCCGGCCGACTTCTGGCCCCGGACCCGGCAGCTGCGGTCCGACGGCGGCGCGCTGACCACCGGCAGGTCTCCGGTGTCTCGCCGCACCGAACGATCGTGGACTGCGGCCGCCGACAACACCGCCCGAAGCACCGACGCATTGCTGGGCCGAACGTCGGGCGGACCGACGGCCCGGTCGAATACCGCGCCGACCTCATTGGCGACGCCCTTGATGTCCCGCGCGAACGGCGGAAGTTCGATC
The DNA here is from genome assembly GCA_964520965.1 of uncultured Myxococcales bacterium. Taxonomy (GTDB): domain Bacteria; phylum Myxococcota_A; class Bradymonadia; order REDH01; family REDH01; genus CAZFPM01. The sequence goes on from CAZFPM010000325.1 coordinate 1,989, forward strand.
GCCCCTCGCCCCAACATCCGCCACCGCCGCCGCGCCGCCGTCGGAAAGGGAAAGGAGCCGTGAACCGAGCGCCACGCGCACATCCCGATCGCCCAGACGTCGGCGCGAAACGGATCGACGTCTGCGCCCATGAGCGCCTCGGGCGGCTGATAGGGGTCGACCGGACCATCGCCAGGCGTCGGGACGAGGTCTCCGACGCCCGCCAGGCGCAACGACAACTCCCCGTCTTCGTCAAGGAGCAACGCGTCGGGCGACAGGTTGGCGTGGGCGATGCGCTGGGCATGCAGCAACGCCGTCGCGTCGAGCAACTCCTCGATCAGCGGCCGTGACCGCGCAAAGGGAATCGGCTGTTGCGCCTCGATCCAACTGCGGTCGGGCGTTCCTTGCAGGTGTTGCGACACCAGGGTGACGCGGTCGCCGAATCGCACGACCGCGGTCGGGAGCGTCGCCCTGCCCACCCTGGCCACGCCGCCGAAATCTCGGACCCGTGCGTCGAGGGCGTCGCGTGCCTCCGGACTGGGGATGACCCGGGGGACCGAGAGCGTCGCCGGGTCGCCCGTCGACGTCGATACCGCGTCATAGTGCACGAACCTGACGTCGTCGCCGGCGGTCCCGACCACGCGGTAACCCCCGACCACGGTGCCGACTGGCAGCGGCGAGTCAGGCGTCGGCATCCGAACTCGGTGCAGTGGTCGCCGTGTCGAGCCAGAGCCTGTGGATCGAGCGGATCAGCTCGACAAAGGCGTCGAAGTCCGCCGGTTTCGCCAGCACGGCGTCCGCGTGGAGGTGATATGCGCGCGTGACGTCCTGCTCTGCGGCCGATGTCGTGAGCACCACGAAGGGTGTGTGCGCGAGCTTTTCCATTCGCGCGCGGGCCTCGAGCACCGCGTGGCCGCCCATCAGGGGCATGTTCAGGTCCAGGATGACGAGATCGGGAACCTCGGCGTCCGATGCCATTCGCGCGACGGCCTCACGCCCATTGCGCGCGACCTCGAGCTCGACATCCAAGCCGCACACCTTCAGTGCCTCGCGCACCAACCGAACGTCCCCCGCACTATCCTCTACCAGCAAGACACGACGCGCCATCGTGCTCCGTAGGTTCGGGTGGACACCCGGTGATGATATGGCCCGACCCGGACCCTGGCCAGGGGATCGCGCCCGGCGTCTCGCGGTCTTCCCGCACCTGTCCACCCCGTGTAGGCTGGCGCGGACCTTTCCCCGTCTGAAGGTGTCGTCTGTCGTGACCGATGCGGCCCCAATCTCGGTCCTGCTCGTCGAAGACAATCCCGGCGACGCCCGGCTCGTCACCGAGCATCTGCAGGTCAACGACGGCGCGAGGTTCGCCGTGCGCCACGTCGTCCGGCTCGCCGACGCGATCGAGGATCTGGGCAACCACGAGACCGACATCGTGCTGCTGGACCTCACCCTCCCCGACTCCCGTGGGCTCGACACCCTGGAACAGCTGCGCGACTGCTGGCCTCGGGTCCCCGTCGTCGTCCTCACCGGACTCGACGACGACGATGTCGGGATGAGGAGCCTGCAGAGGGGCGCGCAGGATTACCTCGTGAAGGACGAGGTCGACGAGCGCCGTGTCACGCGGGCGCTGCGCTACGCCATCGAGCGCTCGCGGGGCGTGCGGGACATCGAGCAGTGGCAGGAGAGGTACGCACTCTGGATTCAGCAGTCGTCCGATGGGCTGTGGGATTGGGATCTGCGCACGAATCGCATCACCTACTCCTCCGGCTGGGCGGAATTCCTCGGGTACCAGCACAGCCAGATCGGAGACGTTCCCGACGAGTGGTTCGACCGGGTCCATGCGCGGGACGCCGAGCGGCTCGCCAATACGCTCGACGTTCATTTCGCGAGCGACGACCCGACCTTCAGCGTCGATTACCGCATGTACGACGCGGCCGGCCGGGTTCGGTGGATGCGCGGTCGAGGCGTCATCGTACGGGACGCGGAGGGCAAGGCGTTTCGGGTCGCGGGGTCGCAGAACGACGTGACCGAGACGCTCGACAATCCGTGTCTCGACTGTGGCTCGGACAACCTCCGCGCCGCCGCGCTCTGCGCCGCTTGCGGCGGCAAGCTCGACAACGCCCTACCCTCCTCCGAGAGCCGAACGCGGCTCCGCGGCGGTGAGCTCCCACCCGGGACCGTCCTCGCCGATCATTACGAGATCGGAGACCTGATCGACGTCGGTGCTTCCGGCGCCGTCTACGCCGGGACCGACCTGCGGAAGGGCCTGGCGGTGGCGATCAAGGTGTTGCACACCTGGCTCGTCGACTCCGGGGACGCCACCCGGCGCTTCGTCGACGAAGGGCGCATCCAGCTGGGTCTGCGACATCCGAACATCGTCGCGGTCCACAACGTGCTGGCGGTCGACGGTGTCGCCGTCATCGTCATGGAGTACGTCGCCGGACCGACGCTGCGCGATTACATGATGTCGGCCGACGCCCCGGCAGACCCCCACGCCCTGACACGCCTGTTCCTACCGGCGATCCGGGGCATCGGCTACGCCCACTCTCAAGGTGTGGTGCACCGTGACATCAAGCCGGAGAACACCCTCCTCGCCCAAACCGACGACGGACTGGTTCCCAAACTCACCGACTTCGGCATCGCGAAGGTTCTGGCGGCGCGGAAGAAGACCCGGACCGGCGCCATGATGGGCAC
>CAZFPM010000325.1:4668-5645 GCA_964520965.1 uncultured Myxococcales bacterium
GTCGTACATGGCCCCCGAGCAATTCGTCGACGCCGCCGATGTCGACGGCCGCTCCGACATCTACTCCCTCGCCTGCACTCTCTACGAGCTGCTCACGCGACGCCCGCCCTTCGACTACGAGTCGGAGTTCCGCATGCTCGCGGCTCACATGACCGAGCAGCCGTCGAGCCCACGCGCGTACAACCCGCTCGTGTCCCGCGACCTCGGACTCGCCGTCCTCAGAGCCTTGTCGAAGGAGCCGGAAGACCGCTACCCGGATTGCGCGTCATTCATCTCAGCCCTGAACCACGCCATGAGCTCCGGTCCCACGCTCTGACGGGAAGTCGAGAGCGACGCACGTGCCGCCGAGCGCCGAGGGCACGAGCCCGATCTGGCCGCCGTGCCGCTCCAGGATCCGCTTGCACAGGGCGAGCCCGATGCCGGTCCCGGCGTATTCCTCCTGGGTGTGGAGACGCTGGAAGATCTCGAACACCCGCTCCGATTGGTCTCGCGGAATCCCGATCCCGTCGTCGTCGACCGTCACCCGGAATCCGTCCGGCGTGGGGCGGCTGTCCACCTCGATGCGCGGGTTCTCCGCACGCGAGTATTTGAGCGCGTTGTGGAGCAGGTTCTGCATCACCGCCTCGAGTTGTACCGGGTCGCCCCAGATGGTCGGGAGATCGGCCACCGACACCCGCGCACCGCGTTCCTGCAGCGCGAGCTCGAGGTTCGCGAGCGCAGCCCGCGTGGGTCCCCCCAGATCGACCGGCGTCAATCTGGCTCCATGGGTCGCCACCCGCGAGTAGTCCAAGAGCCCCCGGACCATCGCCCGCATCCGGTGGGCGCCGCTCACTGCGAAGGCGATGAAGTCGCGACCGTCGGCATCCAACACCGGTTCCAGCCGCCGCTCCAGCAGCTGAAGGTAGCTGATCACCATGCGGAGTGGTTCCTGCAGGTCGTGCGACGCGGCATAGGCAAAGTGCTCGAGGTCGAGGTTC
>CAZFPM010000326.1:0-5640 GCA_964520965.1 uncultured Myxococcales bacterium
TCGTACCTCTCCGAGGAGAGCGCCGACCCCGGTTTCCTCGCCGACTTCGTCGAGGAGAGCGTCGCGACGCCGCTCCGCGCGTGCGTCTTCGAGCACGTCAGGACCCAGACCGTCGCCGACCTGGATGCCGTCCCGGGGCTGCCAGAGGCTTTCGCCGGCTGGCGCGCCGGCCTCGCGCGGCAGTTTCGAGGAACAACTCGCCGAGGCGGAGGCGTCGGGCAACGAGAAGAAGCGTGCCGGTGTCGACAAAGCGCTCACGGCCCATCGGGCGATTGGGCCGCACTCGCCGGTGCCGCGTCGATTCGGCCCGGCGGGATGGAGCAAAGCGCTTCCGCCTGGCGCCGACTGGGTGGTCGCGTCGTACCTGGCTGGCGTACGCGCCCGCCGCGCGTTGTTCGGCCTCCCGTTGGGGCTCCTGTCGTCCGGGTTGGCTCGCGTCGCTTTCGAGCGCGGTCGCGGCGGCCTTCCCTTCGTGGTCAACCTTCCGCGGGCGTTGCACGCTCTCCGCGCCGCCGACGAGCTCGGGGACACCGAGTGTGAACGGGTGCTCTCCGACTTCAGCCGGAATCGATCGCCGGAGTGGGCAGCCGAGCCCGAGCAACACAACGAACTCCTCGTGGGCCTGCAGGGGCTTTCCGGCGCGCCGAACCTGCTCGAGATCTGGTTCGCGACCGACGGGTTCCCTGCGTGGCTGCGCGACGAACTCGAGGGGTTCCGAACCGTTGAGCCCGGAGGCCTGCCGCCGGCACGTCGTGCCATGCGGGTGCTTCGCCGGATCCAGCACGAGCTTCTCGACGATCCCTGGGGGTGGGCGGGCTCTTCGGAAGGGGAACGCCTGCTCTTGAACGTCTACATGCTCCTCACGTTGGACGGGTGGCAGCCGCTCTCGGGCGCTACCCGGGGCCGAACCCGGCTCCGCCGTTCAGACGCCCTCCACGTGGTCATCGAAGCGTTGGCGTCCCCGTGCGAACAGGGGTCGGTCTACCCGGCCCTCGTGCGCACGTTGAAGCGGCTGCTCTTCGAGGAGCTCCAGTCGGTCAAGCGCGCCGACCGGGTCATCGACACCGCCCGACGTCAGCTGGCCATGGTCCGACAGGCCCTGGCGGTGCCGGAGAAGCCGAAGACCGTCACCAAGGATCTCGCGACGATCGTGTACCGGATCCTGGAGAGGGTGCACGAGGTGGATCCGGCCGCGGTGATCGACCTGTTCTACGGCGTACTCCACGCCCACCCGGAGCCGAAGCTCTTCCGCGAGGCCGTCGCCTATTGCGTGGTGGACGAGATCCGAGACGCCGTCACCGCCGTGATCGTCGTCGAGGATGCGCTCGACGGCGAAGATGACCAGGCGGTACTCGACGCGTACGATCGTTACGCCGAAGTGATGGAGCCACTGTCCCCCGATGGCAGCGTGGACTGCCTGGACCGGCTCGTCGCCGTGCTCACCCGGCCTGCGGATCCGCCGGGCCCGGAAGTGACCGCCGAGGTCCTCCGCGGCTCGCTGCGGAGCGTCGTGCTCAGCGGGCTCCGTGCCGCGGAGCACTTCACGACGTACGCGGAGCCCGTGGCCTCCGAGTCGAGCAACGTGTCGCGCGCGCCGAGCGCTGGCGACGCCAAGCCGGCGACCGTACCGATCTGGCAGTGGATCCCGGTCGACGACGTCGCGCGCGGTAGCATGACTGACCTGGAGCATCGGCTCGAGGCCGGCACCCGCGACATCATCGAGGAGTTCCGTCGCGTGCTCCAGCGCGTGGCCCAGCTGGAGACGGAGTGCCTCACCGGGGATACCGCCAGCCGACTCGACCAGTCCTTCCTAGTCGAATGCCGAGAGCTACTCCTCGGTCTCGAGGATCTGGAGTCCCTGTGCGCACGTCATCTGCCGCTGTTGGAGCGGCAGGTCTGCACGCGCCTGCTTCGCAATCGAATCGCTGCGGTGCACGCCCGCACGAGCGCGCTGGTCGCCATCCTCGGGCGGCAGGATGAGGCCGCGGCCATCGAGGCGCTGGCGGCCTGCGCAGCGCCCCCGAACCGCGGGCTCCTCCGGAAGGTGCTCCGCGCGTACGATCGGCCCTCCACATACGCAGCCACGGCAGCCGTCGACCCGGCGGACGCGCACGTGATCCAGGAGTGGATGCTGCGCCGGTACATGTTGCGGGAGCTGGCGGCGGCCCACGGGCTCCGCGTGATGGGGTGGTTGACGTCGACCCGGGTGATGGCCCTGTGGATCCTGGCTCCGTTCGTCGCGTGTTCGGTGCTCCAGCACGTTGGCGAGGGCGGGGCGGCGGGCTATCCGTTCGGGCTCGCGCTGGTCGGCAACCTCGCCATGCTGGCGGCCTACGCCGTCGAGGTCGGCCGCGCGGGTCGGCGCGGGAACAGACTGATGAGTCCGGCCCGCTTCCTCCTGCCTCAGACCGCGGCCGCCCTGTTTCTCGGCATCAGCCAGCTGATCGCTGCGGACGAGTCGTGGTCGATGGGCGTCACCGGCAACCGGCTGGTCGCGCTCGCGTCGTTCCCCGTGTTCCTCCTACTGGGTTTCTACTTCACCCGCGATGTGCTCCTCGATCAACAACTCCAGAGCCGCGACGAGACACGGGCGCGCAGTCGTCGAGCGGCCCGGGTCATGGCGCTCAGCGTGTGGCAGTCGTCGGCCCTGGTGTTGTTCTTCGGCATCATGTCGAGCCGATTGATGGCGGGACCCGGGCGGGCTGAGATCGAGATACCGGACACCGAGGTCGTGCCGCTGTCGCTGTTGCTTCCTCACGAGATCTGCGTCGACTCCAGCTTCGGGGTCGTGCCGCTGTGCGACGACGCCGCGTTCCGGATCTTCCCCTGGGCTCTCCTGGTCTGGATGGTCAACGTCTTCTTCTTCAGCGTGATATTCGAGCGCATCATCCAACGGCGCGAAGACTGATCACGCCGGTATCTGCGGCCCCCTTGACGCTCCGCGCGCGATCCCCGAGGCTCTGCGCTCTCCCCTCGACCCCGGGGTGACACGGTGTCCAAGGTCTTGCTCGGAAGCGCGGAGCGCCCGCTACGCGTCGCCATCGTCGGCGGCGGGCCGTCGGCATTCTATACCGCCGAGAATCTCTTCAACCGCGCCGACGTCGTCGCCGACGTCCACATGATCGAGCGCCTGCCGACACCGCACGGGCTCGTTCGCAGCGGGGTCGCGCCGGACCACCAGAAGATAAAGAACGTGACCCGGGTGTACGAGCGCATCGCCGATCATCCGCACTTCCGGTTCTTCGGTAACATCACGGTCGGGAAGCACGTCGCGGCCGCGGATCTCGCCGAGCGTTACGACGCCGTCATCTACGCCGTCGGCGCCAACGCCGACCGTCGACTCGGCATCCCCGGCGAGGACCTGCCGGGAAGCTGGTCGGCGACCGAGTTCGTCGGCTGGTACAACGGCGACCCCGCTTACCAGGACCGCGACTTCGATCTCTCCGCCGTCGACAGCGTCGTCGTCATCGGCGTCGGCAACGTCTCGATGGACATCACGCGCATTCTCGTCTCCGAGACGTCGCGTCTCGAGGGGACAGACATCACCGACGAGGCCCTCGACATACTCCGCAAGAGGGGCGTGAAGCACGTCCGCGTCATCGGGCGCCGCGGCGCCGCGCAGGTGAAGTTCTCACCCAGCGAGATCCGGGAGATCGGCAACCTGGAGAACGTCGACCTGATCATCGCGCCCAAGCAGGCTCGCCTCGACGCGCTGTCCAAGGCGTGGGTCGATGGGCACAAGGACCGCAACGTCCGCAAGAACGTCGATTACCTCCTGGGCCGCGCCGAAGCCGGCCCCGAAGGAGGCCACAGGCAGGTGCGCCTCACCCTCTTGCGATCGCCCATCGAGCTGATCGAGAAGGATGGCCGCCTCGCAGGGGTGCGCTTGGAAAAGAACGTGCTCCGTCTCGACGAGGGGCCCGAGCCCAAGCCCCGCGGGACCGGCGAGTTCGAGGACGTTCCCTGCCAGGTGTTGATCCGCTCGGTCGGATACCGCGGCGAACCGCTCCCCGGCGTTCCCTTCGACCGCCGACGCAACGTGATCCCGAACGACACCGGCCGAGTGGTCGACCCGGAGACCCGCGAGGTCATCCCGGGGCTGTACGCGGTCGGGTGGATCAAGCGTGGCCCGACGGGTCTGGTCGGCGCCAACAAGGCCGACGCGATCGAAACGGTAGGCGCGTTGGTCGAGGATCTCGTCGGACGACCGGCCCCCGACGATTCGACGACCGTCGAGGACCTGGCTGACTGGCTGGCCGAGAACTCCCCCGACGTCGTGGATCTCGAACGCTGGCGGCGCATCGACGCGATCGAGCGCGAGCAGGGGGAGGCGCGCGGGAAGGTGCGGCACAAGTTCATCCGGGTGCAGGACATGCTCGACGTCAGTCGGTGACCTGCAAGTCACGGAAAACGCGAGAGAGGGTCGCTTCGAGCCGCGCTTTCGGCTAGATCGCTGAGTCGACTGCCGTGGAACCCTGACGGCGGCTTCCTCCGATCAGGGCAAGCGATGCGCCGTCTCAGCCTCATCACGATCTCGTGCTCGATCCTGTTGACCGCGGCGTGCACGGACGGCCCGACAGACTATCGGCCGTGCCCGGCGGACGGCACCGGCGGCAGTGACTGCGATCCGACGTTGTTGCCCCCGGGCGGGGGCGGATCCGGGGGTGGCGGAGCCGGGGGCGGCGAAGACGCCGGGGGCACCGGCGATGGCGGCGGTCCGGCGGTCGATGGCGGCGAAGAGGACGTGGGTCCCCCGCCGGTCGACGGCGGGGCCCGACGGATGCGTCCCGATCTGCGACGGACGGGAGTGCGGCAATGACGGCTGCGGCGGCGCCTGCGGAGTGTGCCTGCCCGGATTCAACTGTTCGGCGGGCGTCTGCCTCGAACGCGGCGGCCAACCCACCGACTGCGAGGGCATCGCCGACTGCGTGCACTCGTGTGACGACGAGCGTTGCTGGGAGGAGTGCGTCTCCGAGGGCGCGCCGGCCGCCCAGCGCGAATTCGAGGAGGTGCTGAACTGCATCCAGGAGGAGTGCTCGGCCTTCTCCGAGGATCCGGAGCGCTTCCAGCAGTGCCAGATCGACGAATGCGGCGACGTCCTCGAGGAGTGCCTCGGCTACCCGATCGGCGGCGGCGACATGCCCTGCGACGAGCTGGTCGAGTGCGTGCTCGACTGTGGTGGCGACGACGGATGCCAGGAGGAGTGCTGGTCCGAAGCGTCACCAGTCGCTCGCGAGGCCTTCGGGTGGCTCGCCGGGTGCTCGGAGCGCGCTTGCAGCGACGTCGACTCGATCCCTGCGTGGGAAGAGTGTGTGGAGGAGGAGTGCCCCGAGGAGTTCATGTTCTGCTTCGAAGAGGAGGGCCCGCCGCCGATCCCGGTCGAGGGGGCCTGCAACGAGGAAGACTGGGCTCGGCTGGAGGATCTCGGTGAGGAGATGGCGTTCGTCGTCCACGAGTGCACGCTGGATTGCCGCGACACCGACAGGGGGCGTCGTTGCATCGGTGACTGCGTGTCCGGAAGCTCTGCGATCTCGTTCGACTGCGGCATGTGCTTCGCAGACCTGGGCATGTGCACGGCGCGGGAGTGCGGCAGGGTCTGTGACGACGATCCACTCGTCGACGCCTGCATGAGATGCCAGG
>CAZFPM010000327.1:0-2213 GCA_964520965.1 uncultured Myxococcales bacterium
AGCCAGAGCCAGCCGAAGATCGGCACGTTGTCGTACCACCGGATGGGCGTCTGGCACTCCGGACAGTGGCTCGCCGGCCGCGACAGACTCATGCCCCTGGGCAGCCGCCAGATCACCACGTTGAGGAAGCTCCCCCAGGCAGCGCCCCAGAGGAACGCGTAGACGAGAAAGAGCGGGGTCAATGGCGGAGATTCGTACACTCGGCGACGATACACCAACGATGCTGGACGAGCGAATCCGACGGTGCGCACACCGCGGCTTCGCGCGGGACCGTGGCTGGTGTATCGTCGGCGACGCCTCATGCGCCGCTCGATCAGCATCACGGTCCGCACCGGATCGCTCGCGGCCACGCTCCGGCGCGGCCGCGTCAGGGGATGGTGGATCGCCATCCCTCTCGGTGTGTTCTGGCTCGGAGCGCTGACCGTGGCGTTGGTCGTGGGGCTCCGACACCAACCGGATCTGGCCCCGTTCACGGCGATTCTCTACGTCTGCGCAGGCTTCTTCCTGCACGCGTACGCGGTCGCCTGGCGCGCGGGGTCGTTCCTCTGGCGTTGGGTCGCGCTGCTCGGCGCGGTCTCGTTCTTCGCCATCCTGGCCTTCCTGCACGCCGACGACGCCGGGGCGCGCGTGGTCTACGCCGGCGGCCTGGTCTCCGCGCGTCCGCCGGAGCCGCTCCTCTTCGTCGCGGTGACGTTGAATGTGCTCAACGCGATCCTGCTCGTCTTGCACGTCGCCTTCCTCGGCCAGGGATCGCGGCCGCTGACCCCACGCGAAGCGCACCGACTCTACTCGGGAGCAAGCGATAGGGAGGAGACGTGAGCGAGCCCCGCGATGGCCATCGCCGTCCGAACCGCCTATACGGTCAGCCGATGTCCGACCGTCTACCTCTCCGCGTCCTGCTCCCGCTCCTCGTCGCCGTGACCTCGGCGTGCGGGGCACCGCAACACGACGTGGCGCTGAGCCCGCTGCCCGCCGCGCTGCAGGATCTCGCGCCGGAGCTGTTGCGCTCGGTCGACCGTGGCGTGCGGACTGCGCTCCCCGCCGAGGAGGCGTGCACGGTGGTCGCGTCGTTCGAGATGAGCGACCTCGGCACCGCGGCGATCACCCACGGAAACGCCGCCGCCGGGACCGCGACCCGCGTCGACGCGCACGTCGATGCCCGGTGTCCGTCGGGCACGGGTGGCGAGGGCTCGGGGCACTCGGTCGCCATCGCCGGCACGTCCGAGTTCGGATCCGACACCGTGGAGCGTCGTCGCGCGCTGGAGGAGGCGTCCAGAGAGGCGGTGGCCCATGCATTCGACGCCGTGACCCGGCGACTCGCAGAGGGAGAAGATGGCCAGGCGGAGTAACCGCGCAGACAAGGTCGCCCGGGGCCGTGAGTTCTTCCGTCGTCTCGGCAACGAGGGCCTCTTCGCGCGCACGTTCGTGTTCTACGGTGACGAGCGGTTCCTGGTCGACGAGGCGATGCGACGCGTCGAGGAGCTCGCGTTCCCGAATGGACGCGACGACTTCAACCGCTCGGGATTCCACGGTGGGGAGGCCAGCGGCGCGGACATCGCTTCTGCCGCCGACCAGGTTCCGATGTTCGGCGACCGCCGCCTCGTGGTGGTCCGGGCGCTGAACCAGCTGACCGGGACCGACCTGGAAGCCGTCGTCGAGTACGTCGAACGCTCCTACGCGTCGACCGTGCTGCTCTGCGAAGCGACGCGCCTGGACCAACGTCAGAAGGCGGTGAAGCGCCTCATGGCCGCCGAACACTCCGCGTGCGTCGAGTTCCCGACGTTGAGCGAACGCGACGTGATCGGCTGGACCGATCGCCGCGCGGATTATCGGGGGCTCCGCCTCGGCTCGGGGGCGGCGGCGTACCTCGTCGGTGCGCTGGGCACCGGTCTGCAGCAGATCGACCTGGCGCTGGAGCGCGTCCGGCTCTACGTCGGCGACCCCCCACCGGCGTCGGTCGAGGTCGACGTGGTCCGCGAGGTGGTTCCCGACGTGCGCGCGCGCAGCGTGTTCGAGCTCACCGATCACCTTTCGGCGGGGCGCCTAGGCGAAGCGACCGGCTGTTTTCGACGGATGATGGATCAGGGCGAGAGCCCGATCGGGGCTCTGGCGATGATCGCGCGGCAATTCCGTCAGCTGGTGCTGGTGCGTGACGGTGGGCGCAAGGGCCTGCGGGGCAGGGAGCTCGCGCAGCACATCGGCTGCCCCCCCTT
>CAZFPM010000327.1:2223-5634 GCA_964520965.1 uncultured Myxococcales bacterium
TTCGTGCTCGGGGAGTACGAGCGGGCCGCCGCAAGGTTCGACGACGAGCGGTTGGCAGCGATTCTACGGGCTATCATGGAGACCGATCATGCGCTGAAGTCGTCCCGGCTTCCGCGAGCGCTCCTGGTCGAGCGCCTCTTCGTCCGCGCCTGCGCGGGGTGAGTCGGCGACGGCTCCGGACGGGACGGGCAAAAACGACGAAAGCGCCGAGATCCGGCGCTTTACGCTGGGTCCGAGTTCGAACTCAGAGCGCGTTGACGGCCCTGGTCAGGCGGGAGATCCGACGGCTCGCCTGGTTCTTGTGGATGATCCCACGGGCGGCGGCCTTGTCGATCTTGCGGATCGCGTGGTGCAACTCCTCGCGCGCATTCTCCTTCTCGCCGGCATCGATGGCGAGGCGGACCTTCTTGATGTGGGTGCGCATCGTGCCACGGACGTAGCGATTGCGCTCCGTGCGCTTGGCGGTTTGCTTGATCCGCTTGAGGGCGGACTTGTGATTGGCCACGGTGGTTCTCCAGCTCTTGCGGTGCGAAGGTCGCGACACGACCTGTTCGCCGGACGGACGCGCGGCATTAGCATGGGATTTCCGACCCTGTCAACGTAGAGAACCCGAAAAATGCACCCTGAGGATCCTCCTCGCCTGGCCGGCCTCTGTGTCGGCGACGAGCTTCTGGACGGCCGCGTTCGCGACTCCAACGCGGTCACGCTGGGTCGCGCATGCCGAGCTGCGGGGTGGCTGCTCGTGGAGACCGTGTTCGTCCCCGACGATCCGGAGGCGATCGTCGGCGCGCTCCGGCGACTGGGCCGCTGCGCCGACGCGATCGTGGTCAGCGGCGGCCTCGGGCCGACGCTCGATGACCGCACCCGGGACGCGATCGCCCACCTGTTGGACGTGCCCCTGGTGGTCGACGAGACCGCGTCGGCGCGCCTCGCGGCACGGGCGTCCCGTCGCGGACGTACGCCGACAACCGCGGAGCTACGGCAGGCGCGGTTCCCGGCGGGCGCCCGGATCGTGCGCAACGGGCACGGGACGGCCGACGGATTCGTCGTTGAGAACGGTGTCCCGATCGTCTGCCTTCCCGGGGTTCCGACCGAGTTCTCCGCGCTCGCCGGCGAGTTCCTCCCCGAGGTCGTCCGGCCCGGTGCCGAGCGCGCGACCGAGCGGGTCCGGCTGCTCGGAATCGGAGAGAGCGACGCGACCGTGCTGGTCGAAGCGTCCGGACTCCCGGACGACATCGCGGTCACGTGGTGCGCACATCTGCCCTACGTCGACGTGGAGTTGACAGGCAACGCCGCGGCGGGGGTCCGCGCGGCGGCGGAGATCCTGAGACGGGACCTCGGACCCTGGGCTCTGCCCGCCGCGGTCGACCGGGTCGGCGACTGGGTGGCGGTGGAGCTGTCGGAGCGCGGCCTGCGCTGTGCGACGGCCGAGAGCTGCACCGGTGGTCTGATCGCGAGCCAGCTCACCGACGTGCCGGGCGCATCGACCTGGTTCGAGCGCGGATTCGTCACCTACTCCAACGCTTCGAAGGCCGCGAACCTCGGCGTTCTGCAGGTGACCCTGAAGGCTCACGGGGCCGTCAGCGCGCCGACGGCGGCGGAGATGGCGCGCGGCGCCCTGGGGGCATCGGGGGCCGATGTCGCGGTGGCGGTGACAGGAATCGCCGGCCCGGCCGGGGGCTCGGTCGACAAGCCGGTCGGGACGGTGTTCCTGGGGGTGGCGACGGCGCGGCACACCGTGGTATTGAGGGCGCGCTTCGGCGGCCGCACACGTGCGGCGTTCAAGACCTGGACAGCGGCGCTGGCCCAGCTCGCCATCGTGCGGGTCGCGACCGAGACGGCGTCGGAGCTGAGCCGCGCGCGCGGCGTGGTGTCGCTGGACATCGAGCCCATGGACGGCCCCCCTTGAGACTATTCGTAGCGGTCGAACTCGCGATCCCGGTGCTGGACGGTCTGGTCCTGCTACAGGAGGATCTGGTGGAGCCGCTTCGGCTGCTCGACGCCGAGGTCAGGTGGGCGAAGCCGAAGTCGATGCGCCTGGATCTCCGAGTCATTCCTGCGCTGGATCCGGACGCGCTGGTGCGACTGAAGGACCTCTTGCGTAGTTTCGCCGGGTCGTTGGGCGTGTTCGAGCTCGAGACCTTCGGAACGCGGTTCGTGCCGTCGGAAGAGGTGGCACGTTTGATCGCGGCGGGCACGCGCGGGGGCGCCGACGCGGTCGCGCGTGTGCGCGTCGGTCTCGAGTCGATCGCGACGGAGCTTGTGCTGGCGGACGAGGAGCAGCCATACGTACCGGCGGTGCGGGTCGGGCGGCTGACGACGCGCGGCCCACACCCGCGCCTCGGCGGCGTCCTGACACCCTACGCGGAGACGAACTTCGGTTCGACGCGTGTACGTGAGTTGACGCTGTGGGAAAGCGAGGTCGTCGCGGGCCAGGCGCGCGAGCGAATCGTGGACCGCTTCGTTTTGCGCGACGCCTGATCAGGGGGCGCAACATCGGGTCCGCCGAGCCGACCATGGTCGTACCTCACACGGCGACGGTCGGAAAGTACTGGCCATTCTACTCTCGCCGTTGTACTGAACGTCTGGTCAGTTCCCATTGTTGGAGAAGTTCTCATGTCGAACGATAAGCAGAAGGCCCTCGAACTCACGATCAAGAACGTCGAGAAACAGTTCGGGAAGGGCGCGATCATGCGCCTGGGCGAGGACAATCCGCTGGTTCAGGGTCTGGACGTGATCCCGTCGGGTTCGATCAGCCTTGACGTGGCGCTGGGAGTCGGTGGTTACCCGAAGGGCCGGGTGGTCGAGATCTACGGGCCGGAGGCGTCGGGCAAGACGACGCTGACGCTGCATGCGATCGCGGAGTGTCAACAGGACGGCGGGGTCGCGGCCTTCATCGACGCGGAGCACGCGCTCGACGTGTCGTACGCTCGCGCGCTGGGCGTGCAGGCGGACGAGCTGCTGGTGAGCCAGCCGGACACGGGGGAGCAGGCGCTGGAGATCGCGGACATGCTGGTGCGTTCGGGCGCGGTGGATCTGATCGTGATCGACTCGGTCGCGGCGCTGACGCCGCGGGCGGAGCTGGAGGGGGAGATGGGCGACTCCCACGTGGGGCTGCAAGCGCGGCTGATGAGCCAGGCGCTTCGGAAGCTGACGGGGACGTTGTCGAAGTCGAACACGTGCCTGATGTTCATCAACCAGATCCGGCTGAAGATCGGGGTGATGTTCGGCAGCCCGGAGACGACCAGCGGCGGCAACGCGCTGAAGTTCTACGCGTCGATGCGGATGGACATCCGCCGGATCGGTGCGCTGAAGGACGGGGGCGGCGTGGTCGGCAACCGGACGCGGGTGAAGGTCGTGAAGAACAAGCTGGCGCCGCCGTTCCGGGAGGCGGAGTTCGACATCATGTAC
>CAZFPM010000328.1:0-5625 GCA_964520965.1 uncultured Myxococcales bacterium
GGCAGATCGGCGACCGTTGCACGGAGGCGGGCCTCCCGTGCGCCGCGGACAACTCGATCTGCCTCGATCTCGGCAGCGGTATGGCCTGCATGGCGGTCTGCCGGGAAGGTTTCGACGACTGTGCGGCGTTCGATCAGACGTGCAACACCGGCGGTCTGAACCCCGACGTCGTGCCGACCTACATGGGGCTCTGCCGCTGACCCGTGTCGCCGCGGGGTGTTGCGTGCCGCGACCGGGGCGAGCCTCGCCCCAGCGGCGCCGTGCGCGCCGTGCGGCCCTCGGGTTCGCCGTCGGTTCGCGCACGGGGTGACCGTCGGTAGATCGACGACGACCCCCGCGCCTTTGACCTGAACGACAGAGATCCGTATCCTAGCCGGCCAGAACTCCGTTATCGGACACGCAATGCGCAAGTTCATCCTTTTCGCCGCCCTGTTGTCGCTACCGTTGATCGGCTGCGGCGACGACGAGGTCGAGACCACGCCGGATGCCGGATCCAGCGCCGATTCCGGCGCCGATGTAACGGCAGATGCCGGGTCCGGCGATGCGTGCGAGGATGTCGATGTCGCCGACGAGGTCGGTACCGAGTGCGGCGGGGAAATCGGCGGCTGCTTGGAGGGGGCCCAGTGCTCGATGCTCGAGGCCAGCGCGGAGGCCGGGATCTGCCGGCAGCTCTGCCTGCCGGACACCTGCGAGTCGGTTTGCGCCGATGACGAGATCTGCCTGCCGCTCACCGGATCTCCGGGCACGGGCGTGTGCGCAGTCGAGCCGACGGGATCCCAGGGCCCCTACGAGGTGTGCTCCGTCGCCGACGGCCTCTGCTCCGAGGGTCTTCAGTGTGCGGGCGCTCCGGGCGGCAGCGAGTCCGGCATCTGCATACCGCCGTGCACCGAACATGCGGACTGCCCCGACCACGATGGCCACGGTGGCCTGTGCGCCGTGACATTGCCCGATACGGGTCAGCGCTACTGCATGCCGGGCTGTTCCGAGGCCGGGGCCGACGAGGAGTGTCCCGGCCTGACGGTCTGTCAGCAGAACGGTCCGGAGACTGTCTGTGCGTTCCCGCAGTGAATCGACCTCGGAACCCCAGGCCCCTCGGATGGGGCGTCGGCGTCGTCGCGATCGGCGCGCTGCTGTCCTGGTCTGGCTGCGGCGACGACACGACCCTCGCCGGCGGACCCGGTGCGGCCGCCGGTCCGATCACGGTCGAAGAGGCTGACACGGTCTTCGCCGAGGACGGCACCGTTACGGACGAGCTGTGCGCGGTGATCCCGGCAGCGGAGAATGTCGAGCTCCTGTGCAACGACGGCGAGTTCTGTGGTCCTGGCGGCCTGTGTGTCGAGCCCTTGGGCCGCGCGCAGGGGCAGTGTTCCCAGGTCTGCTTCCCGGAGCTGTGCGGCAACAGCTGCCCGGGCGAGGAGACCTGCGCGACGCTGCTCGACGGCGAGGGCCAGCCGATCTCCTTCGACATCAATCGCGACGGTACGGCCGACGTGGTCGGGGGCGCCTGTCAGCTCGACGCGATCGGGGAGCAGGGCACCTTCGAGTCGTGCGGCGCCGCGGGCGCATGCGCGGAGGGCCTGTCTGCCTTCGGGTCGACGGCCGGGACGAGGGCACCTGTTTCACCGCCTGCGATGGTTCGTGTGACGCCTTCGAGACCTTCGATGCGAATTGCTCGTTCACCACCGCAGGGCAGCGAGCGTGCCTGATCCCCTGCCAGCCGAGTGGGGCGGCGTGTCCGCAGGGTCTGGAGTGCGCGCAGGTCGGGCACGACAACTACACCTGCGTCCGGTGACACGCGGGATGGGCGCGCCCCGGGCGCGTCGTTTCCGACAAGGCTCGGTCCAGGCTCTCGTCCGACTGCTCTTCTCGGTGGCCGTCGTCGGCCTCGGGCCTGGGTGCATGCGGGATCTCGGCATCGTCGAAGTGGTAGACGCGCGGTTCGTCGAGACCGGCGACTCGACCGCCGGAGCGTCGGACGCGGTGGGCGCAGACGTCTCGGGGCTCGGCTGCGCGGTGCTCGCTCCGCACGCGTGCGACGCGCAGAGCGTCTGTTGTGGCGCGGGTGAGCGGTGCGTGCCGGTGATCGACGGTCCGAACCGCTGCGAGCCCGCCGGCGCGGCCCTGGTGGGCGCACGCTGCGGCCACGACGGCACCGACGACTGCGATGTGGGGCTCCTCTGCTCGGATTGGACCGCGGCGGCCGGTTGGGGGGTGTGCCGGTCGATCTGCGATTCGGGCGATCCGACGTGCCCGGCCGGTGAAGCCTGCTCGCAGGTGATCGAGACGGAAGGGGAGCGGATCGGAGTGTGCCGCTGAAGGGTCGGAAAAGCGCAGATTCGAGGCGGACCGCGTCTTGACACGAAATCGGGCGCTTGCTATCCGCTCCACCCTCCCGCGGGACCCGGTCTACGGCATCCCCGGGACGGCAATGGGCCGTCGTCTAATGGCAGGACACCGGTTTTTGGTGCCGAGAATCTAGGTTCGATTCCTAGCGGCCCAACTCATTCAACACGCCGTGCAGACGGCGAGGATCATGGCGCCAAAGGTCCGAGATTCGGTCAAGCTCTTCACTGGGAACGCGAACCCGGAGCTGGTCCACGAAGTCGCGGCGCACCTCGACGTGCCTGTCGGGGCGTGTGAGATCGATCGCTTCGCCGACGGCGAGGTGCGGGTCGTGATCCGGGAGAGCGTCCGCGGCAAGCACGCGTACGCGATCCAATCGCTCTGCCGGCCGGTCAACGACCACGTGATGGAGCTGCTCGTGATGATCGACGCGCTCCGTCGCGCGAGCGCCAAGTCGATCACTGCGGTCATCCCGTATTACGCGTACGCCCGCCAAGACCGACAGGATCGCCCGCGGACGCCGATCACGGCGAAGCTGCTGGCCGATCTCCTCGGTGCAGCCGGCGTCGATCGCGTGATGGCGATGGACCTGCACGCGTCGCAGATCCAGGGGTTCTTCAGCGTGCCGGTCGAGCACCTCTACGGCTCGAAGAATCTGATTGCGGAGATGCGACAGATCGCGCCGGAGACCGCCAACGTGGTCGTGGTCGCTCCGGACGCCGGCGGTGTCGAGCGGGCCCGCTACGTGTCGAACAAGCTGGGGACCAACCTGGCGATCATCGACAAGCGTCGCTCCGGGCCAAACGTGGCCGAGGTCATGCACGTGATCGGAGAGGTCGCGGGCCACGACGCGTTCATCGTCGACGACATGATCGACACGGCCGGCACCCTGTGCAGCGCCGCGACCGCGCTTCGCGACAGCGGCGCGCGCCGAGTGTGGGCCTTCGCGACCCACGGCCTGTTCAACGGGCCGGCCGTGGAGCGCATCGTCGTGTCGGACCTCGAGGGGGTCTGCGTTACCAACACCATTCCGCTTCGCCCCGAGGCCAAGGCGTGCGACCGCATTCGGGTGGTCAGCGTCGGGTCGACGATCGGCGAGGCGATCAGCCGAGTGCAACTGGAATCTTCCGTCAGCTCGCTCTGGACCTGAGCGAAGCGGCGAACACCCGCGCCGTGTGGCGCAAAGGAGAAGAGAGATGACGACCGAGCGAATGACCCTGAACGCCGCGAAGCGGGACGCCTCGATCAAGCGATCGGGCAAGAAGACACTCCAGGCGGGACAGCTTCCCGGCGTGGTGTACGGCAGTAGCGTCGACGCGTTCGCCGTGAAGCTCGAGCCGAAGGCCGTCCAGACGGCCTTGCGGACCGATTTCGGCATGAACACGGTCCTCGACCTGCAGATGGTCGAAGACGGCGCCGTGCACACCTGCATGTTGAAGGACTGGCAGTTCGATCCGGTCCGCCGGACGCTGACCCATGTCGACTTCTACGTCGTCGACCCCGAGCAGGTCGTGACCCTCGACATTCCAGTTAAGCCCGAGGGGACCGCGGCTGGCGAGAAGCTCGGCGGCCTGCTGCAGATCATCTCCCGCACGCTCAAGGTGCGGTGTCAGGTCAAGAACATCCCCGTCGGGGTGACCCACGACGTGACGGAGGTCGAGATCGGCGAGGCGATCTACATCGACGAGCTCGAGGCCCCCGAAGGCTGCGAGCTGCTCTTCAAGAACCGCTTCCCCGTCATCCAGGTCCAGGTCCGGCGCGCCGCGTTGGCCCTGGAAGAGGAAGGCGAGGAAGGCGAGGAAGGCGAGGAGACAGAGGAAGGCGAGGAGACGGTCGAGGAAGAGAGCTGACCGACTCGCGCTCACCCGGCCCACGCTCCCCGGTAGCGGTCGTCGGCATCGCCGATTCGATCGCGCCCTGACCGACCGGACCGCCCGTGTCGAAGGACGCCCAGTTGCCCGCAGGACGAGTGTTGATCGTCGGCCTCGGAAACCCGGGGTCGAAGTACGTCGACACGCGTCACAACATCGGCTTCCGGGTCGCCGAGGAGCTGTCGGCCCGGTTCGGCGTGCGCCTGAACGAGTCGAAGTTCCGAGCGGCGCTCGGCACTGGTCTGGTCGCCGGTCGCACGGCGTCGATCGTGTTGCCCCAGACCTACATGAACCTCAGCGGCGAATCGGTCGGCGCGGCGGCGCACTTCTGGCGTCTCGGCCCGGAGAGCATCGTCGTCGCCCACGACGACATCGATCTCGTCCCCGGCAAGGTGAAGCTGAAGATCGGCGGCGGGCACGGTGGCCACAACGGCCTGCGCTCGCTGGATCGACACCTGCCGACGAAGGAGTACTTCCGGATTCGACTGGGGGTCGGCCGCCCGGAGTACGGAGACGCGTCGGCGTGGGTCCTCGGACGTTTCGGCAAGATCGACACCGACATCGTCCGGCACCTGATCGACGTGGGAGCGGACGCGATCGAGGAGCTTGTTCGAGGGGGCCTGTTGGCTGCCCAGGGGGCGATCCACCCCGTCGATCCGCCGACGCCCCCAACCACCGAAAAGTAAGTGACTTGCCCCACCCCCTATGGTACGTGCCCGCCGCGCGTCAGCGGGAGTGCAGACGCGAGACCTAGAGCCCATTCCCAGGCCCAAGGCCCCCACGGTCACGAGAGGAGTTAGTTCCGTGCAGAACCTGATCTACGCAATCCCCGTTGCAGGCGTATTGGCGCTGCTCTTCGCGTTCTGGAAGTCGTCGTGGGTCAAGGCCCAGGATGGCGGCGACGACAACATGAAGAAGATCGCCGCCATGATCCAGGACGGCGCGATGGCGTTCCTGGCGCGCGAGTACAAGGTGCTCCTGATCTTCGCCGTGATCGTCGCTGTGGCACTCGGCCTCGCTGCGGTCTCTTCCGGGGGCTCGCCCCTCGTCGCTCTGTCGTTCGCCGTCGGCGCGTTGGCCTCCGGTCTCGCCGGTTATCTCGGCATGCGCGTGGCGACGCTGGCGAACAACCGCACGACCGCTGCTGCCCGAGAAGGCCTGCAGCCGGCACTCGCGGTCGCGTTCGCCGGCGGCTCGGTCATGGGGATGAGCGTCGTCGGCCTCGCCCTTCTCGGCCTCGGGTTGCTCTTCATCTTCTACACCCAGTTCGTCTTCACCGGCGACGCTGGGGTGAGCCGGGTCCTCGAGGTCATCGCCGGGTTCTCGATGGGCGCGTCTTCCATCGCGCTCTTCGCGCGCGTGGGCGGCGGCATCTACACCAAGGCCGCCGACGTCGGCGCCGACCTCGTCG
>CAZFPM010000329.1:0-5606 GCA_964520965.1 uncultured Myxococcales bacterium
CGCGACCGTCGAGGAGGTCAAGAAGGCCTACCGGAAGCTCGCCCGGGAGCTCCACCCGGACGTGAACCCGGGCGATGCGGCTGCCGAGGAACGGTTCAAACGCGTCAGCGAGGCGTACGCCGTGCTGTCGGACCCCAAGAAGAAGAACCTGTTCGATCGCTACGGAGCCGAGGGATTGCGCGAAGGGTTCGACGCCCGTGCCTACGAGCGGATGCGTTCCGCGTCCGGGCATTTCGACCCGAGCAGCTTCACGGGCTTCGAGGGTGGCTTCGGGGTCGATCTCGGCGATCTCTTCGGGCACTTCGACGGATTCAGCGCGTTCGGTGGCGCCCCGCCGCGTGGGCGTGACCTCGACATGACGCTCCGCCTGTCGTTCGAGGACGCGGTAGAGGGGACCGAGGCTCGGATCAACTACCAGCGCCCGACCCGGTGCGCCGTCTGCACAGGCGAGGCCAGTGTGGCAGGGGTCCCGTGCAAGAAGTGTGGCGCGCGCGGATTGACCGAGCGCTCGCGCACCCTCACGGTGAAGATCCCGAAGGGTGCGGCCAGCGGTGACCGGATCCGGCTGCGCGGAAAAGGCGGTGATGGGCGCAAGGCCGGGGCCGGCGACCTGTTGCTCACCTTGCTCGTCGAAGATCACCCGACGCTGAAGCGAGAGGGGATCGACCTGGCGGCGCAGGTTCGGATCGGACCGATCGATGCCATGCTCGGCACCCGCGTGGCTATCGACGGGCTCGCGGGGTCTCTGCGTGTCACCGTTCCGCCGGGCGTGTCGAGCGGCAAGAAGCTCCGGCTCAGCGGTCAGGGGATCCGGCGGGGCAAGAAGACCGGCGACCTGCTGGTCGAGGTGACGATCGACGCGAGTGGCATCGAGCTGAGCGAACGCGCGCGAGGTCTCGCCGAGCAGCTGCGCGACGAGCTGGCCCGGGAGCCCGTCGACTCCGACTGACGGCGCATCACTCGGCGCAGCGCCGCTCCGGCGGCACGTCGTCCCTCACCAGCCGCAGCGTCACGCCTTCGGCGGGGAAGGGTACCTCTGCCGGCCAGGTGCCGCCGGGTGACGTGATCGTGCCGAGCAGTTCGTTTCGTCGCGACAGGACGTCGACGGTCATGCGGAACGGTGTGCCGTCGACCCCCTCGACGTCGACGGGAAACTGGTCGTTGCGGAGTCGCCCCTCGCCGAAGTAGGCGCAATCGGTTGACCGGAAGTAGGGGTTCGTCGGCGTGTTGACGCTCCCGTCCACCGCGAAGAACTCCACGAACCCGCCGACCTCGTGGGAGTACTCGAAGACGGTGATGCGGTACGCGTATGCCCGCGATTCGCGCAACCCGTCGTCGCCCAGGTCTTCCACGTAGACCTCGGCGGAGTTCGACGTCGTGCCGCAGCCCGCCAGCAGCAACGTTGCCACCAGCGCGCCGGCCGCCGCCCCGACTACCGGACGGTGAGCCGCGCCTTGGCGAGCGAATCCCGAGTGCGTTGCGGAACATCCCATGGTTCGCATAAGAACACCAAACCTCTCTCGGATCGAGGAACTCGATGGCCTACGCTCAACTAGAAGAAACCTTCAGAAGGATCGGTCTGTTGCGCCAGATCGGCGGCGTGCTCGGATGGGACATGCAGGCGATGATGCCCTCCGGTGGCGGCGCGATCCGGAGCGAGCAACTCGCGCTGCTCCAGGTGCTCCAGCACGAGGTGATCTCCGACCCCCGTGTCTCCGATCTCCTCGACACCGCCGAGGCAGAGAACTCACTCGGTGTCTGGGAGCGGGCCAACCTCGCGGAGATGCGCCGGCAGTGGGTCCACGCGACGGCCGTCGAGCCCGAGCTCGTTCGCGCGCTGAGCGAGGCCGGCTCCGAGTGCTTCATGGTTTGGCGGGGCGCCCGCCCGGACAACGACTTCGACCGGCTCCGCCCCCACCTCGAGCGCGTATTCGACCTGGTGCGTCAGACCGCCGCTGCGAAGGCCGAGGCCCTTGGCACCACGCCATACGACGCGATGCTCGACATGTTCGAGCCCGGTGCTCGCGCCGCCGACATCAGCCGCGTCTTCGCAACGCTCGCCGAGTCGTTGCCCGGAATCCTCGCCGAAGTCGAGGCGCGGCAGGAGGCCGAAGGAGCAATGCTCCCGCTCGAAGGGCCCTTCCAGGTCGACGTGCAGCGGGAGCTCGCCCGCCGACTGATGGCTAGCGTCGGCTTCGACTTCGAGCACGGGCGACTCGACGAGAGCGCGCATCCATTCTGCGGCGGGGTCCCCGACGACGTGCGCATCACCACCCGGTACCACGAGGAGGGATTCCTCGGCGCGATGATGGCGGTGCTGCACGAGACCGGACACGCGATGTACGAGCGCCAACTGCCGGTCGATTGGCGGAGTCAGCCGGTCGGAGGCGCCCGCGGGATGGCCACCCACGAGAGCCAGTCTCTGTTGATCGAGATGCAGGCCTCCCGCAGCGCCGAGTTCGTCGGTTGGTTCGCGCCGGTGGTGCGCGACGCGTTCTCCGGCACGGGGCCAGCGTGGGAGACCGGCAACGTGCTTCGGCACTACCGCCGGGTCGAACGAGGGTTGATCCGCGTCGATGCCGACGAAGTCTCGTATCCCCTGCACGTCATCCTGCGTTTCGACCTCGAACGAGCCCTATTCGCCGGCGAGCTCGAGATCGCCGACCTGCCCGGCGCGTGGAACGACGCCATGGAGCGATACGTCGGCGTTCGTCCGGACGATGACCGCGACGGATGTATGCAGGATATCCACTGGATGGACGGTGCGTTCGGGTATTTCCCGTCATACACGCTCGGCGCCATCGCAGCCGCGCAGTTCTTCGGGGCCGCATGTGACGCGCACCCTGAGGTCAACGAGGAGCTCGGTCGCGGCGAGTTCGGCACCCTGATGGGGTGGCTGCGCGAGAATATCCACCAGCACGGCGCGCTCCACTCGACGGAGGAGCTGCTCGTCCGGGCAACCGGACGCGGGTTCGACCCGGTCGGTTACCTCGACCACCTGCGACGGCGGTACCTCTCGTGACCGCCGCGCACCGGCAGCTCGGAGGCACCGGACTGCACGTCTCCTCGCTCTGCCTCGGTACGATGAGCTTCGGTGGGGATGCCGACGAAGCCGAGGCGAGGCGCATGTACGACGCCTGTCGTGCCGTCGGGATCGACACGTTCGACTGCGCCGACGTGTACAACGGGGGGCAGGCCGAGGTGGTCCTCGGCCGCCTCATCCGCGAAGAGCGCGACGACGTGGTGATCACCACCAAGGCGTATTTCCCCACCGGCAGCGGGCCGCACCACCGCGGTCTGTCGCGACGCTACCTGTCGAACGCCATCGAAGCCTCGCTCCGTCGCCTCGACACGGAGTGCGTCGACATCTTCTTCCTGCACCGTTTCGACGACGACACGCCGCTCGACGAGACATTGCGCGCAGCAGAGGACGCCGTCCGCAGCGGGAAGATCCGCTATCTCGGTGTCAGCAACTTCTCCGCGTGGCAGACGATGAAGGCTGCCGGGGTTGCGGCGTCGCTCGGCACGTCTCCGATCGCGGCGGTCCAGCCGATGTACAATCTCGTCAAGCGGCAGGCCGAGGTCGAGATCCTGCCGATGGCCGCAGATGCTGGCTTCGGCGTCATGCCGTACAGCCCACTGGGAGGAGGTCTGCTGGCCGGACGCTACGGCGGCAGACGGCGGCCCGAGTCCGGCCGCCTCATCGACAACCCCATGTACGCGACGCGATACGGAGCCGACGGCTACTACGCGACCGCCAGCAGGTTCTGCGCCCTCGCAGAGGAGTGCGACGTGCACCCGGCCGCGCTCGCGGTCGCCTGGGTGGCTGCCCACCCCGCAGTGACCGCGCCCATCATCGGCGCGCGCAACATCGAGCAGCTCGGGGCCGTGCTCGGGGCGCTCTCGATCGAGATGACCTCGGACCTGTGGTCTCGCATCGGCGCGCTCACCCCACAACCTCCTCCGGCCACAGACCGGAACGAGGAGGTGTCGTCGTTCAACTACGACCGCATGTTGCGCTGACGCCCGCAATGTTCGCAGCGATCCAACGTATGCTGCTCTTCCCCGGAACCGGGCTCCCTGGACTCCCCGGAGCTGGAGACGGCATTCCCGGGTTGGAGCGCGACTGGCTCGAGGACGGCGACGCCCGGGTCGAGACATGGTGGCTGCCCGCCCGGGCCCCGGGCAGGCGCCCGGTGGTCATCTTCGCCCACGGCAACGGCGAGTTGATCGACGACTGGCCTCAGACCCTGCGGTCGCTGCTGGCTCTCGGCGTGCACGTGTTGCTCGTCGAGTACCGCGGGTACGGCCGCTCGACGGGCAACCCCTCCGAAGAAGCCATCGCGGCCGACTTCCGCACGGCTTACGACCGGGCCGCCGCGCGCGACGATGTCGATCCGTCGTCGATTGTCGGCTTCGGCCGCTCGCTCGGCGGCGGCGCGATCTGCCGGCTGTCGCGCGACCGCCGGCTGGCGGCGATGATCCTCGCCTCGACCTTCACGAGCGTGCCGGACATGGCGCGGCATCTCTACCGGGTCCCCGCGTCGCTGATCGCCGATCGCTTCGACAACGCCGGGACTGTCGCTGCTTTCGAGGGGCCCGTCCTCGTCGTCCACGGCGAGCACGACGAGATGATCCCGTTCGCCCACGGGCAACGCCTCGCGGCGCTCGCGCCCGACGCCCGTCTGGTCGCCTATCCGGCGGGCCACAACGACTGCCCGCCGGACTGGCCAGCGTTCTGGGACGACGTCACCGGCTTTCTGGTCGAGGTTGGCCTCGTCGAGCCCCGCTGAGCGGGGTCGTTGCGGCAGGACTGCGTTTTGGCGATGCGTTCCTGCCCCCCGGCGACGGGCGGCGCTCCGCAAGAACCCAAGAGGCCCGACGCGCGGGGCGCCGGGCCTTCGGGTTGGGTCCCAGACCTCGGACTACTCGTCGGTGGGCAGGCAGCTTGCGGGAGCTGCGCACTCGTCGACGAGGCAGGTGAAGAATTCGTCTTCGGCGACTTCTTCGCACACGCCCGTGTCCATGCAATCGACCAGGTCCCAGAAGGTCGCCTGCTCGGCGAGGGTGCCGAGCTCGCCGCACGTGTCGATGCATGCGTCGTCGTCTTCCGCGCACTCGAACGCGCAGTCGAGGATGTCGATGCACGTTCCATCGCCCACGGTCAGCGCGAAGCAGTCGACCACCTCGTCGCTGCAATTCTCGTAGGCGCAGGCCTCGAGCGCATCGTCGTCATCGAGGACGTCGGCGCAGTCGGCGCCAACGCACTCCCAGAGGTCGCCCCAATCGATGTTTGCGACGACGGAGCCGACCGTTTCGCACGTGGCGCGGCAGTCGTCGCCGTCAGCCGTCGGATCGCAGGTCAGCCCGCAGTCGGCGACCATCTCGCAGGTCATGCCCTCTTCGCAGATCGCGATCGAGTCGCCACACTCGTCCGCGAGGCAGAAGGCGAGCTCGCCGTCATCGAGGTCGGCGCAGTTGTCGTCCGCGCACATGCCGATACTCTCGGCGGCGGCCTGCGTGCGCAGGTCACCGGTGGTCACACAGTCCGTCCAGCAATCGCTGTCGTCGTCTTCGCATTCGTCACCACACGCGAAGACCTCGGC
>CAZFPM010000330.1:0-5547 GCA_964520965.1 uncultured Myxococcales bacterium
ATCCGCTGTTGAGAGACCACCCGCATCACCTGCTTAGAGAGCTTGCCCTGGAGGAGGTCGACCAACGAGTCGATCTGCCCCGCGCATGCCTCTCGGATGAGCTGCCAACGCTTCGCCTCCAACGTCGCGATCTCTAGGCGGACGTTGTACAGCGCGCTGCCGTTCACCAGCCCAGTGACCACGCCGGATTGGATCTTCAAGTCCACCACCGTGCCGTGCCGTGCGTAGCTTCGACCGCGAGGGAGACGGTTGGCGTAGTCGGAGTAGGACTCCATGTTCTTGCACCAAGCCTTACCCCAGAACGTCTTTGCGATGGACCGATTGGTGATCTCCACGGGCGTCACCTCGCGCCCTGACCTGCGCAGCTGGGCCACCATCGCCTGCCCCTCGGCCGACGAGCCGCGACGGCCATCCGCAACCAGCTCCGAGCCGACGTCACGGTCAGTGTCGACGCACCGGCGGGAGTGGTGGTCCGAGCGGCCCCTCGGGAGCTGCGACGGGCCCTCTCCTCGGTGGCCGCGAACGCCGCCCGTCACGCACGATCCTCGGTGAAGATCTCGGTCTTCAAGGACGGCGACGAGGTGACGCTACGTATCGACGATGACGGGCCCGGCGTGCCCCCGTCCGACCGCGAACGGATCTTCGAGCCCTTCACGCGACTCGACGCCAGCCGCCGCAAGGACCAGGGCGGCGCCGGCCTGGGCCTGGCCATCGTCAGGCGCGTTGTCGTCGCCCACGGCGGTCGCGTCGCTGTCGGCGCGGCCGACCTCGGCGGCGCTCGCTTCGACCTCGTGTTTCCGGCCGCTTCAACCGCGACGACCGAGTCGTCCGACAGTCTGTAGCCCCGGGCGCGAATCCGGGTCGACCGAAGTCACCGCGCCGCTACGGGCAGACCGTGCCGTCGCCGACCGCGGCGCGCAGCGCGTCGCGCAGAGCGACGTACCCTGGGGTGTCCGGCCCCTCGTAGAGATCGATCCGTTCGCGGGCATCGGTCGAGAGGTCGTAGAGCTCGGTGAGGGCGCCGTCATCTCCGCAGATCAGCTTCATCGTGTCGTCGCGCACGGCCTTGCCGTTCAGCGGGCCTGACACGTGCCCGAACGACTCGGCGAAGACGTGGGTACGGGGAGCGCACCCCGACCCGTCGACGCACGAGACGAGGCTCACGCCATCGATCCGGACGTCGGGTGCGAACTCCGCCAGCGCGGCTGCCACGTCGACCCCAGCCAGCTCGAGGATCGTCGGGAAGAGGTCGACGACGCTAACCACGGCGTCGACGCCCGCAGGGCCGGCGACTCCCGGCCCGGCGATCAACAAGGGGACACGCAGGCCCCCTTCGTAGAGGCTTCCCTTGGCGCGACGGGGAGCGAAAGGGGGCTGGTCGATCACCTCCCGGGACGTCCCGTTGTCGCCGAGGAACACGACGATCGTCTCGTCGAGGTCGCCGGCCACGTCCAGGTGATCGAGCAACCGCCCTATCTCCATGTCCATCGCCTCCGCCATCGCCGCGGCGTAGGGCCGTGCGTCGGATTCGCCGGGCACGTAGGGCGACAGGTCGTCCCGCTCGTGCAGATCGAGCGGCGGCACATGGTACGGCGTATGGGGCGCCTCGAAGGCGAGCCACAACAGCCACGGCTCATCGCCGAGTCCGTCGAGCCACGCGATCGCGTCGTCGACGTGGACCGAGGTGGCGTAACCCGACGATCGAGTGGTGGCGCCGTCGACCGTCCGGTCCCACAGCTCGTAGTCGCGCAACACCCCATCGATGGGGCCAGCGAAGTGATCCCAACCCATTGTGTTCGGGTCTTCGGCGCCCAGCGAGACGTGCCACTTCCCGATCACAGCGTGGGCGTAGCCAGTGGTCGCGTCATCGAGTGCACGGGGAAGCACATAGCTGTCGAGCGCCAGCTCACCGCGAGCCAGCTCCGGAGTGCCGACCCCGTGGTGCGACGGCAGCGTGCCCGTCATGAGACTCGCGCGGGTCGGCGAGCAGGTGGGCATCGCCCACGCAGACGTAAATCGGGTCCCGCGCCGACAGAGCCCGGCCAGGTTGGGCATGGCGGGATCGTTGCTCACATCCCCGACATCGTAGCAGGGGTCGGCCGGGTCGAAGCTCGCCAGGTCGACGCCGAGATCGTCGGCGATTACGAGCAGGATGTTCGGGCGATCGGGCGACGCGGCGTCCGCCCCGTCGGTGTCTTCTCCGTCCGTGCTCTCCGGTGCATCGGCAAGTCCGCCGTCCGCGTCACCATCTGCGTCGTCCGCGGCGTCCGGGTCACCCACATCGCGCGGGTCCCCGGCTCCGTCGCCCAGGTCTACGTCGGCGTCGGCGACATCATCCGGTTCGTCGGCGACATCGGCGTCCGGGAGGGCATCGGACACCGCATCGACCTGCGCGTCGGCGTCCGTTTCGTCTCCGGTGTCGCCAGCGCCGTCTGCGGTATCCGAGGGCACCGTTGAGTCCGCCGGCACATCCGGCGCGTCGATCTCGCCCCCGGAGTCCGACCCGCAGCCAAGGACCAGGCCCAGGAGTGCGAGGCCGAGTTTCGGCCGACCGCCCCACGTTGAGATCGCGAAGACCGATGCGAACCGGTCCGGGAGGCGGCGCGAAGGCCCGGGCGAGGTCATGGCGAACCCGGGGTGCTCGATGCCCAATACAATCGGAAGCGGCAGGTCTCGGCGCCCTCGGCGATCATCTGTGGGCGCTCCAGGAGGACGTCGGGCTCGACGGTGCCGAAGAAATGCGCGTCACCGGCACAAAAGACGGGCGCCAACTCGGGCACACCGGCGGCGGCGCACAGGGGCGGGAACCGACACGCAGTCACGGTGAACCGGACCTCGTCGGAACCAACGGTGTCCCAGGTCACCGTGGCATTGAAGAAGCGTTCGCCGCGAGACCGGGCGAACTCCTTCTGAGCCTCGGGGTCCATACCCTCCAGGTCCGCTCGCCTCAGCGACCCGATCTGCTCCCGCAGGAAGGCCACGGCTCCGGCGACGACGACCTCCTCGGTCAATGCTCGCGCAGCGTCCGGCTCGCGAATGCGGAGGAGCTCTCGATAGAGCAGGATCGCCGGCCCGATCTGCGCTCGACTCAACCGCTCGCGCTCGTCGACGGCCGGCGGCAGCGCGCCGAAGGGCTCGTCGCGGCGTGCAGCGCGCCGGATCCGACGCCCGACCATCAGCGCCCGCCACGGTCCCAACTTCCGAACCAGGATCCGCGACGCGATGCGCTCGTTCGGGTCCAGTCGGTGCCAGGGGAACCACATGGGGCGCTCTACTCGTCGTCCGGAAGGGGCACGCTGATGCGACCGGTCTCGAAAGGCATGTCGACCACGCCCTCCGCGGCGACGACAGGGCCGGGCAACCAGGTCAACGTGGCGCTGACGGTCGCATCGAAGCCGAAGAAGGCGATGAACTGACTGGCGTTGGAGACCGTCCCGTCGACGAGGAACGCCGCGGTCCCGGCTTCGCGATCGTGGGCCTCGAGGGTGGCCGAAACGGCGATCTCACGCACGTAGATGCCCGCCGGACCATTCTCCTCGGTGCAACGTCCGTCGTCGCAAGACTCGAGCGCCGGGCAGTCAGCGTCGAGGTCGCACGCGGTATCGGCCACGACCGAGACGTCGAACTCCGAGAGCCCCCAAATGCCCGGCGCCGCACCTGCGGCCCCGACCAGCGAGACCCGTTGCCGATCGACGGGAGCGCGGGCCGGCGGCGGATCCTCGGACAACTGTTGCCTCGGCACCTCGTGGTCGTAAGTGACATCTCCGGAGCGAGGCTCAGATGCGCTCCCCACGACCAGGACGTCGAGCTCAGCGGCCGACACGGCGACCGGAATCGCGCGATTCATGTCGGCGCGGTCGGACGTGCCGTGGGCGAAGCGGACCCCCATCGACACCACGATCTCGTCGGCCGTGACCTCGACGATCCGCGCCCACGCCCCGAGCCCTCGGCTCGTATAACCGAATCGCGCCTCGTAATCGGTGGGGTAGTCGTCCGGCTGCGGCACGTCGGTCGCGAACGCCACGCCGGCAACGAACGCGGAGACGTGTTCGTACCCCCGGAGCCCAGCGTCCGCTCGCGACAGCGTCACCGTGGTCTCCGCGACGCTCGACGGCCCGACGTCCAACGCCGCCGTCACACGATGCGCCCCCGCCTGCGTCGGGTCGGGCTCCACGCGCCGGAACCCGAACCGCCCATGCGGCGTGTCCGAGAACACCTCGCCGGTCGAGAAGTCCCCGCCGATATAGCCGAACGCCACCGAGGCCGCGCGGCACCCCTCCCCCTCACCGCGAACCGACCAGCGGGAGATCCGATGATTGAGCGTATCCCACCGCAACCCGAACCCCGTGGGGACGGTGAACGCCGCACACGCACCCTCGTCCCACGCCAGCTCCTCGGTAGCATCCGAGCAAGCGGGACTCGCGAGCAAGAGCGCAACCACGGCGACCGCCAATGTCCTCGAACGAACCACCGCCGCGTTGTAGCGCGCCCCCCACCCCCCCGTCCATCGAATCCCCCCCTCTGCCCCTTTGCGCGAACTGCCCGCCCTTTGCGCCTTTGCCGCTCTGCCCCTTTGCGCCTTTGCGCGAACTGCCCGCCCCTTGCGCCTTTGCGCGAACCCCTGCCCCCCCCTCACCCAACGCCCTCGACGACATCGCGCGAGCTTCACTTGCAACCCCGCCCCGTTCGGCTACGCTCGCGCACGCGCGGCCCAACACCCCGGGACTTCACGCAGCGCGCCGCAACGCGAAGCCGCCTGCCCCGGGCCCCCGCCGCACCGATTTCACTCATCTTCGAACCACTGAATGAACGAAACACCGAACCTCGCCATCTTCTGCGACTTCGAAAACATCGCGATCGGCGTCCGTGACGCCAAATTCTCCGCCTTCGACATCCACCTCGTGCTGGAGCGGCTGCTCGACAAGGGCCGCGTCCTCGTCAAGAAGGCGTACTGCGACTGGGAACGCTACAAGGGATACAAGCGCCCGATGCACGAGGCCGCCTTCGAGCTGCTCGAAGTGCCCCACGTGTCCTACTCGGGGAAAAACTCGGCAGACATCCACATGTGCGTGGACGCGCTCGACCTCTGCTACACGCGGACGCATATCGACACGTTCGTGATCCTGTCCGGCGACAGTGACTTCTCTCCCCTGGTCCGCAAACTGCGAGAGAACGACAAGCGGGTCGTCGGACTGGGCGTCAAGCAGTCCTCGAGCAACCTGTTGATCGAGAATTGCGACGAGTTCATCTACTACGACGACCTCGTCCGACGGAAAAAGGGCGGCCACCGCTCCACCAAGCCGGGCGGTCGCGGCAAGTCGGACAAGAAGAAGGACAAGCCCGCGTCCGGCAGCGCCGGCACGACCGTCGCGCCCAGCAGCCAGCCTCAGGGGGCCGACGGAGACGACAAGCTCGGCGACGTGACCGAGGCTTTCGATTTCGTGCTCGACACCCTCGAAGCCCTCTTCCAGGAGCGCGAGGGGAACGTCTGGGGCTCGATGGTCAAGCAGGTGCTGAAGCGAAAGCGCCCCAACTTCGACGAGTCCT
>CAZFPM010000331.1:0-461 GCA_964520965.1 uncultured Myxococcales bacterium
TTTCGTCCTTTTGAGGGAGCGAATCCGGAATCTGGCGCGTCCGCGGCTGTGCAGCTCTCCTGCACGCGGATCCTCAAGAGAGCGCCTTGATTGAACGAAAATAATAGTATAGTTTCTGACATCAAATGGACCGGGCTGGGGCTCGGCGAGCTCACGAGAAGGGCCATGAAGACCGTCCAGGACCATGTATTGGCGCGCATCCGCGCGAAGGGGAGGGGAGCGGTGCACGTGCCCGCCGACTTCCTCGACCTGGGCCGACGTGCGGCCATCGACCAGGCCCTGGCCCGCCTCGCCCGGGCGGGGACGATCCGACGGCTCGCGCGGGGCGTCTACGACTTCCCGAAGCAGCACCCGCGATTGGGTGCGCTCTCGCCTTCGCTCGCGCGGGTCGCCGCTGCGATCGCGCGGTCGACGGGGAGCCAGCTCCAGGTCTCCGGCGCCCAGGCGGCCAACCAGCTCGG
>CAZFPM010000331.1:471-5547 GCA_964520965.1 uncultured Myxococcales bacterium
GGTACCCGCGCGGCTCGTCTACCTGACGGACGGTCCGACGCGGACGATCCAGGTGGGCAACCGTGCGATCGCGTTCCGCCACGCGGCGCCCCGCAAGCTCGCCGGCGCCGGGACGGCGGCCGGCGTCGTGATGCAGGCCCTGCAGCATCTGGGTCGGGACGGCGTGACGCCGGACGTCATCGCGCAGATCCGCCAGGCGCTCCGCGACGACGATCGCGCCGCCGTGAGCCGGCACGCCTCAATGGCCCCTGCGTGGATGCGTCCCGCGCTCGAGGCCATCGCCGCGCCGGCGCAGCGCGCGGCCTGAGCCGTCGCATGGACCGCGTCGCGCAGCAATCCAGGGCGGAGCGCGAGGCTCTCTTCAGCGAGACGGCCGAGCGCATGGGTGCGCCGTCCGCGGTGATTGCGGAGAAGGACTTCTGGGTCTGCTGGACGCTGCACCACCTCTTCGCGCTGGAGTTCCGTCCGACGCTGCTCTTCAAGGGAGGCACCTCGCTATCGAAGGCCTTCGGGTTGATCGAGCGATTCTCCGAGGACATCGACCTGACGTTGAACCGCGCCGAGCTCGGCTTCGCAGGTCCAGACGATCCACTCCAGATCTCTGGGCGTAAGAAGCGCGATCGACAGATCAAGGCGCTCGCGGAAGCGTGTGGCAGAGTCGTTCGCGACGATCTCGAACCGCGGCTGCGCGAGGCGTTCACAGGAATCCTCGGCGCCGAAGGATGGATGATCGAGATCGTCGAGCGCGACGATGGTCAGGTCGATCTCCAGTTCCGCTATCCGTCGGCGCTCGCCCCGGAAGAATACGGAGGCCTGTCCTACATCGCCCCGCTCATCCGGATGGAGATTGGCGCTCGCTCCGACCAGGAGCCCATCCGGCGAGTGACGATCCAGAGCTACGCGGCGGAACACCATCCAGGGCTCTTCACGCAGCGCGAGACCGAGGTCACGGTGCTCGCGCCCGAGGGCACCCGATGAGCGCCTCGTCCGCTGCGGCGGTGCCTGCCGACGGTGTCGCGATCGCAACGCGAGGGCTGACCAGGCGCTTCGGCGACTTCACCGCGGTCGACCGGGTCTCTCTCGACGTGGCCGCAGGCTCCATCTTCGGATTCCTCGGCCCGAACGGGTCCGGCAAGACGACCCTCGTGCGCATGGTCTGTGGCCTGCTCGCCGCCAGCGAGGGCCAGGCGTTCCTCTGCGGGCTCGACGTCGCACGACACCCGGCCGAGATCCGGCACCTCTACGGCTACATGTCGCAGCGGTTCAGCCTCTACCGCGACCTGACCGTCCTGGAGAATCTGCGCTTCTTCGGCCGGGTATACGGCCTCGACGGGCCGCGATGCTCACACCGCATCGAAGAGCTGGTCGGCCTCCTCGGTCTCGAGCCCTACCTCGCAAGGCGGGCCGAGCTCCTCAGCGGCGGGTGGAAGCAACGCCTCGCGCTCGCTGCGGCCCTGATTCACGAGCCGCGCGTGCTCTTCCTCGACGAGCCGACCGCCGGCATCGACCCCGTCGCGCGACGGTCCCTGTGGGACCTTCTGTTCCGCCTCAGCGACGCGGGAATGACGATCTTCGTCACGACCCACTACATGGACGAGGCCGAGCGCTGCTCGCGGGTCGCGTACATCTACCTGTCGAGGCTGTTGGTCGATGGGACCCCGAGCGCCCTCAAGTCCCTGCCTGCCGTGACCCCGAACGGCGATCGGTGGGTCGAGCTCACCTGCGCCTCGCCGACCCGGCTGCTCGGTCCCATGCGCGCCACCGACGAGGTCCGGGAGGCCACGATCTTCGGGGACACACTCCATCTGCGGGTCGCGGCCGAATTCGACCCGTCCGACGTTCGCAGGCTCCTCGCCGAGCGGGGAGAGGAGGGCGCCGAGTTCCGCGACGTCCGTCCCGGCCTGGAGGACGTCTTCGTCACCCTCACGCAGCAAGCCGAGAGCGAGGCGGAGGCGCGCGATGCGGGTTGATCCCAGGAGCATGTTTCACGGGTTCCGCGCCGTGGCGTGGAAAGAGATGCTGCACGTCGTCCGCGACCCGTCGACCCGGTTCGTTCTCCTCGTGCCGGTGATCCAGTTGCTGCTCTTCGGCTACGCGATCCGGCTCGACATCGTCGACATCCCCACCGGGGTCGTCGACCTCGATCAGACCCAGGAGTCCCGCGAGCTGATCGACACTTTCGCGCGGACGCGGACCTTCGATGTCGGCCCGTCGGCTCTATCACGGGCGGCGCTCGAAGCGTCGATCATCGCTGGGGACGCCAAGGTCGGCGTCGTCATCCCCGACGGGTTCGCTCGCGAGCTGCGCCGCGGACGCGAGCCGGAGATCCTCGTTCTCGTCGATGGGTCGCATTCCACCGAGGCGACGGCCGCCCTCAATGCCGCCAACGGGATCGGCGCGTGGAGCACAGCCCGCCTGGCCGCCCCGCGCATCGGCTACCGGGACCTGGCGATGACCCCGCCCGGCACCCCCCCGCCAGTCCGCGTTCGCGGCCGCCTGCTCTTCAACCCGGAACTTCGCAGCGCCGCCTTCTTCGTGCCCGGTCTGGTCGGCATCATCCTGCAGCTCGTCTGCGTGCTCCTGACATCGTTCGCGATCGTCCGCGAGCGCGAGTTGGGGACGTTCGAGCAGCTCATGGTGACCCCCGTCGGCGCCTGGGGCCTGCTGATCGGCAAGCTCGTCCCCTACGCGATGATCGCCGTCTTCGAGGCGGTCGTCGTCCTCTCGCTGATGGTCCACCTCTTCGCGGTTCCCATCGCCGGAAACCTGCCCCTCCTCGCTGTTCTCACCGGACTGTTCATCATCACCTCGCTCGCGCTCGGTGTGATCATCTCGACGTACGCGTCGAACCAGGCCGAGGCGATGCAGATGTCCTTCCTCATTCTGCTCCCCTCGATCCTGCTCAGCGGCTTCGTCTTCCCGCTGGAGACGATCCCCGCGGTCGTCCGGCCGGTCAGTTACGCCATCCCGGTGCGCTACTTCATCGAGATTCTCCGGGGGATCATCCTCCGCGGCGCGTCGTTCGACGCGCTCTGGGAGGCCGGCGCCGCCCTCGGCCTCTACACGGTCGTGCTCCTCGCCGCAGGCGCCGTCCGCTTCCGCAAACGCCTCGACTGAACATGAACTTCGCGTCAATCGCTCGCGCCGTCTCGTTCGCGCTCTTCGTCGCACTCCCGGGCCACGCCCTCGCGCAGGCACCGGAGATCGTCGACCTCGAAGAGGCGAGGGCGACAGCCCGTGCCGCGGCGTTCGACGTCGCCACCGCCCAGGCGGCGTTGCGCAGCGCCGAGGTCGGGGTCCGCGAGGCCTGGGCCCGCGTCTCTCCCGTGCTGGTCCTATCCGCCGGAGCGACGCTGCACGACCGCGAGGTACGCATCGACCTGCCCGCGGTACCCGGCGTCGACGTCGACGCGCCGGTCCTCCAGGAGCGGTCACACGCCGATGTCGGCGTCACCGGAGATGTCGTGCTCGTCGACGCCGCGCTCCCGACGATGTTGCGGAGCGCGCGGTACCGAGCCGAGGCCGCCGAGGCGAACCTCGCCACGGTTCGTGACGCTGTCGACATGGCGGCGATCGAGCTCGTCTACCAGGCCGCCGCCGTCGAAGCGTTGCGGGTCGCTGCCGAGGAGCAGATCGCGACGCTGCGGGCCCACGCCGACACGTTGGCGAGCCGCCTCGACGTCGGGTTGGGGCTCGACCTCGACCTGCGGCGTGCCGAGCTGGCACTCCGCGAGGCCGAGCTGGAGCACGCCGAGCTCGGGGCCGCCCACCGCGCCCTGCTGCGAGCGCTGGGCGAGCTGCTCGGCGGGGTCGAGATCGACGCAATCGTGGCGCCTGTCGACACGGACGCATCGACGCTCGCTTCAGACGGCTCCGAGACGACCCACGAAGTCGCGGCGGCCGCCGCCGGGCTCGCGGCGAGCGTGGCAGCAGCCCGCGCCGCACGGGTCGATCTCGCGCCGCGGCTCGTCGCTTCCGGACGCTGGACCACCGGCACCGCCGAGGCTGTCGACGGGGACCACTCGGCCTGGGCGGTCTCTCTCGGCGTGCGCTGGACGCCCTACGCGCGCGGTACCCGCGTCGTGCAGGCTCGGCGAGCCCAGAGCGCAGAGGTTGCCGCCGACGCGACGCTCGCGGCGGCCGTGGCCCGAAGCGAGCGCCGAGTCGCCGACGCCATCGACGCGCGGGTGACCGCCGACCGCCGGGTCGCCATCGCTGCGTCGCGAGTCGCGGTCGCCGAGGAGGCGGTCCGGCTGGCTCGTGACGGTTTCCGAGCCGGCGCGTTGGTCAGCCTCGACGTGCTCGAGGCAGAGCAGGCCCTTCACCAGGCTCGCGCCCTCGCCACACGCGCCCGCCTGGAGCGAGATCTGGCCGCCTGGCGCGTCCGGTTCGCCTCGGGCGGCTCCTGACGAGGCGCTGCGAGCGACATTCGCCGCGGCCCGTCCGCCGGACTCCCGCCGTCCGTGCGTCCGGGTCGCGATGGCGGCGCGTAGCGGGTAGGATGGGCCCGCCGGCGCCAGCCGGCCGCTCTCCCTTTTCGTGGGAACTCCCATGCGCCGTCTCGCGCTCATTGCGATCGGCACCCTCTGCGTTGCCTGCCCCAGCGAGCGCGTCGACGATGGCGGCGTCTCCGGCCTGTTGCGGCAACCGGACCCGACCGCGACCGCGGCGCCCATCGAAGCTCCGCCCGTCGAGTTCCTCGCGTGGAACATCAACGCCGGTAACGGCTCCCACGACGCCCAGCTCCCCTTCATCGAGGAAGTCCTCGGTGAGGCGGCGGACTACGACGTGATCACGCTCTCCGAGGTCGAGCCCGGCTGGGTCGCCACCGTCGGCGCGGCCATCAACGCAACCGGCCGGGACTACGCGGCGATCCATAGCGACGCGGGCTGTCGGCTGCGGTTGATGACCCTCGTCGCCGAAGACCGGTTCGAGATCCTCGGGCGCGGCGAGATGAGCGGCGTGCCGGGCAGCACGTGCGCGCGGGCGCCGCTCTGGGTCACGTTGCGAGACCGCGTGGACGGGACCGTCTTCGAGGTCGTCGGCATCCACCTGCTTCGGGGAAGCGGCGCCGAA
>CAZFPM010000332.1:0-5525 GCA_964520965.1 uncultured Myxococcales bacterium
ACCACTCGAGACGACGCGGTCGTGCGCTCCGACGAGCGTGTGTTCGTGCCGGGCCGAAAGAACCCCGTGACCCTGGCCGATCGCAGCATCGAAGGATACCTGCTACAGCGCGTCCGAGACGAAGCGCATCGTCACGCGATCTCCTACCACCGCAAGCTGCGACGGAGAAACACATTGCGAAGCCAACTCGACGCGATCGCAGGCATCGGCCCGGGCCGTCGCAACACACTTCTCCGCCATTTCGGGAGCGCCAAAGCAGTCGCCTCGGCGTCGCTGGTCGAGCTCGAATCCGTGCCCGGCCTCAGCCGACACCTCGCCTTCGCAGTCTTCGAACACTTCCACCCCGGCGAAGCCGACGGGCCCCGATAACCCCGAGTCTGTTCCCGCGGGGCCGGAGTAGGTGTGGAGAGAGACCCGGCCGAGGGGTGGATAGCAGTGCGTCAGGGTTTGGTCTGGGAGAATACCGCCTCGGCGTTGGCCCAGGTCTGCTGTAGGAGGTCGTCGACCGACATGCCGCGCAGCTCGGCGATCGTGGCGGCGACGAGGGCGATGTCGCCGGGCACTCCCTGACCAGAACCGCGCTCACCGACGGTCATGTAGGGGGCGTCGGTCTCGATGACCAGTTGCTCGAGGGGCACCGTGCTGGCCGCCCGTCGCACGCGCTTGGACCGCTTGCGGGTTACTGCCGGCCCGATCCCGACGCGGAAGTGGAGGGCGGCGTAGGCCCTGGCCTCTTCGGGGGACCCCGCGAATGCGTGCACGATCCCGCCGACGGCAGCGGCGCCGGTGTCGCGGAGGATCTCCATACAATCGGCGTGCGCGCGCACGCAGTGAAGCGCCAGTGGTTTGCCGACGTCGACAGCCAGCTTCGCGTGTGCACGCATATACGCTGCTGCGCGTTGCCGTGACTCGTCTTCGCGGAACCGATAGTGGTCCAAGCCCGTCTCGCCCAGCCCCACGATCCGCGGGTCGGCGGAGAGCTGGACGAGCGCGTCCCAGGAGGGGTCCGTCGTCGGCGTCTCCGCGTTGGCGTACCACGGGTGGATCGCGGCGCCGTAGACCGCGCCGGGCAGGTCCATCTCGAGCGCGGCTCGGACGCCGGCGGCGGTGATGCCGGGCACGAACGCCCGGTAACCGGGCGCGCCGCTCACCGGGTCGATCCGAAGGTCGGGGCTGACCACGTCGAGATGGATGTGCGAGTCGAAGTGCATGGCACCCGAGGGTACACCAGGACCGTCACCGGTTCGACGCCGACGACGCGGGAGATCGAGATCGGCGGGGGCGGATGGCGGCCTTCGGACGACACCCCTCTTCCCGCCGGCGCGCGCCCGCGTTACGGTCCGCGCGACCTCGAACCGCAAGGAAAACGCATGAGAACAGCGACCTGTCTTTCGATGCTCGTCGTCTCGACGCTGTCGAGCGGCGCTCTGGCGCAAGATGCTCTCGACGTCAGCTACGATCACGTACATGCCACGACGCTCGAGAACGGGCTCGACGTCGTGGTGGTGGAAAACCACGCGGTCCCGATAGTGACGGTCGAGATCGCCGCCCGCAACGGCGCGTTCACCGAGCCGCCGGAGTACAACGGGCTCTCGCACCTCTACGAGCACATGTTCTTCAAGGCCAACGAGCAGATCCCGAGCCAGGAGGCCTATCTGGCCCGGCAGCGGGAGCTAGGCATGGTCTGGAACGGAACGACCGGCGACGAGCGGGTCAACTACTTCTTCACGCTACAAAGCGACCGGCTGCGCGAGGGGCTGGAGTTCATGACGGCCGCGATCACGACGCCGCTCTTCCTCGAAGAGGAGTTGGAGCGGGAACGTGAGGTCGTGCTCGGCGAGTACGACCGCAACGAGGCGAGCCCCGGCTACTACATGTGGGACGCGCGCGACGACCTCCTCTGGTTCGAATATCGGAGCCGCAAGGACTCGCTGGGTGATCGGGAGACGATCGGGACGGCGACGGTCGAGCAGATGCGCTGGATGCAGAGCACGTACTACGTCCCGAACAACGCGTTGCTCGTCCTCGCCGGCGACGTGACTCCGGAGCAGGGGTTCTCGCTCGCCGAGGAGTTCCTCGGGAGTTGGGAACGCGGGGACGACCCCTTCGTCGAGAATCCGGTTCCCGAGCATCCGCCGCTGGCAGCCGATGTGGCGAGGGTCGTAGAGCAGCCGATCGGGGTGTCGATCATCATGCTCTCCTGGCACGGCCCGGACACCCGAGGCGACATCGACGCGACCTACGCCGCCGACGTCTTCAGCTTCATCGCGGGCCAGCAGTCGAGCGCGTTCCACCAGAACCTGGTCGAGTCCGGCGTCGCCCTCGACGCGAGCATCGGCTACCAGACGCTGCGCTACGTCGGACCGATCTCGTACACGCTGGTCGTCCAACCAGGTGGGGAGCAGGCGGCGATCGAGGCGGCTCTGGCGGAGATCGAGCGCTTCGACGACCCCGACTATTTCACCGACGAGCAGATCCAGACGGCGCAGACGTTGCTGGCGGTCAGCGAGATCTACAACCAGCAGCAGACCGACACGCTGTCGCACACCCTCACGTATTGGTGGGCGACGGCGAGCCTCGATTACTACCTCACATACGTCGAGAGACTGGCCGCCGTCACGCGCTCGGAAATCGAACGGTACGTGCACACGTATATCCACGGGCGTCCGCGCGCGGCGGTGCTGATGACTTCGCCGGAGAACGCCGCGGCGCAGGGGATCGACGACGACTGGGTCCTGAATCTGAGCGCGCGGAGGGGACAATGAAGACGACGAATCGAGAGCTTCGCACGATCGCGCCGGCCCTCGTCCTGGCTGCGCTCTACGCCTGCGGGGGTACGCGCCCGATCATCGAGGCGCCAACGGACCTCGAGACGGCGCTGGTCGCCGGGTCTGCCGAGGTCATCGTCGACATCGGTCTCAACGTGGATACCGAGTCGTTCGTGGTCGACGGCATCGATGTGATCCACAAGACGACCCCGGGCAACGCGATCGTCCACGTGACGGTGTTCTTCGACGGCGGCGCCCTCGCGTGGGAGCGCGACCGGGCCGGAGCCGAGCAGCTCGCGCTCTCGGTGGTCACCCACGCGGGCCCCGCGTCGATGACCAAGGCGGAGTACCGGGCGGCCCTCGACGCGATGGGGTCGTCGATCTCCGGCTCCAGTGGGTACGACTACGCGACGCTCTCGGTGAGTTCGATCGCGCAGTGGATCGACGAGACGTGGGAGGTCTTCGCCGCGGTGGTGGTGGACCCCGCGTTCCGAGACGACGACATCGCCCACGAGCGGGAGCTCCAGCTGACGTCGATCCGCACCGAGACGGACGACCCGGATTCGGCGGTCTCGAAGCTCGCCAAGGAGATCCTCTTCGCCGACCACCCGTACGCGGCCCGTCCGCTCGGGTTCGAGGACACGGTCGAGTCGTTCACGACCGACGACCTCCGGGGCGCGTTCGCGCGCCTTCTCGATCGGAGTCGCATGACGGTGGTCGTCGTCGGTGAGATCGACCGGGGCCAGGTCGAGGCGATGGTCCGCTCGGCGTTCGGGCACCTGCCCGAGGCCGGGGAGCGCAGCGCGTGGGACCCGCCGCCGCTGGTCCATGCTTCCGAGCCGCGCGTCGAGATCGAAGTGCGAGCGGAGATCCCGACCAACTACATCCTCGGCTACTTCGCGGCGCCGGCGTTCACGCACGAAGACTATCCGGCGACCCAGATCGCGTTGGAGATCCTCAGCGACCGCTTGTTCGAGGAGGTAAGGACGCGCCGGAACCTGAGCTACGCCGTGGCGTCCGGCCTGGGCATCCGCAGGACGAACAGCGGCTACGTGTACGTGACGGCCACCGATCCGAACACGACGCTGCAGGTGATGTTGGAGACGATCGACCGCCTGATCGACGAGCCGGTCTCGGAGCAGGACCTGCGGGATCAGATCGAGGGGTACCTGACGCGGTATTATGTCGGCCTGCAGAGGAACTCGGCGCTGGCTGGTGCGCTGGGAACATGGACCCTGCTCGGCGGCGGTCGGGAGAACGCGGATCTGCACGTCACCCGGCTCGGCGCGGTCACCCCGGAGGACGTCTCGCGGGTGACCGAGACCTACGTGCGGAACATCCAGATCGCCGTGATCGGACACCCGGACCAGATCGACCACGAGCTCTTCACCTCTCGCTGAGGGGCCGCCGGGGTACCGGACTGGTGCGGCGGATATCGTTCGTCGCCGCCGAAAATTTGGGGTGGCCCGGTGGATTGGATACAGTTGCCTACCGGCCCCGTGAACCACGGTGTGGCACCTTGTATGCACGCGGCCGAGGAGCACCGGGAGATGGCCGAGCACGACAAGGAAACCCCCCTGAAGACGCGCAAGCGGCGGAAGTCGAAGACCAGGTCGAAGACGGAGCCGGAGACCGAGGCGGCGAAGCCGAAACGGACTCGTTCGAAGCGCGATCGCGGGGAGAAATCGAGCGCCGAAGCGGACGCGCCGCGAGCGGGCCGTTCGGTCGGCACCGACGCGGCCTCGCCGCAAACGGGGCGCTCGGTCAGCGCCGAGATCTGGGCGATCGTCATCCTGGTGGCGGGCTTCCTACTGTTTCTGGCGCTTGCGTCGTTCGCGCCCGAGAGGGCGGATGGGAACCTCATCGGTCCGGCCGGTGCGTTCTTCGCGGACTCGCTCTTCTTCCTCTTCGGGGTTGCGAGCTTCTGCTTTGTCGGGCTGGCGTTCGCCTGGGGCGTGACGCTCCTGCTCGACCGAAACCTCTTCCACCGCTACGGCGAGGGGCTCGGCTACGGGCTCTTGCTCGTCGGTGCGGCGATGTTCCTGCACATGACAGTCGACGCCCGACCCTTCGGGCACGACGCGGGCGGCATCGTCGGCGGGTTGCTCGGCGGCGTGTTGGAGAGTGCGATCGGAAGCATGGGCGGCATCGTCGTGACGCTCGCGGGATTCGTGGTCGCGGCGATGTTGATCACGGAGCAGTCGCTGGTCGACCTGCTGGAGCGTTTCGTCCGGTCGTTCCGCGAGGGTCTTCGTGCAGTCTCGCAGCGGCTCTTCACGGGCTACACGCCCGCCCTGGATGGACCTTCATTCGACGCAGAGCCGGCCGCGGTCGACGATGCGCCCAAGGCGTCGTTGACGGCGCGACTGACGGGCATGTTCCGCCGCGCGCGAGTCGACGCGGATCCGGACGAGGCTACTGAAGTCTCGGCCGGGCGGCGCGCCCGCGTGCGAACGTCGACGGTTCCTCTCGGCGAAATCGGCGATGTCGACGAGGGGGCGATGAAGGACGAGCCTGCCTGGGTCGCCGACCTCGGCGGCACGGGAGACTACGCGACCGCCGACGAGCTGATCGTCGGCGAAGACGCGATCCGTTCGCCCGAGGTCGCGGTGCGAAGTCCTGCGTCGAAAGCCGCGAAGACGCCTCCGCCCGCCCCGACGGCCCCTGCGTCCGAGACTGCCGGTGCCGGACCGGTCATCGTCGAGTCCGAGGCACTGAAGAACCGCAAGCGCGCCGAGGATCTCGACCGCGCACAAC
>CAZFPM010000333.1:0-5480 GCA_964520965.1 uncultured Myxococcales bacterium
GTTGCCGGTCTCGTCCTTCACCCACGCGCCGAGCGCGTCGTGGTGGGCGAGCGGCGTCGCGCGAAACCCGCTGCCGTCGACCCGCGCGACGGCGTCGTCGAGTTCGCGCACCAGGGCGACGTACGCGTCGTCGTCGAGCCCGTGGGCCATCGCGACGTGCCAGGCCAGCGTCAGTCGGCGAAAGCGGACGAAGGGGTTTCGTTCGGCGTCGGCGGCGCCGAAACCGGCGGCGTCCGCGTCGAGCTCGTCGATCGGAACCCGGCGAGCGAGCACGTGGTCGATGCCGGCGTCGCGCGCCGCCGACGGGCAACGGAAGGGCAGGGTGCGCGCCGGATCGACATGCAGACCACACCCTCCGCAGACCATCTCGACTGCCGCCCGTTGGGCATCGGCGCCCATGTCAGGGCTCCGGCGTGAGGCCGCTCTCGGCGTTGAACGCCTCGATCAGGGCGTCCCAGGCGGGCACGAGGTCGCGCAGGCCCCTCCAGAACGACGCGGCGCGCCGGGCCTCGAACTCCGCGACGTCGACGCCTTGCTGCTCGACCCAGGTGAAATATCCGAGGTTGAAGATGCGGTCGTGGTCGCGCCGGGTCAGCTCCAACACGTGGTCGGTGGCCGCCGCACCGACGCCGCCCGCCCAGCTCTCGCCCGCGTTGACCGCGTCGAAGCCGCTGTCGAAGTAGCGCTCGAGCGCCTTGGCGCGTTCCGTGCCATACATCTCGTAGCCGTCGGTCGCGACGGTCAGGATCACGTCTTCAGGTCCGGCGTCGAGGTACCTGGCCATCTTGATCGCCCCGACCACGTTGGCGATCGACGACAGGCCCAGGTTGCCGAGCGCCGCGATCGTCTCGGCGGGCACTTGGCGCCGGTCGGCGAGGTACGCCTGACCCGCACCCGTGTTGAACAGGACGCCGAGCGTATCGGAGACCCGGTCGCTGACACCGACGACGAAGTCGGTCGCCATCGCGTTGTGGATGTAGGGCAGATGCTTGTCGCCG
Source organism: uncultured Myxococcales bacterium (assembly GCA_964520965.1). Lineage (GTDB taxonomy): Bacteria > Myxococcota_A > Bradymonadia > REDH01 > REDH01 > CAZFPM01. The sequence goes on from CAZFPM010000333.1 coordinate 999, forward strand.
ATGCCCTGGATATTGTGTTCGCCGAAGCCGTTGTAGAGCAGCGTCGGGCACTCCAGCGCTTCGAGGGCTACGGTCTTCGAGCCGTAGGTCTCTCTCAGGTGGTCGCCCGCCGCGATCGTGCCCGCGGAGCCGGTCGCCGAGACGAAGGCGGCCAGTCGGCTGTTCGGACGCGACGCAGCGACGTGCTCGTAGAGCGCGCCGAGCGCGCGGCCCGTGCACAGCCAGTGGACCAGGTGATTCCCGAACTCGCAGAACTGGTTGAAGATGATGTTCTGCGGGTCCCGATCGAGCGCGTTGCACGCGTCGTAGATCTCCTTGACGTTCGACTCGGAGCCCGGCGTTCGCACGATGTCCGCCTGGTCTACCACCCAACGCTCGAGCCAGTCGAAGCGCTCTCGGCTCATGCCCTCAGGCAACACCGCCACCCCGTGGCAGTTCATCAGCCGCGAGATCGCCACCCCGCCGCGGCAATAATTGCCCGTAGACGGCCAGATCGCCCGGTGGGCCTTCGGATCGAATTGCCCCGTGACTACGCGAGGTGCCAGGCAGCCATATGCGGCCAGCACCTTGTGTGCCGCGATCATCGGGAAGCCGTTGCCCAGGGCCACCACGATGCGTGCGTCGACGCCGGTGAGCGACGACGGCAGCTCCAGGTGGCGCGGAAGAGCCGCGAACGACGACCGGTCCTCCGCGTTGTACCAATGGACCCGGAACAGGTTCAGCGGGTCGGCCGCGGCGGGATCTGCGCCCGCCAGCGCGTCCCGGATGCTCGCCGGCATCGTCGTCGGATCGGCCAGCTGCGAGAAGGTTGGAAGCGCGACGCCGGCGTCGCGAAAAGCGCGTGCGGCGCGGTCACGCGTCGCGCGGTCGACGACTTCGTGTTCGAGTCCGAGACGAGCCATGGGCGCTCCACTGCTGGTCCGGCGGAGACCGCCGGAGGTCGGGGTTACGGGCGGCGACGCCTACCACGACCCGAAACACGACTCCAGCCCCGGATTGCCGGCGGGGCAGCCCTGAGCTGCGCCAGCGCCGGACGGGCTCGCCGGCCCCGTCGGTCCGCGAATCACGGAGACGCGCTCCCCTCCCCGTCGGGCTCCGGTGCGTCGTCGCGCGCGATCATGGCGTCGATCATCTCGAGCTCGGCGGCGGGGGGTCGGCGCGCCGGAGGCCGGGTCGCAGGCCGCGCCTCGGACGGGCCGCGGACGCGCTTCCGCCGCGCACTGGCGACGGTGCGACGCAGGGCCGTGAGTCGCGTCTCTATCGCGCCGACGAGCTCGTCGTGCACGAGGTTCAACTGCGCGATGAGCTCCGGCGTCACCACGGCACCGTCGTGGGCGATGGCGTAGAGCGCGTCGAAGGCCTCGAGCTGGTGGGGGGCCAGGTCGGTCTCGGGACGCTCCTGGGCGAACTGGGTCCGCGTAGCCGGGACTACGCACGCCAGCGCCTCCGCGACATCTCCGCGACCGAGCCACTCGAGCATCCGCGGCACCCAAACGTCGGGCTCCTCGACGACGCGTTGGTAGGAGACGAGGCGAGCCGGATAGGCGCGGGTCGCGACATCACGAACCAACAGGAAGTTCTCGAGCCACCACTCGAGGAGTGGAGCCAGTCGAGGCTTCGGCGGCCGAGGTCGCCCGGCCTTCTTCTCGAGCGCCTGCGCCTCCATGGTGAGCAGGCGGTCGAGGGAGCCTCCGTACTCCCGCCAATCGCGCATCGTGCCGACCACCCGGTCGACGAATGCGATGTCGCTTCGGCAGAGCCCTGGCACGAACACCTTGACGACGACGTTCCTCACCGACTCGGGCGCCAGGAAGGCGCCCGTCTTCGGGTGCGGGTTGGTCGCATAGTAGATCCCACGGCGAAAGTGGGACTCGTAGAACCCGTGGGGGTTCGCGTCGTGGATGGTCTCCTTCCACGCCCCCGGAAACGCGGCGCCGAACGTGGTCAGCCCGGCGGCCCGGAGGATCTGCATCCACATCGACGTTCCGGACCGCTTGGTCCCGGTGACGATGATCATCGCGCCCCGATCAGTCCGCGTCGCAGTCGATGACGTACCCGACATACTCGTCGTCGCACTCCGGCGAGCCGAGCACCATGTACGACTCCCCGTCGTAGCCCTCCTCCACGCACTCGCCGAACACGCTCAGGCATTGGAGATAGTCGAGGTACGCCCCATAGCAGTCGGGGCCGTACTCGTCTCGCAGGTACCCGAGCGTGTCGCCGACGTCCTCTTGGCATTCCTCCGCCGTGTACCTGGGGTCGCATGCCTCCATCTTCTCGCACGCCTCGACCACGAAACCGGGTAGGAACACCAACGAGTCGCCGCCGTCACACAGTGAGTCGTATTCGGCGTACTCCGCCAGGCAGGCCTCGTAGTTCAGTATGCCGTACTCCTCGCCGTTGTACTCGTACGGGGTGCAGCCGTGCCGGCCGATACAGCCGAGGAACGCGACGTAGGCGTCGACACACGCGGCTCCGTAGTAGGACAGCATCTCGCCGAGGTAACTGGCGATCTCGTCCGGACAGCTTTCGATCGGGTAACCGGGCTCCTCGTAGCACGCCGCGAACGCGTCGCAGAACGCCGCGATGGCCTCGCGCTCCGAAACCGGGCTCCCACCCGTGTCGGTGCCCGCGTCGGTCGTCGGTCCCGCGTCGGTCGTCGGTCCCGCGTCGGTCGTCGGTCCCGCGTCGGTCGCTGTCGATCCCGGGCCGTCCGCCCCGGAGTCGCCCGCGCTGGCGCCGCCACCCGCGTCCGCGCCGGTGCCGCCACCTGTGACCGGCATCGGCGGGGCATCGGTCCCGCAGCCGACGATGCCCAGCGAAAACGCGGCGACAGTCGGTATCATGCGTCGAATCGACATCGCAGGCTCCCGCACCGAGTAGAACGCGACCCCAGGGAACGATACGATGCTGGCACGAAGCCGGATCGCTCGCAACACCCACCACCGGGACGACGCGCGTGCCGACAGATCTCGCCGCGGACCTTCGGTCGCTCACCTTCGCGCTCGCCGTGCGGGCGTTTGCCCGCCACGTCCACGAGGCGCGGCGCCCTGCCGTCGACATCCGGTGGCTGCGTGACGTGTTGGCCCTGGCCGAAGGCGCCGCGCCCACGGACGAGGCGGGTGTCGGGCTCGTCACCGGACTCCGCGACGAGCTGCGCGCCATCGAGCGGGCCCGGACGGTTTCGTCGGAGGCCCGCCGGGTCACCGCCCGTGCGTCACTCGCCCGCATCGACCTCGTGCGTCGTCACGTGCTGGCTCCGCAGGCGCAGGTGACCCGCCGTCCTGCGTTGTTGGCCCTGCTCGCAGCCGGGGCCGCCGACGTGCGCGACACCCTGGGCATGCTCGCCCCGTCCACGGCCGAGGACGAGGCGCTCGTCGCGCGGGCCCGCGAATTGGCGCGTACCTGCGAGCGGCGTCGCGAAGGCGTACTCGAGTCGCGTACTCGGTTGGACCAACAGGCCTTCGTGGATGCGTTGCAGAGCGAGCACCGATCGGCGATCTCGTCGGTGCGAGCTGCGTACGAGGACGACGACGACGTTCGCACGCGGTTGTGCCTCGACCGGGCGTTCGAAGCGTGGCGTCAGCTCGCCGAAGCGGCCGAGCCCGCCCGCGCCGTGGCGAGCGGCCGCCGGCTGCTGCGTGTCACACGCCGTTTCGGCCCGGGTGCCGGGGTCGCGGCGGACTGAGGTCTGTGAGACATCCAGGCTACTCCAAGCACAGCGCGCGGCCGTCCTGGGACAGGCGGAAGGCGTGGGTGCGACTCACCGTGGGCTCGTAGGTGTTGGCACGGACGAGCACGAAGCTGCGGTCGGAGGCCGTCAGAATCCCGACCGGAAACGCGAGCGGGCCCTCCCAGCTCGCGACCACGCGGCCGTCGCTCCGGGGCAGCACCAGCTCGGTGCGGACCGAAGCCAGGTCGCCGTCGCCCGGGCCGTCTCCGGCCGCGCCGATCAGCAGCGCGATCTCACCGGTAGGAGTCAGCCCCGTGACCGCGATGCCGCCCTCGGTCCCGATCGATGTCGGCGTCGCCGTCACGTCCCCGTCGGGGTCGATCACGACCTCTCGGATACGCGCGCCGCCCGCCTCGGCGACGTAGAGCACGTGGTTGCCCGCTCCGTCCGAGACGAAGCGCTGGGAGGCTGTGAGGTCGGCGAAGGAGGCTTCGAAAAGTGTAGCGATCCGGTGCGTGTCGAGCGCGTGTCGGTAGCTCCGGCACGTCAGCAACTCCTCGGCGTCGCCCGTCAGCGAGTAGCAAACGACGATGGACAAGCCTCCTAGGGTGACAGCCCGGAGTCGCGCGGATGACTCCTCCCAGGACGACGTGGCGTCGAGTGCACCACCGTTGACCCTCGCGATCCGGAAGAACGCACGTCCGGATGGGGTCCGCGTTTGGACCACGACGTGGGTCTGTCCATCGGCCGCGGGTGCGACGGCAGCGGCCACGACGTCACCTACAAGCTCCGCGTTCACCTCCCCCACA
>CAZFPM010000334.1:0-5478 GCA_964520965.1 uncultured Myxococcales bacterium
GCGTTGTTCGGAGCGATCAACTGCGGGACGCTGAGCGACGAGATGTTCGCCACCGAGATGCTGGGGCACGTCAAGGGCGCGTTCACCGGGGCGATACGGGCGCATTCGGGGCTCGTCGAACGTTGTCACGAGGGTACGCTCTTTCTCGACGAGGTCGCCGACCTGAACCTCGTGAACCAGGTGAAGCTCCTGCGCACCCTCCAGGAGGGGACGTTCCGCCGGGTGGGCGACGAGCGGCAGCGCCGGTCGGACTTCCGGGTCATCTCGGCGACGAACCAGGAGCTGGAGCAGATGGTCGTCGAGGGGCGTTTCCGCGAGGACCTCTACTACCGACTGAACGTGTTCCCGCTGCGCCTGCCGTCGTTACGCGAACGGGTGGAGGATCTGCCGTACATCGCCGACGACCTGTTGCACGGCCCGCTGAACAAGTACGTGCGTTACGCGGGCGAATCGCCGTTGACGGAGGCCGCGACGGAGCGGCTCCAGAGCCACAGCTGGCCCGGCAACGTGCGGGAGTTGGAGAACGTGTTGATGCGCGCCGCGATCGTGGCCGGGAACGGCCCCATCGACGAGTCGCACCTGCCGGACCTCGCAGGTGCGGCCACCAACGAGGCGCCGTCATCCGGGGGCGCAGGCGTCCGTGAACGTCTCAGCCGGACTCTGGCCGAGGTGGAGCGCGACTACATCACCGCGGTCCTGCACGCCCAGGGTCAAAACGTGAGTGCGACCGCGAGGAATCTGGGAATCTCGCGGACGACGCTCTACAACAAGATCAAGAGTTATGAGATCGAAGTGCAGAACGATGGCGAAGACGGAACTCGTTGAGGGGCGTTCGTGACCTCGGAATACCCACCCGCAACCGTTCTCATCGTCGACGACGAGGCCGTGAACCGGCGGCTTCTCGATCGGGTTCTCAGTCAGGCCGGCTTCGCCAGCGCCGCGGTGGGTTCGGGGGAAGAGGCCCTCGATGTGCTGCGGCAGCAGGAGTTCGCGCTGGTCCTGTTGGACATCGAGCTTCCCGGGATGAACGGGTTCGAGGTTGCCCGGGCGATCCACGAAACCCCGGAGCTGGCCGAGCTCCCGGTCGTGTTCCTCAGCGGGCACGCGGACATCTCGGACCGTCTGAAGGGGTTCGAGGTCGGAGGCGTGGACTTCGTGGCCAAGCCCTTCCAACCGGAGGAGGTGCAGGCGCGGGTCAGGGTCCACGTGGAGCTTCGGCGTCTGCGGGCCGAGCTCGAGGCGAAGAACGCGACGATCCGCCGGCATGCGGAACACCTGGAAGAGCAGGTCACGTCGGCCGTGCTCGAGTCGACGCAGGCGCGGACCTCGATCATCCTGGCCCTGTCGAAGCTCGCGGAGTCGCGCGATCCCGAGACCGGCGAGCACCTGCTGAGGATGCGGGAGTACTGTCGAATCCTCGCCGAGGAGCTTGCCAAACAAGCGCGCTACGCGGACGAGATCACGCCTGCGTACATCGAGAACCTGTACGCGGCCAGCCCGCTGCACGACATCGGGAAGGTCGGAATCCCGGATCGGATCCTGCTCAAGCCGGGGAAGCTGACGACCGAGGAATTCGAGGTGATGAAGCGCCACGCCGAGATCGGAGCCGAGACGCTGCGCGAGGTAGAGCAGAGCCACCCGGGGAACCCGTTCGTCGGCCTGGGAATGGCGATCGCGGCGACGCATCACGAACGCTGGGACGGTACCGGCTACCCCGGTGGCCTGGCGGGAGAGGACATCCCGATCTGCGGTCGGATCCTATCCCTGGGCGACGTCTACGACGCCTTGACGTCCAAGCGCGTCTACAAGGAGGCCTTCTCGCACGAGAAGAGCCGGGCGATCATCTTGGAGGGGCGCGGGTCGCAGTTCGACCTGGCCGTGGTCGATGCGTTCATCGCGACGGAACACCTGTTTCGCGAGGTACGCGAGCGCGTCATCGACAAGCCGAAGGTCATGGAGGTCTGACCGGTCTCAGACCGGAGAGGGCCGGCCGTGTATCTCGACCGACTCGTCGGCGGTCAGGATTTCGATGAGGGTCGCCGCCCGAGTCGAGCTGGCGAGCTGCGTCTCGATGTCGGCGACCGGGAGCCCATTCCGTAGCGATGTGACGAACCCCATGCCGAGCCAGGCTCCGAGCTCGTCTACGACAGGGTCGCCGAGCGCTCGGACGAGGCGGACGGTCGGGTTGCCCTGGGGCAGCGGCGCGGCCCCGGCCTCGGTCGCTTGCACGAGCAGAGCCCAGGTGTTGTAGCTGTACCGGGGCCGGTAAGGCGCCGCGGAGTAGCGGTCGAAGTGGTAGGGCAGGTGCTCGAGCCCGATCGTGTTGGTGATCTTCATCTGGATCTGGTCGGCGAGGAGCCGCTCCAGTCGGGTCGGGGTCAACACGCCGATCTTCACCAGCGCCTCGCCCTGCATGATCCCCTCGCGCAGCTGGAAGTTGCGCGCCCAGTTGAACTCGATCGGCGTGATGATCTTCTGACGGAGAAGGAACTGGCCGAAGTTCTCGTCCAGAACCGTGCTCGTGGCGTAGGTCGGACGACCCTCGCGGAAGTACACGACCCGTCGCATCGCGTCGGCGCCGACATAGAGCACCCCGGACGCCTGCTGGCGCAGCACCTCGAGGGTCAGCCGCATGAGCCGCTGACGGGTGACCTCGCCCCGCGGCGGCACCCCGCCCAGACCCTCGCCGTCCTCGGTGGGCGCATCGAAGAGCGCCTCCGGATCGAGCGGACGGAAACAGAAGCCGTGGTCTTCGACATCGGTCAGTGATCGGAAGTAGGGCGCCTCGATATTGTGATTGGCGACGAACACGATCCGCAGCGAGGGAGCGTCCACAGCCAACACACGCGCCAGCCGCACGGAGTCGATATCCGGCAGCATCGTATCGATCACGACGGTGCCCGGCTTCACCTCCTCGAACACCCGCAGCCCCTCGAGCCCGCAGCGCGCGAACCAGACGTCGCGCGCCTGCTGGCCGGCCCACAGTTGGAGCTCTTCACGCTCTTCGGTGCGCACTCCGACGACCAATGTTCTCTCGTTCCGATCCGCCATGGCTCACTTCTCCGCGCTGAGTCCTACGACGGCACCAAACCCGAAACCGGCCGGTCTGTCGACCTCCACCTGATCGGACTGCCCCGGCGTGGTCCACCTCGCCCGTCGCGGCGGGTCGTCGCCGAGCCCCGTCGCCTCTCGGCCGAGCGGGGTCGTGCTCACCTGCGACTCGGAGTCGTTCGCCGTGAGGTCTCGAAGCTGGTCGCGCAGATCGCGTCTTGCCGACAGGAGCTCGGTAGCCGCCTGGCGCGCCGCGCGATCCGACCGTCCGAACATCCAACACCAGGGGGCGCCCGCGGGCCCGAGCCCGCCGCCGGCGCGCACGTATGTGTGCACGGCCGCCGTTTCCGGTGTTGCGTCGCTCGCGATCGTCCGGACGCAGAGGCCCTGGACGAGTCCAGGCTCCCAATTGATCCGGCCGTAGAGCTTGATCGCCTGTTCCGCCAGGAGCGCGGCCTCGGTCGCGCGGCCATCTTCGAGGTTCGTCATCGCCGCGAGCATGCGACCGTCGGCCATCAGACCCAGGCAGCGGCGAGCGCCGCCCCAGGCGGTGATCCGATCGGCATAGCGCACCGCACCCGTCGGGTCGTGGTGCCCCGAGTGGACGAGCGAGAGCAGGGCCCACGCCAGCGGCCACCTTCCGTCATCAAGAAGCACGCCGCGCCGGAGCATGTAGTCGTTTCGCAACCGCAACGCGCGCTCGGCCGCCTCGATGCGGCCGTCGAAGATCGCCTCCGCGGCCGCGTCGAGTAGCTCGTCGATCGCCCGATCGAGATTCGAGGGGCCGCTGAGCTCGACCGGACCGCTGGCCTGTGTCGCGCTGTACGGGTCGACAAACTGGCGTCCCCGGATCACGGCGCGTGGTCGCCACGGAGATCCGGTGACCGACTGGGTTACAGCCAGCGCCCAGTCTTCGTCGGTCGCCTCCGGATCAGCGATGGGGCCGAAGCGGTCCGTGATGACCGGAGTCGGTGGCGGAGGCTCGGGGCGCTCGTCGAGCGGGCCACCTTCGGGGGCCAGGCGGAAGCCCTCGTCTCCGGGAACGAGCCGTCCTTCGGCGATCCAGCCCGAGAGCACGGACATCGCGTTTCGGGGGTTGCCGGCTACGGTCTTCACCACGGCCCGCCGCACGACCCGGTCGAGCGGAAGCGAGGCCTGCAGCAGCTGGTCGATACGGGCGTCGTCCAACCAGTCGAGGGAATGCGTCTCGCAGCGTGGTCCGCTGCACAAGCGGGCGAGGCGCGCGTTCTGGTCCTCGGCCCCAAAGTGTTGCTCCGAGATCGTGACTACGACGAGCAGCGGCAAGCTGCGGGTCTCGGACGCCCGGAGGAGCTCGCGGGCGAGTTGGACACACCTGGGATGGCGGTCGCCGTCGTCGAGCACGAAGAGCACCAGCCGCTCGGCGGCCATCTTCTCGAACAGCTCGACGAACGCCGCGAGCTGGGCTTCGGTCAGCTCCTCGGCCGACGCGCTCGGGGAACGTGCCACAGCGACATCTACCAGCGCGAGCGCGTGGCGGTCGGACACGCCGATCGCCATGAGGGAGTCGATCAGCCGTCCGGCAAGCTCGTTGTTGGAGAGTCCCACGCACCGGAAGTGCTCGATGAGCATCGAGCCGAGCGGGGCATCGATGTCGAGCGCGCTGAGGTGAACGCACTGCGCCAGTCCGCGTTCGGCGGCAGATTCGGCGAAGGTCTGGGCGACGTGGCTGGTGCCCGAGCCGCTGGGGCCCCGGAGGACCGCCGCGTATCCGCAACGCTCGCTCGTCGCGGCCCGCAGACTCGCCTCCAGCTGGTGAAGGGTGCTGTCGCGGCCGACGACGGGGGCGGAGCGCAGCCCGAACAGGCCGAGTCCGGCGCCAGCGAGGAGCTGCTGAGCGAGCTCGGGAGCGTAGCGGGGAGTGAAGCGAACGGTCGGTCGACTGACCGGGCAGATCACGCGGCCGGTGTCGACGCTCTCCAAGCCGGCCAGCGCTTCGTCTGCCCACTGGAAGCGGTCACGCGGTCGCTTCTCGAGCAGCCGCTTCAGCCAGCCGCCGAACTGGTCGGGCACATCGACGATCGGCGCGAACGCGGGAAGGGCCCCGCTGATATGCTGGACGCCGATCTCGTAGGGCGTCGGGCCGCGGAAGGGCGCCAGGCCGCACGCCAGCTCCCAGAGCAGGACGCCGAGGGCGTAGAGGTCGGTCCACGGGCCATAGTCGCGCCAGAGCCCGCGGAGCTGCTCGGGAGCCATGTACACGGGGGTTCCGAGCGCGTCCTCGACCGTGCCGCTCGGACTCGCGTCGTCCAGAAACGGGGCATGACAGTCGATGGCGTAGGCGATGCCGAAGTCGGCCAGCTTCATGCGCGGCCGCGGGTCGTCGCTACTGCCGAGCAGGATGTTGCCCGGCTTGAGGTCGCGGTGGACGATCCCGCGGCTGTGGGC
>CAZFPM010000335.1:0-5455 GCA_964520965.1 uncultured Myxococcales bacterium
GGCGGCCGTCGTCGAGCGGACAGGTGACGCACGTCGCGCCGTCGTGCACCTCCGGCGAGCATTCGGTACCCGCGCAGGAAACGAACAGCCGGATCACGATGTCGTCGATCCACACGCGGTCGTCTCCGGTCGAGACCGAGAAGTCTTTCTCGTACGACCACTCGAAGTCGTGGGTTCCCGCGGTCAGTGGGAACACCGCCTCGGTCCAACCCTCCGTGCCGGCCCACGAGCCCAACTCTTCGCGATCGACCCGGAAGAAGAGGTCGTCACAGCAAGTCTCCGTGCTCGTCCGGAACCAGAATCGGATCTCGCCGTCGAAAGGCATTGCGTGAGACATCCGCAGCCACGACTCGTCGAGGTCGTCGATGTCTCCACTCCCAACCGAACGGTCGCCGGAGTGCGCTTCGCCCGTCGTCGTCGACCAACCGCGCCAGCCCCCGGTGGAGAACTCCGGCGGGAGCGCGCTCGACTCGAAGGCCCACTCCCGACCTTCGCTCGACAGGCCGCCGCAGATGCCGCCCGCGCACAGCGAGAGGCCATCGGCGCCGCACGCCCCGCAATCAGTGATTCCCGCGGCCAAGCAGACCCCACCGCCGCAAAAAGCGCTGACACAGTCGTTCGGATCGTCGTCGCAGGACGCGCCCTCGTCGAGCAGCGGACATTGCGTGCACGAGCCGGTTGCCCACACCCCTGCGCCACAGGCGTCGGTCGGGCAGGGGGCTCGGCCCTCGAAATGCAGGTCGTCGACCCAGGCCGCGTCGTCGCCGGTCGAGAGCGAGCCGTCCTTGTCGTAGCGAAGCTCGAGCGTATGGGCACCCGCCGGAAGCTCGTACCGGGCCAGGGACCAGTCGATATCGCCGGCCCACCGGTCGCGCTCCGCGCCGTCGACGATCGCGATCAGGAAGTCGTAGCGGGGCTCCGAGTCGACGCGATACCAGAACGACACCGCGCCATCGACCAGGAGTTCGAAGTCGGTCGCCACCCACGAGACGTCGCCGTTGCCGATGTCCCCGGAGCGGGCGGCGGTACCACCGCTGTGGGCAACTCCACCGTCGACCGTCCAATCCGCGTCCCCACCGGTGCGGTAGACCGGAAGCACGGTTCCCTCGAAGTCGAAGAGCTCCGGCCCTTCGGGAGACACGATGCCGCACTCGCCTTCGACGCACAGCCCGACGCCCTCGGCGCCGCAATCGCTGCAATCGTCCACCGTGGTCACGAGGCACTCGCCGACGGCGCACGCGCCCGACCGACAGTCGGACGGGTCGTCGTCGCAGGCCGTGCCGTCTTCGGCGTCGCGCGGCACGCAGTCGCCGGTGTGGGGGTCGCACAGGCTGATCTGGCACGGGCCTTCGTGACACGATCTCGGCGGGCCCCCGCAGACGCCGTCGGTGCAGCGGTCGCCCTCGGTGCAGGCGTTCCCGTCGTCGCAGCCGGCACCGTCGGGGAACACCGAGGCGGCGCAGGCTCCGGTGTCCGGGTCGCACACGCCGACCGCGCAGGGCTCGTCGAGGTGAGTACAACCGACCTCGTCGCAAGGCGGCGGCGGCGAGTCGGGTGGCGTGTCCGAGCCGTCGAGGGCATCGCCGACATCGGGCGCGTCGACCACGGCGGTGTCATCGGTGTCCGCGTCGTCGTCGGTTCCCGCGTCGTCATCGGTGTCGGCGATCGGATCAGGGCCGAGATCGTCGGCGCCGCCGTCCGGGTTCCGGGCGTCGTCGGTGTCGGCGCGTTCCCCGGTGTCGCCACCGACGTTCGCGTCGCCGGAGCCCGCGTCCGACACATCACCCGCGCCATCGCTCGGCGCCACGTGGGAGTCGCTCGCGTCGGCGGTGTCGGTGCCGGGGCGGCCGGTATCGGCTGGGAGTCCGTCGGCGACGCACGCACTCGGGGAGCCGCTACAGCCCCACCCGTCTTCGACCGTGCACGCGGCGTCGCAGCCGTCGCCGACCAGGAGATTTCCGTCGTCGCAGGCCTCGCCGCCGTCGAGGAGCCCATCGCCGCAGTTCGGCGGCACGGGGACATCTGTGCGAAAGCAGCCGCTCGGCTGTCCGCTGCAAGACCAGCCGGCCTCGATCACGCAGAACGGCGCACAGCCGTCGCGATGTCGATCGTTGCGGTCGTCGCACTCCTCGCTCGGTGAGACCACGCCATCACCGCACACGTCATCGCCGGTCTCGTTCGTGCAGGCGACCGCGATGACGGCGCCGAAGATGGCAAGGGCGGCGAGCTTCGACATGGCGCGAATCGTAGCAGGCGGCCGACCGTCACCGAAGCAAGAAACGACCCGGACGATCACCGGGCGTTCAAGGCAGCGCGCCCCAGAATCCACAGAAGAGCTCGGGGGTCCCGCAGTAGTTGATCGCGCACCGTCGGCACTGCTCGAAGTCCGTCTCGCACACGTCCTCGCAGACGCTGACGATGCACGAGGCGTGGCTGCCGACACAGTCGGAGCACTCGTCGCCGAGCTCCTCGAAAGGTTCGGTGATGCAGAAGCGAGCGCAGTTGCGGGGTCGGCGCGTCCCGGCGCACTCGGTCACGCACTCGACCTCCTGCACGATGAAATCCGGGTCGGAGACGATGTCCATCTCCTCGCCGTCGCAGGCGCCGTCGAAAAGCTCGTCCCGGCACTCGAAGATGCAGTCGGCGTCGGCGCAATCCGTCACTCCGTCGCCGTCGTTGTCGCGGCGATCGTCGCACTCGAATTCGAACTCGTCCCAGCAGCGCCGCTCCTCGGCGCAGTCGAGGTCGTCGCAGTCGACGAGGCTGTCCCGGTCGTTGTCGATGCCGTCGCTGCAGTCGGCCTCGAAGAAGCGCTCGAAGCACTCGTATTCGATCTCGAGGCAGTCGAAGTCGTCGCAGTCGGTGCGCCCATCGCCGTCGTTGTCGATCCCGTCGAAGCACTCGAACTCGAAGTCCTCGTCCGTGCACTCCAGCGAGCAGTCGGGGTCGTCGCAATCGACGAATCCGTCGCCGTCGTCGTCGAATCCGTCGAAGCACTCGAACTCGAACTCGTCGCCTCCGCACTCGCCGATGAACACGCAGTCGGGGTCGTCGCAATCGACGAGCCCGTCGTCGTCGTTGTCGCGTCGGTCGAAGCACTCGATCTCGAACCGCTCCTCGAGGCATTCCTCGGATGCTTCGATACAATCGCGATCGTCGCAGTCGACGAGCCCGTCGCCGTCGTTGTCCTCGCCGTCGTGGCAGCGGCGTTCGAAGCGTCCGGCCGGGTCGCACACGGTCGAGCCGGCGCAATCGGGGTCGTCGCAATCCACCAGTCCGTCGCTGTCGTCGTCGACCTCGTCGCCGCACTCGATCTCGAAGGGGGGCGGGGGTCGGTCGCAGCCGGGGAAGTCGGCGCACTCCGGGTCGTAGCAATCCGGAGCGGCGTCGCCGTCGTCGTCGCGACCGTTGTCGCAGATCTCGTCGATCGGCCCGGGTCCTCCGTCGGGGCGGGGCCCGGGTCCTCCGTCCGGACGGGGCCTCGGCCCACCGTCGCGCGGGGGCAGGGCGTCGGTGGTCGTGCCGCCGTCGGTTGCCGAGCCTCCGTCGCGCGGCGTCCCGGCGTCTGCGGGCGCGCCGCCGTCGGTGGTCGTGCCGCCATCGACGGCGGTCCCGCCGTCTCCTGCGGTGGCGTCGGCGCCGCCGGCTCCGGTGTCATCGGCGCCCGCGCCGTCGGGTCCATCGCTGCCGCTCGTCGAGTTCGCGTTGTTGCAGCCGGCCAGGGCGAGAAGTGCGGAAAGAACGACGAATGTCAGGCGCACGGGGACCTCCTCGGCACGACGGGGACGTGGCGCCGCACATTACCCGACCGCCCGAATCGAGGCAAACCGGGGTCCGGTGGGGCCAGGGCGGTCGCAAAGTCCGGGCCATCCGCCAACACGGGCGAGATCCTATCTCGCCCCCGGCTCACAGAGCCGGTCCACACCTCTGAGGCAACCCAAGACCCTCGATGTTGCGATCCCCCTGCCGGTGGGGCTGCCATCGTCGTCGGCCCCTCGCGCCGGCGGCTTGCCGCTACGCCTTGGCGTCCAGCCGCTTCTGCGCGCCGCGCATCTCGCCGTCGGCGATTTTCAGCGTCAGGTTCGGGAAGTGGCGCGAGGCGAAATACTGGAACCAGCTGTCGAAGGTCGCGTAGCCCACGAATCTCCCGCGGGGGATCCAGGCCAACATCTTGGCGGCGACCTTGTCCGCGGGGTGGGTCGCGTTGAAACTGGAGCCCATCTCCATCTCGTGGATGAGCGGCGGCTTGTCCTCGTTCTCCTTCGCGAGCCCGGGCGTATCGGTCGTCGGTGGCAGGAAGAGCTTCACGGCGACCCCGTGCAGCAGCATCTCCTGGCGGAGCGCCTCGGCGAACCCGCGGATCGCGAACTTGCTCGCCGAGTAACCGCTGTATCCCCAGACCGAGAGCACGGCGAGCATCGACGACACCAGGATGATGCCGCCGTGTCTCTGGCGGGTGAAGTGGTCGAGGAACGGCTTCACCGTGTTCACGTGGCCGAAGTAGTTCACGTCCATCAGCCAACGGTAGTGGTCGTCGTCGGCCTCGTGGACCGGCCGGCACTGCGCGGCACCGGTGTTGGCGATCAGCAGATCCAATCCGCCGAGGGTCTCCAACACTTCGGATCCGACGGCTTCCATGCGCGCGCGGTCGGTGACGTCGGCGGCGATCCCGACGAACGATTGGTCCGGCCGCCGCGCCGCAGCCCGCATGGCGGCGACGGTCTCGTCGAGCTTCTTCTGCCCCCGTGCGAGCACGGCGACGTGGGCCCCGGCCGCAGCGAGTTGTACCGCGGCCTCGCGGCCGATGCCGGCGGAGCCGCCGGTGATGAAGACCTTCTTGCCGTCGAAATCGCTCATCGCGCGCTCCGTCATCGTTGCGGGCAGGGGTTCTCGAGTCCCGCGCTCCTACATCGACCGGGACCGCGCTTCAACCGCGGTGGGTCACCCAGCTTCATCCGCCGGCGCGCTTCACCCGGTGACCCTCGGCCTCGAGCGCCGCGACGACCTCGTCGATCTTGTCCCCCTGGATCACGATCACCCAGTCCTTGACGCTGCCGCCGACGCCGCATCGTTTCTTCAAGCGCTTGGCGAGCGCGGTGAGCTCGGCGGCGTCTCCCGGGACGCCCGAGACCGTCGTCGCCGTCTTGCCGCCGCGCCCCTTCTTCTCCCTGCGGACGCGAACGACGCCGTCCGTCTCCGGCCGGGCCGCGGCCTGGGCATCCTTGCGGCACCGACACCGATCGACGGGTTGGCGGCAGGTCGAGCAGACTCGCCCGAGCTCGCTGGAATAGACCACGCGTCCGGCAACTCGCTTGTTGGGCTTGGGCATCGGGTTATCCGATGGGGGGACGGTGCGGGAGGATCACCACCGCGGATGGCGTTCGGCACGGCGACACGACTCGCGCCGACCGTCGCGACCGCCCATACATGGACCGCTCGCCGGTCGTCAACGCCG
>CAZFPM010000336.1:0-5428 GCA_964520965.1 uncultured Myxococcales bacterium
CTTCGGGGGCGCCTTCGGCACCCCGATGAGCGGGGCCCTGGCGGTCGCAGCGCTCGTCGTCGGTTGTCAGCCGCCTCAGGACTCCAGCGCGGTGCTGACCGAGGAACCGGCGTGCTCGACCGCATCGGGCGCCGCCCCCGGCAATGGCGCAGAGCTTTGTGGCTTCGGCGACGCGTCCGCTGCGGAGACCGCCGTGGCCGCGTCGGGCGGCCCCTCCGAAGAGACCTCGGCCGTCGCCGAGTCCACGGTCGAACGCGCGACCGGTGTGCGCGTCTCCTCCGACTCGGCCGCGATCGCGGCGCTGGACAGCGCCTGCCAGACTGGCAGCGCCCCGGCCTGTCGCGAGCTCGCCGGACGGCTGCGCGACGGGACAGGAGTCGCGCGTGACGGCGCCCGGGCCGCCGACCTCTTCACCGCTACCTGTGAACGGGGTGACGGCGACTCGTGCACCGAGCTCGGGCGAATGCATCGGATGGGCACCGGCGTCACGTGCGACGACCGACTCGCGCTGCCGCTTTACCAGCGGGGATGCGAACTCGGCTCCGCGATGGGTTGCCACAACGCAGGCGTGCTGCTGCGCGGGGGGCAGGGCGTCGAGGCGGAGCCGGCGCTCGCGACGTCGCTGTTCAGCCAGGCATGCGCCGGGGGCTATTGGGTCGGATGCGAGGCACACGGTCGCCAGGTCCTGGCCGAGCCCGGCTCGGACCGCGCCGATGCCGAGGCGAGCTTCCGTCGTGGCTGCGATCAGGGCGGCGAGGCCCTGGCTTGTATCGCGCTCGCCGAGGCGTTGGAGGCCGCGGGCGACCTGCCCGGCGCCGCCCGCCGCTTCCGCACGGCGTGCAACGAGGGTGATCTCGAGGCGTGCGTCGGGATCGCCAGCCTGATGACCGACGGCCGCGGCGTCGAACAGGATCAGGTCGCCGCCCGCCAGCTGCTCGACCTCGCCTGTCGCCAGCGCGTGGCAGAGGGCTGTGTCGTGCTGGCGCGAATCTACGCCGAGGGCGATGGGGTCGATGTCGATCCGGCCTACGCGATGTCGCTCCGGCGGCGCGCCTGCGAGGCAGGGCACGAGGCGGCGTGCGGAGCGCTGCCGGCCAGCGAACCGATCCGCTGAGCCGCAGGGCGCGGTGGTCGCCGTCGTGGCGGCTCGACGATCTCGCGGCGAGGGTCCGGCACACCGCTTGCAGCCCGTTGCCGTCGTGTCGTGACCGCAGTCTGGCCTGGACCGACCCGGCGCCGACCTGCCTGCGATCCTCGACGATCCCGAGGCGACTAATTACCTACCGATGTCGACGACGACCCTCCCGAGCGTTCCGCTCCGGCGCGCCCCTACGAGCCGGCGACTCGCACCGACCCGGTGATCCGATGACCGACCTGCCCCGCTGGACCGATCACATCGCCGACCGACAGATCAACATCGTCGGCCGCCGTAACCACGGCAAGACCCTGCTCGTCACCGACCTGGTGATCTGGTTGACCGACCGCGGAATCCGCGTCGGGACGCTCAAGCACAGCTCCCACGTTCACATCCTCGAGCCGCCCGGCAAGGACACGAGCCGTCACCGCGAGGCCGGAGCGCTCCCGACGGCGATCGTCATGCCGGACTCGACGGCCGTCTTCCTCTCCATCGAAGGTGACGACGCGCCGGACGTCCTGGCGCCGCTCTACCGAAACTGTGACGTTGTCATCGTCGAGGGGCTCGCGACCAGCGCACACCCGCACAAGATCGAGGTCTGGCGCTCGGGCGGGCATACGCCGCCGCTGGCCACCGAGATCTCCGGGATCCGGGCGGTGATCACCGAGCCCGCCGCGGCACCCGACCTGGGGATCCCAATCTGGGATCGCGCGGACATCGACACCATCGCCCGCTCGGCGCTGGCAATGATCGACCGGCTCGACCTCATCGGGGAGTGACCCATGCGTGCTCTCTTCGGCTTCGTCCCCTTCCACGCGCCGACCGCGCCTCCCTACGGGCTCGCCTGTCTCGCCGCCGCGATCCGCGACCGGGGCGACGCGCACGACGTTCGCGTCGCCGACTGGAACCTCGGATTCCACCGCCGCTGGCTCCTCGAAGAGTGGGAGACGCTGCCCTGCGCGGACGATCCGACCGGCTTGCTCGCCCGCGCCTGCCCCCACCTGCTCGTCGGCGATGGGAAGGGCGCGGCGATCGTCGACGAGCTCCGCAGCGAGCCGATCGGAGAAGAGGGCGCCCACCGGTACGTCTGGGCTGCCAAGGCCTTCGAGGCGTACTACGGCGCCGCGGCTTCGCTCATGACCGAGATCCTGGGGCCGATGGTCCGGGCTCGTGACTGGAACCACGACACCTCCGCCTCCCGTCTCTTCGCCGCCGAGCTCGCCGACGTCGACCGCGTCGATCCCGCCTTGTTCGGGGTTTCCGTTCTGACCGAGCACAACCTCCTCTACGCGCTCGCGCTGACGCGCGCCGTCAAGGAGCGATCGCCCGAGCGCAAGATCGTCCTCGGCGGCGCGATGATGAGCCACCTACGGCCCGAGGAACTGCTCTCCGCATGCCCGTGGATCGACCTCGTCTGCTGGGGCGAGAGCGAGGTCAGCGTGCCCGCGCTACTCGACGCGCTCGAGTCCGACGCGACATTGGAGGGCATCGGCGGGGTCGCGCACCGCGACGCTGATGACGCCCCCTGCGTCCACGATCCTCCTCCTCCTCCCGACTTCCGCGCGCTGCCGTCTCCCGACTACGGCGACTTCGCGCTCGCCGACTACCTGGCACCCGAGCTCGTGCTGCCGATCGCCACGTGCCGCGGATGCTACTGGGGCAAGTGCACGTTCTGTTCGCACGTTCGCCCCTACGCGCCCGGAGTCCGCGTCCGCCCGGCCGACGAGGTCCTCGACGAGATGCAACGGCAGATGGAGCGCTACGGTGCCCGCACGTTCCTCTTCGTCGACGAGGCGATCGCACCCCGCACGCTCCGGGAGATCAGCGAGGGGATCGCCGCGCGCGATCTCGACGTGACCTGGGGCGCCGAGGGCGTACGCATCGAGAAGCAATTCGACGCGGCCCTGCTGCGACAGGCCAGGGAATCGGGCCTGACCTGGGTCTACGTCGGCGTGGAGTCCAGCGTCCAACGGATCCTCGACCGCATGGACAAGGGGATCACGCCCGAAGACATCGAGTACTTCATCCAGGCCTGTGATGACGCCGGCATCGTCCCCCAACTCTCGTTCATCGTCGGGTTCCCCGGGACCACCGCCGACGAGCTCGAGGCCGAGCTCGCGTTCATCGCGCGACACCCCGTCGACGCGTCGATCTTCGCACTCCTGGAGGGGTCGCCGATCGAGCGGGACGCCGATCGCTACGACCTGACGCCCGAGGCGCGCGCCATCATCGTCCGCACGGCCTCCGGGGTCGTGCGGGGGCCGCGCGTCCACTACACGCGAACCG
Organism: uncultured Myxococcales bacterium; assembly: GCA_964520965.1. GTDB lineage: Bacteria > Myxococcota_A > Bradymonadia > REDH01 > REDH01 > CAZFPM01. The sequence continues at coordinate 3,422 of CAZFPM010000336.1, forward strand.
GTCCCGGGGTCTCGCCGGCGACCGTCGCGGGGCATCTCGAAGCGCTCGAGGCCGAAACCCGGCGCGGCGTAGTAGCCGCCGCCGAGATCGATGACGTGGTCGCCAACGACCCTGGCGTCGAGACCGGCTGCCTCCGCCGTAACCGCGTCCGCCTCGGTGCCGGCGAGCTCGATTCGACCGAACTGCGCCGCCTCGTCCGAGCCGCGGACCAGGACGGTCACCGCGCCGCTCGCGCGGTCGACGATCTGGTAGTCGTCACCGTCGCGCGCGAAGACCCAGGTCTCCTCGGGCGTCGGCGCGCCGACCATGATCAGCGAGGTCGCGTCACTGGCCTCGTAGTGGCCAAGCGAGCGGGCTGCCAGGAAGTTGGCCGCCTGGAGCGCCGGAACATCATGGTTGCCCTCGTCGATGATCCGACGGGCGATGCCCAACGCCAACGCGCCGTCGCCGCCCACCTTCACGGGAAGCCAGCGGTGCGCGAACGCCGCCGAGCGCGAGTGCCGCGGGTCGATGATGACGTGTTGCGTTCCGGAGTTGCGCGACTTCGCGGTACGCTTCGCCAGCGTCTGACCCGGGAAGTTCGCCTCGAGCGGGCTCGTGCCGAACCACAGGACGTAGTCCGAACGCTCCATGTTCGGCTTCCAGTGGTGCTTGTTGTCCTTCTGCGAGGGCAGGAATCGCTCGGTGAAGAACGCCCCGGCCACGTGGTGGCTGGTCTCGCAGATCGACGTGTGGTCGTGCCGTGCGTTCTTGGTGCCGAAGCCGCCGCCGAACAGCCGGTCCGTCCACTCCTTCTGTCCGTGCTGGAAGCGACCCGGCGAGAAGACCACCTGGTTGGCGATCGTGCCGAGGGTGTCGCTGCCGTCTGCGGTGGGGATCAGCGTGTCGGTGTCGTAGCCCTCGAAGTAGGGACGCAGGATGTCCGCGATCTCCGTCAGCGCCTGATCCCAGGAGATCGACTCCCACTGTCCCGCGCCCCGGGCGCCGACGCGCTTGATGGGACCGGGAATGCGGTAGGGGTTGTACATCACCTGCGGGCCGGCCTGGCCCTTCGGGCACATCGTGCCGGTGGCCGCCGCGCCCTCTGCGAGGGTCGCGCCCCAGTCGAGTCGCTCGCCGGTCTCGGCACAGTTCGGGTGCCACGGGTTGCCATCGACCTTGAGGATCGTGTCGTCCTGGACCCGGACCTTCGCGCCACACTTGCTGTGGCAGCCAAGGCAGACCGTGTAGCGGAGGTCGACGTCTGCCGCCGATTCGACGGCGTCCGGGATGCCGGGGTCGTTCAGCGCGTCCGCCCGTGAGGGCAGCAACGCGTTGGACGCCACGGCGGCGCCGGTCATTGCGCCGCTGACCTGGATGAAGCGACGCCGTCCGAGCGGGTAATTCAACGCCCGGGCGACGAGGGACCTTTTCTTGGTTTCGGTCGTCATGCTCGGTGCCTCAAGGAGTCTGGTAGATGGAATCGTCGCCGCCCGAGTGGCAGCCGGCGCACGTGCCCGCGTCCGTCTGTCGGCGCAGACCAGCGGCGGAGCCGTTGTTCGTGAAGTCGACCCACACGTGGCAGTGGACGCACTTCTCGCTGTCCGTGTCGCCCGGGATCAGTGCGATCGCGCCCGACTCGTACTTCATCTGGTGGAAGCCCGGAATCTCAGGATCCAGGGTCTCCTCGGTCAGCTGGTCTGCGTGGCAGGCCAGGCAGTCGCCGTCGTAGCCGAAGGAGTCCGGGTTGTGGAACACCCAGTAGTTGACCGTCGAGTCCTCGAAGACCGCCGCGTCAGAGTCCGGGGTCTCCGGAAGTCGGACGATGGCCTCGGTCTCGCCGCAGGTGATCGTCGCCGTGCCGTCACCGTTGTCGACGACCGTGCAGTCGTCCCCGTCGAGGCCGGGGGCGCCAGCCTCGACGATGATCTAGTCGTCGCCGCATGTGACCGTAACGGTGCCGTCGCCGTTGTCGGCGACCGAGCAGTCCGCGCCGTCTTCACCATCTTCACCGTCGGTGCCCGGTGC
>CAZFPM010000337.1:0-5423 GCA_964520965.1 uncultured Myxococcales bacterium
GTCCGAGAGTTTTCGACTCAATCCGCCATCGTGAGCCGCCGCCACTGGTAGCGCTCCCGCTGGACCGCGATCTCCGCGTCGGCAAGCGCGACCTCCGCCAAAAGGCGCTGCGTCTGGGCGGTCTCCACATCGACGAACCCCGCCGCGCCCGCCGCGAACGCCTCGCGGGTCACCTCGACGTTGCGGACGGCCAGCTCCGCCTCGCGGCTGGCTTGCGTCGCATCTCGCTCAGCCTCTCGCAGACGGATCCGAGCGCGACGCACCTCGGCGTCCAGCGAGGCGCGGGCTTGCTCGACTCGGATTTCGGCTTCGACGCGATCATGCTCTCGTTGGCGGCGGGTCACGCGCCTGACGCCAGCGTCGTACAGGTCCCACGACGCCGCGATCTGGACGTGCCAGGTCAGGTGGTCGGCGACCTCGGTCTCCCGTGCAGCGGTCGCCTCGCCCTGGAGCTGGACGACCGGAAGCGCACGCGCTCGCGCTTCTGCGATGCCGGCATCATGGCGGCCCAGGGCCTCCTCGAGGCGTCGGAGCTCCGGGCGTTGGTCCAGGCGGGCGGTGTCGGCCGGCGCATCGAAGAGCTCCGGGGGCGCCACGACGTCGAAGTCCGGCGGTCGGTCGAGCAGCTCGGCGAGCGCGTCGACCGTGAGGCTGTAGGCAGCCTCGGCGTTCCCCAGGTTTCTCTCCGCCCGCGCGAGCGCGACCTGTGCGCGGTTGACCTCGAACTCCCCGCCGACAGACTCGCGCAGCGCGACCTCGGCGCGCTCCAGGTTCAGGGTCGCCAGCTCGACGTTCCGGGCCATGGCGGTGACGTGGCCGTGCTGTCGGAGGGCGCCGAAGTAGAGCTCGACGACGGCGCCGTCGACGGCGAAACGGATTGCATCGGCGCCCGCCTCGGTCTCGGCGTGCGCAGCTAGCGCCTGGTCGATCAGCGGCCTGATCCGGGGGCTGTAGACTGTCTGGGTGACCGAGGCGATTCCCCGCGGATCGTGCTGGTGCCCCATCACCAGGGGCTCCGTCTCGGCCTCGGTGAGGACGGACGAAGGCGGCAGGCCGCCGTGACTGCCGGCCACCGTGTCCAGCCAGGGGGCCAGCGGGCCGTAGGGGTTCGGCATGTCGAAACGACTCTCGGTCCCGTTGAGCCGGTAGGCAGCGGTCAGGTTCACCGTCGGATGCCAGAGGGTGCGCGCCTGGGACTCGAGGAGCGCTGCGCGATCGAGGGCGGCCGATGCGGCTCGGACGTCGAACGCGTCGTGGGCCGCCGCGGCCCGGGCTTCCTCGAGGGTCACGACCGGAGCGTCCTGCGCCAACGCCGAGGTGGTGCCGAGGGCCAGCGTCAAGGCCAACGTGGCGGCGCCGACCGCGGGCGGGCCGATGGTTCGCGGAGGTACGCACGCGCAGTCAGGCTCCCGGTGAAGCAGCCGGTAGAGCGCGGGAACCACCACGAGCGTGAGCAGCGTCGACGCCACCAGGCCCGAGATCATCGCCCACGCGAGCGGAGGCCACATCGGGCTGTCCGCCAAGGCGAGCGGCAGCAGCCCGGCGACGGTGGTCGCCGTCGTGAGCAGGATGGGTCGTGTCCTGACGAGCACCGACTCCCGCACGGCCTCGTCGACCGACGCTCCGTCGGCTCGGCGCCGCCCGACCACGTCGAGGAGCACGATCGCGTTGTTCACCACGATCCCGATCAACGCGAACACGCCGAGCATCGACATGAATCCGAATGGCTGGCCGGTGAGCGCGAGCCCCGGGACGACGCCCGCTGCCGCCAGCGGCACGGTCGCGAGCACGATCGCGGCGGCGCGGAACGAGTTGAACTCACCCATCAGGAAGACGAGCAGCAACATCACGCCGATCGGCAGCGCGGTCAGGAGCGCCGAGTTCGCGTCTCCGGACCCCTCGGCTTCGCCGCCGATCTCGACGCGAACGTCGCCTGGGAGCGTCAGCTCGTCGAGCCGCGGCGTGAGCACGCGCAACACGTCGCTGTAGGTCGCGCCGTCGGCGAGCTGTGCCGAGACACTGGCCGTTCGAACGCGGTTCCGGTGTCGGATCGCCGCCGGCCTGACGTCGACCACCGGGGTCGCGATCGCCGCGACGGGCACGGGCGCCACGCCCGGTCGGGAGACGTCGGCGCTGTCCAGATCCTCGGGGCGCGTCAGCTCCCCGGGTCCCTGGCGGACGATGATCGGCGCCGGGTCGGCACCGGACCGTAGCTGACCGACCTCGAGCCCGCGGGTATTGCCGAGCAGGGCGATCGCGACGTCTTCTCGCGCCAGTCCGTGACGCGCGGCCACGGCATCGTCGACCTCGAACCGCAGCGTAGGCGTGCCCTGGGCCAGGTCGTCTCGGACATCGACCGCGCCCGGCGTTTCGCTGACCAGCGTGCTGATCTCGCGCGCGGCCCGTTGCAGGTCGTCGAAGTCGTCGGCGTAGACGCGAATCTCGATGGGGGCGACGATCGGCGGACCCTGCTCGATGCGCCTCGCTACCACATCGACCCCGGGCAGGTCGCTGCGCGCGAAGTCCCGGACGAACGATACGACGTCGGTCACCTCGGCGGCGCTTCGCGTCTCGACCACGATCTGGGCGAGGTGTGGGCGGTCCGGCTTGTGCACCAGGTTGTAGTAGAAGTGCGGCACTCCCCGCCCGACGAACGCCGCGACCGAGACCACGTCGTCGCGTGTCGCGAGCGCGTCCTCGATGCGCCCGGTGACCGCGTCGGTGCGGGACACGTGCGTCCCCTCGGGCAGCTCGACGTCGATGATGACCTGGTTCCGGTCAGAGGTCGGGAAGAACTGCAGCCGGATGCGTGGCGCCAACGAGACGGCCGCCCCGAGGACGAGCATCACCGCCAACAGCGCGGCCACAGGGCGCTGCACGCCGACGCGAGAGACCCACGTCAGCACCGGGTTGCTCGGCCGCCGTGCCCGCTCGGGATTCGGTCGCAACGTGATCGCCGAGACGGCCGGCGTGACCGTGATCGCGACGACGTAGCTCACGCTGAGCGTCAACATGATGACGATTGGGAGCGCCCGGGTGAAGTCGCCGACCGGCCCCACCGCGAGGAGCATCGGCACGAAAGCCGCGAGGGTCGTTCCGGTGGCGGCGCCAAGCGGCAGTGCGAGCTCGGAGACCGCGTCGCGGGCAGCACGCCAACGATCCACCCCGGCGTCGAGCCGCCGCTGCACGTTCTCGGCGACGACGATCGCATTGTCGACGAGCAGGCCGAGCGCGAGCACCAGCGACGCGATCGACATCTGGTGCAAGATGCCGCCGCACATCGCGTAGATGGCGAGAGACGACAGGGTCACGACGGGCACCACGCCGGCAACCGTCAGGCCGAGGCGAGGCCCCATGAAGACGAGGAGCACCAGCGCCACGATCCCCACGCCGCCGAGCAGCGAGCGGCCCAGGCTTCCGAGCCGCGACGCCACGCGTTCGGGCTGGAACGTGACGTAGTCGACCGCGAGGGGCGCGACCTCGTCCTCCGCGGTCCGGACCGCGGCGTCGACCGCGTCACCGAACTCCAGCAGGTTGATCCCCGGGCGGGCGACCACACCGACCGCGATCGCGGTCTCGCCGTTCCAGCGCATCAGGTCCGACTCGGGTTGCTCCGGTTCGCGGACGACCCGCGCCAACTCGGAGAGGGGCACTGACGAGCCTGAGACGAGGGTGACCGGGGTGGCCGCGATCTCCTCGACCGAACCGAACTCGACGTTCGGTTGCACGGTGACGGTCAGGTCGCCGGCGTTGATGGTCCCGCCGGGCGTCGCGGCGCTGCGGGCTGCGAGCACGCCGGCGAGGGTGCGCGGGTCGATGCCCACGCGGCGGGCCGCGACATCGTCGAGCTCCACCGTGATCTGTTCGCCCGGGTCGGCGGTGCGGACGACGCGGCTGACCTCGGGGACGGCGAGCAGGCGCCGCTCCAGACGGTCGGCCGCGTCGGCGAGCGCGAGGCGGTCATCGGTGCCCGTGATCGCGATCAGGATCGACTCCTGGTCGAAGATCCGGCGGTCGAACATCGGCTCCAGCGCGCGGTCGGGGAGCTCGCGCCGGGCGATGTCGAGTCGGCGCTCGACCTCGTCGTAGACCGGGTCGACCTCGCTGACCGAGGGGAGGAGCTCGATGACGATCACCGCCACGTTGGCCCGCGCGGTGGTATGGATGATGTCGATCTCGGGGACCTCGCCGAGCGCGTCCTCGAGGGGGCGCACGACGAGCCGCTCGACCTCTTCGGCGCCGGCGCCGGGGAAGGGGGCGACGATCAGGGCCGCGCGGTCGGGAATCTGCGGGTCCTCTTGACGGGGCATGTTCAGCCACGCGGCGGCCCCGACGGTGGTCAGGATCGCGACGGTGGCGACGAAGAGACGGCTGCGGGAGACGATCAGGTCGGCGGGGGACATTCTCGGGCCTCGTCGATTTCGGTGGGGGAGGGGGGGCCGGCGCCGGACGGGCGTCACCGCAGTGCGCGGCGGCCGGCCGGGTCGCACGTCAGTGGGCAGAGACCGGGTCGCCGGCGGCGAGACCGCGAGCGCCGCGCACGACGACGGAGTCACCGGCGGCGAGCGGGCCCCGGACCAGCGCGAGATCACCGACGATCGTGGTGACTCGAACCGGCACCGGGTCGACGCTGTCGTCGATCACGCGGAGCACTCTCGGTCCATCGCCGACGGGGTCGACCAGCGCGCCGAGCGGGACAGTCGCGTCTGCTTGGACGGGTACGTTGAAGGCAACTTCGGCTGCCATCCCGGGCGCGACGTCGGCGCCGGGGTCGATGGCGACCACCACGGGAAAGAGGCGACCTCGGCCGGCAGAAGCTCCGGCGACGCGGCTCACGGTGCCCCGCACGTTCAGACGCCCGGACATCGGGAAGTCGACCGTGACGACGTCTCCTTCGTCGAGGTGGCCGAAGACGCTCTCCGGCACGTCGACCTCGACCTCGACCGCGCCGTCGCCGATGATCAGCGCGATCGGCGTGCCGGCGGCGACGACCTCGCCCGGCTGCGCGAAGACGTCGGTGACGACCCCGGCGACAGGGGCTTCGAGCGTGGTCTCGCGGCGCAGGCGCCGGGTCTCGTCGCGCTGGGCGGAGGCGGCCTCCCGAGCGGCGATCAGCCGTTGGCGCTCGGCCTGGAGACGCTCGATCGACTGGGCGGGTCCGATCTCCGCGGCGACGAGGCGCCGGGCGCGCTCGAGCTCGCGGTCGAGTTGGTCGAGCTGGGCTTCGACGTCGGCGATCGTGGCCTCCGCGGCGCGAGCCCGGCTGCGCAGTGGCGCGGCGTCGAGGGTGGCGATGGGGTCGCCGGCGGCGACGGTCGCGCCGACCTCGACGTGCCGCTCGGCCACGCGGCCGGGCTGCGCGAAGGCGACGAGGGCGCGGTCGCTGGCGCGGGCGACCGCCGCGAGTCGGAGTGTTCTGGCGG
>CAZFPM010000338.1:0-5396 GCA_964520965.1 uncultured Myxococcales bacterium
CAAGGTGCATGTAGCGCACCCGATGGCCGTCGATCGTGGTGCCGATGGCCTCGGTGGAGATCATGGCGCCGGTGTGCCCGGAGCCGTAGTCGCGGGTGAAGAAGGCGACGCGGCCGTAGCCGGCGATGTCGGCTGAGCGGGGTAGATCGACGCCGCTGCGTCGGGTCGTCCCGCCGCGATTGTCCGGGCGACCGTAGCGTGCGGGGTCATCTTCGGGCCGTCCGATGGCGGTGATCCTGGAGCGGACCATCGCCCGCACGGGGGTGCCGAGCCCGGCCGCTGGTCCAACTCCGCCGATGTCGAGCGCGGCGTGTTGGCGGCCGCCGGAGCGACAGTCGCCGAACATGCCGAAGATGTGGTCGAGCGGGTAGGGCACGGCGAGCCCCGGCTGGGGTCGATCGTCGACGAACACCGGCTCGCGCAGGAGCGCCCGGCTGTCGTGCTCGTCGGTGAAGGGGAGCCCGAAGTCGTCGGTCGTCGGTTGCCGGCGGTGCCCGCACCCGGGTGCCAGTCCGATCGTCAGGGCGACGAGCGCGCCGCCGAGAATGGTGGCATGTGGTGAGTGAGCCACGCCGCCACCGGCGGCACGGGCAAGCCGGAAGCCGATGGAATCGATGAGCCTTGGTGTCAGGGGGTCTCGCGGCTGTCGAGACCGAGTCGTCGTCGCAGACGATTGATGTCACCCATCACGTCGCGCTTCTCGCGGCGCAGGGTGACGAGCTGTTGTTCGAGCGCGTTGATCTGCTGCTCGACGCCGGCGCGGTTGCCTCCGGTGAGGGCGTTCGCGGCGATCTCCAGCGAGGAGATCTGGTTGAGGAGCCGCTGCTCTTCGAAGTCGAGGTTACCCCAACGGACGACGAGCGCGTTGTACTCGGGGTCGGAGTCGAGCTCGATCATGGCGTCGCGCACCTCTTCGTAGGTGTACTCGTAGTCTTCCATGATCGCGTCGATCTCGGACATGTCGGACCAGGCGACGTCGTGGGCGAGGCCGAGGCGCGGGTCACCGGCGAGGACGCCGCGGTCGATGATGGTCATCAGCGTGTCGGCGCAGAGCTGGTATTGCGGGTAGATGCCGACGAAGGACTCCCAGTCGTCGACATCGAACGCGTCGAGCAGGGCAACCCGGTTTTCGTTCATGCACGGCTCGTTGTCGTACCAGACGAGCAGGGCTTCGTCGGCTTCGCGTCGGCGCCTCTCCTCGGCGAGCGCGACCTCGGCGTGCTCGGTGCACCGGGCGGCGGCGCCGGCGAAGTAGGGGTCGGGAGAGTTGACGACATGTCCCGCGATCGCGACGGCGTTCGCGTGGTCGGCGGCGTATGCCCGCTCGTAGCACTGAAGGATCGCGAAGTAGTCCTGTCGCTGTTGGGGCACCCACGAATCGATGGGCCCGAAGCTGCCATTGAAGACCTCGCGCATCAGCTCCAGGCGTCCGAAGACGAGGTCGCAGTTCACGCCGAGCTGCTGGCACGTGGCGACGAGGGCATCGACGGGCAACGTGCCCTGGTAGTTCGGCTCGACGATGAAGAGGGTCCCGAAGTCGCGCTGTGCCGCGACGAAGTCGTCGGCCTGGAAAGCCTCATCGGCGTCGAGGAAGACCAGATCCGGGATCTCGTCCCCCCGCGGCATCGGCGTGAAGGGAGAATCCTGGCCTCCGGAGCCGATATTCGAGCCGGTCGTCAGGCCGGTGCAGCCGCTCAGCACGGCCGCGACCACGAGCGAAACCAGTGTGCATCGGAGGAAGGTCATCATTTCGACGAGTGAGAGGGTGAGCGGCGCGGGTATAGCGCGCGCGCAATCACCTTTCAACCGGCCGTTCCGGGTGTGGGGTCGCGTCGCGCGATCAGCGCGTCGATCGCGGCTTCGGCTTCGTCCGCGACCTCTTCTTCTTCTTCACGCCGCCAGCGGGCGATGCGGTCTCGCAAGCGGTCGAGCAGGGCGTCGCTGTCCTCGACCTCGGCAGCCGCGAGCAGGTGGCGCCAGGCGTCGGGCGTCGAGGCGAGGGAGTGTGGGCCGGCCGCTCGGACGATCGCGTCGTTGTCCCGGTCGAAGAGCAGGTAGCGGAACCCGTCTTCGGTCACCGGCAGGCGATCGAGGACCTCGGGCGCGTCGGTTTCGAGTGCGGCGAGCAGTCGCCCGGTGAGCTCGCGGACGAGCGCCAGCAGCGAGGTCTCCGCCCCGCCCTCGGCGACGAGCGCCCGGTCGGCACCCGTCAGCCCGTGGACGTCGACGCGAAGTGTTCGGTCGTCGGGGGCCACGCGGACTCGACCGGTGACCACGACATCGGCCTGCGCGCGGCTCTGCTCGCCGGATACCACGCTGTCAGGCAGGGGACCTTCGACGAGCACGTGGGTCAGGCGACCGGCCCGTTCGGCGAACCATGGAACATAGAGCGCGTCGAGTCCGGCATCGACGAGGAGATCGGCCAGCAGGGCGGGGATCTGGCGGCCGAACACGCCCTGTGCGCGGTCGATTCGACTCGCTTCGAAGGGCAGCAGCGCGATCTTCACGTCGCCTCGTCGGCCGCATCGCCCACGATCTCGTCGATCGACCGGGCTCCGCTCTCGTCGAGTCTCTCGCCGAGCCGACGGAGGATCCCGCGGACGCACGAGGGTCCTCCGTAGACGAATCCGGTGTAGAGCTGAACCAGGTCGGCGCCGGCCCGGAGCATCTCCCAGGCATCGTCGCCGTTCAAGATCCCTCCGACACCGATGATCGGCAGCCGCCCGCCGGAGAGGCGCCGGATCTGTCGGACGAACTCGCGACTCCGCACGGTGAGCGGAGCTCCGGAGAGGCCCCCCGCGCCCACCGCCTCGACGCGAGCGGCGGGCGTCCGCAGGCCATCACGGGCGATGGTCGTGTTGGTCGCGATGATCCCGTCGATGGCGACGTCCTCGGCGATGCCGACGATCTCCTCCAGCTGGGCCTCGTCGAGGTCGGGGGCGATCTTGACCAATGTCGGGCGCCAGCGTCGGTCTCGTCCGCAGAGCGCGGCGTTCTTCTCGGCGACCGCCCGCAGGAGCGCGGTGAGCGCGTCGCGCTCCTGCAGCGCGCGAAGGCCGGCGGTGTTGGGGGAGCTGACGTTGACCGCGAAATACGCCGCGTACGGGTGGAGCAGCTCGAGGCTCCGCAGGTAGTCGCCGGCGGCCTCTTCGTTGGGGGTGATCTTCGACTTGCCGATGTTGATGCCCAACACGGGGCGGATCGTGGCGCCCTGGAGTCTGTGTGCCGCGTTCTCTGCGCCGCGGTTGTTGAAGCCGAAGCGATTGATCAGCGCGTGGTCGGCGGGAAGGCGGAAGAGTCGGGGTCGGGGGTTGCCGGGCTGGGCGTGCGCGGTGAGTGTGCCGACCTCGACGAAACCGAATCCGAGGGCGTGCAGCTGGTTGAACCAGCGAGCGTCCTTGTCGAAACCCGCGGCGAGGCCGACGGGGTTGGGGAACGAGAGCCCGAAGCGCTCCACGGCGAGGCGCTCGTCTTCATGGTCGAGCAGGCGCTTCGTGGTCCAGCCGAGCGGGGGGACGCGGACGGCGGCCGAGTAGAGCGCCATCGCGACGTGGTGGGCGCGCTCCGGACCCAGGGCAAAGAGCAGGGGCCTGAATAGCCGTGTCCAGATCACGGAGTCGTCCGTGGCGCGCCTTCGTGGTTTCCGAAGGAGTTGTCGATCACGGGTCGCAATCGTCGATCGGCGATCTGCACGTCGAGCTGTCTGCCGAACACCCGCTCGAAATGGGGGGCGACGAATCGCGTCGCCTGGATCTCGACCGACGGGTCGTCGTGCGGTTCGATCAGGACGTTGATTCGCCGCTCGTCGACGGTACATTCGAGCCCGCGGATGTTCCCGCAGTGACCGCGATCGAGCGAGTTCGCCAGTCGGAGCATGGTGGAGAGCTTCTTGACCAGCTCGCGATCGTCCGAGGCGAGCGCCATGTAGGCTTCGTGCCGGGACTTCGGCGCCGAGCGCCGATGGTAGCGGGCGACGTTGGCGATGATCGCCTGCTCGCGTTCCGAGAAGCCGGCCAGGTCGGCGTGTTGGACCAGGTAGAGGGTGTGACGATGGTGGGCCGATCGGTTGACGACGAGCCCGACGTCGTGCAGGAGCGCGGCGAACTCGAGCAGGTGGCGATGTGTTTCGCGGAGGCCGTGCAGCGAGCGGAGGTCTTCGAAGACCCGTTCGGAGAGGACGGCCACTTGCCGGGCGTGGGCGATCGAGGAATACATGCGCCGCGCGAAGAGCACGACGCTTCGTCGCCTCGGGTCGGGCTCCTCGGTAATGAGCCGGAGCCCGGGTCGATTGCGCTCCAGGTAGTCGATGATCAGGCCTTCGCGCAGGGCGGCGTCGCAATAGGTGAATCCGTCGGCTCCAAAGGTCTCGACCAGGGTGAGCATGAGGACGCCACCCTCGAGGATCGCATCGCGTCGGCGGTCGTCGAGCCCGGGTAGCTCGGCGCGCTCGGCGTCGGTGGCGGTGGCGAGGCAGCGGACGGTCTCGGCGAGGTCGGCGCGGGAGACGTACTCCGGAGAGTTTCCTGTTCGCGCGGCCGTGATGCGGGCGAGTGCCCGGGCGGTGCCGCTCGACGCGAGGGCGATATCGAACCCGCGTGCCCGGACCGGTTCGACGACGAAATCGACTCGCCGGCGGATATGTGTGCGCAGGGTCTCGAGCTCCTCGCGGGTCGGTGGGTCCGAGTGCAGGAACGTGTCCTTCAGCCGTCGGACACCGAGCTTCAGCGACTTGACGAGGTAGTCCCGTCGCTGGTCGGCGAGGATGAACTCGACCGATCCGCCACCGATGTCGATGATCAGCGCGCGCCGGGCACCGAAGTCGAAGACCTCGCGGGTGCCGAGGTAGATGAGGTGTCCCTCCTCGACGCCTTCGACCATGCGGGCCGCGATCCCGCACTCGTCGGCGACGCGGGCGATGAAGTCGGCGCCATTGCGCGCTTCGCGGACGGCGGACGTGGCGACGGCGATCACGTCGGCGACCTCGTAGCCGTCGGCCATTCGTTTGAAGGTACGCAGGGCTTCGAGCCCGCGCTCCTGGGCATCTTCGCCGAGGTAACCGTCGACGAGCGAGCGCTCGCCGAGATGGACCATCTCCTTTTGTCGGTCGATGACGGTGACGCTGCCGTCTCCATCGATCTCGGCGACGATCATGTGAATGGAGTTCGAGCCGATGTCGATGGCGGCGAGCTTCATGGCGTTGGCTGCAGGAGTCGCCCCGATTCTTCGCGGCGATGGCGGCGCCGTCAACGCCGGTGGTTCGCGGGGTGCCGGGTTGGTGGTCGACCCGTGGTCGCGGGGGGTCTGGACTTCACTTGACGGTCTGCGTGGGCTAAGACGGAGAGGCGGGCAAGGAGCGCCCACACCCCCAGACCTGATGGTCCTGTACGACGTCATCC
>CAZFPM010000339.1:0-5385 GCA_964520965.1 uncultured Myxococcales bacterium
GGCCGAGTCCGCGACATAGCCTTCCCCGTCGACGCCGTGGCAGAAGCCGCAGAAGCGCTGGTACGACGCGCGGCCAGCCTCGGCGTCGCCAGGACCGACGTAGCGCCACGGACCCGTGTCGGTGTCGGGTGCGACGACATCGTGCGTCGACCCGTCACTGTCGCCCCCCCCCCCGTCGGGAACGGCGACGTCGGTGTCGGCGCCGCCCCCCGGGTCGGGTTCGACCGCATCGGCACGCCCGTCGGAATCAGACGGCGAGTCGGCCGGACTCGCGTCCCCGACGTCGGCAACGGCGGCGTCGGAAGCATCGGTGGCCGAGCCGTCGGCGCCTTCGGATTGCGCGCTGGGGTCGCACGCGCAGAAGGCGCCCCAGGCAGCGATCACGACGATGCCGCCCAGGCTACTCGGCGAGCGCCGCCAGGATCGCGTTCTTGACGTTCGCATAGCCCTCTTCAGTCGACAGCGTGTTCGACCGCTCCGCTCCGGCCGGCAGGTAGTCGAAGAGCGCCCCGCCGGCGCCGTACACGTAGAAGTCGTCCTGATGCCCACCGTGCCGGTCCCAGGCATCACCCTCGCCGATATCCTGGAACATCGGGAACGACGCTCGCTCGGTCATCGCCGATTGTCGCTCGCTCTGGTCGTGGCGATTCACGAGCGCGAAGTCCAGGTCGTGCCCCTCGCCCTCCAGCTCGAGTCGCATCTGCTCCAGGTACACGGTCTGCGACAGGCAGAACCCACAGCCGGCCGACAACAGCGCGACGAAGGTCACCGTACCCCGGAACTCCTCGAGACCGTAGATGCGCTCGTACCCGCAGCTCTGCGGTTGGAAGTCGACCAGCCGCCACTGGGGCCACGGGGAGTCGATGCACGTCGGGCAATCCAAAGGGTCGCCGGCGGACACCTCGTCGTCGCCGGGATCGACGGGGGCTCCGATGCAGGGCCCGTCGGGAGGCGCGTCGCCACTCCCCTCGGCATCGGCGGGACCGGAGTCGGAGACATCCGTCGGCGTGTCCTCGCCGGAAGCATCGGCCGGCGGGTCGGTGGTGTCGCTCGGGGCCACTGCATCGACCGCAATGTCCGAGTCGGGCGTCGTGTCGGCGCCGTCGACCGAGCCGTCGGCGGCCGTGTCCGTCGAGTCGGCAGCATCGGCCGCGCTGGCGTCCGGGTCAGTTGTTCCCCCGGCATCGGTGGCGCCGTCGGCGTCACTCGTCGGGTCATTCGTCGCGTCACTCGTGGTCGTCGTGCCGCCGTCATCTCCGCCCGACGCACCGGACGCATCGTCGGCGTCGACCTGCGTAGAACTGTCGCCATCGTCGTCGATGCCCGGGCAACCCGTCGCCGTCACGGCGCACCCGATCACCACGATGCCCACGATTCGGAGCCACCTTCCTGTCATCATCGCTTCGCTTCCGTCGTCGGGATCCTGCGGGTCAGAACGCAGGCAGCCTACCCGGAAATCGAGTGCGGGTCACGGCGCCCGCCCCTCTGACCGAGGGGGACGACTGCCACCCTCCCGGTCGCAGGCAGCCGGGTTCTCACTCGCCCAGGGCCGAGCGAATCGCTCCCATCACGTTTGCGTATCCCTCTTCCGTCGCCAACGCGAGGTCGCGATCGCCGCCAGACGGGAAGTAGTCGAGCAGCAGCCCTTCCGGGCTGTAGATGTAGATGTCGTCCTTGTGGCCCTCGTGGGCATCCCAGGCACCCACCGCCGCCACGTCCTGGAACATGGGGAACGACGCCCTCTCCGTCATCCGCTCCTGCCCGGCAGCCTGATCCTGGTGGTTGACGAGGACGAACTCGATCTCCGCACCCTCCGCCTCCAGCTCGAGCCGCATCTGTTCCAGGTACTGCGTCTGGGACAGGCAGAATCCGCAACCGGCCGAGAGCAGCGCGACGAAGAGGGTCCGGCCTCGGAACGCGTCGAGCCCGTAGACCGCGCCGTACCCGCAGCTCTGCGGCTGGAAGTCCTCCAACTGCCAGCCGGGGGGCGACGCTCCCGCGCAGGTCGGACATTCGATCGCCGCGCCCGCGACCGGCGCCTCGCCGGTGAAAGGCACGTCGATGCCGATGCACGCCTCGACGCGTTCCGGCGGCGAGCCGACCTCGAAGGCCCCGGACCAGTCGGAGTCCGGTACGCCGGTCTCCCCCTCGTCGGCGCAGGCCACCAGCAGCAGCGACGCGAGCGCGACCCAGGTGTGCGCGTAAACACGTTCGAACATCATGACGCCTCGTCTCGGTGCGGCGCGACGGGCCGCCGACCGGCTCATCCTACAACGTGCGGCGCGTCGTCGGAACGCCTTGGCGCATCGCCCGCGTGACGCGACCCGGGTCGGTACGACGGGCATGAGCCGATCTCACCCGCCTCGCTCGACCGCCGGCGGCAGCGCGCCGAGTACAGGGCGGCTCCTTCCGCGCCGGAAGTGCCGGTCGAGATCGTTCACGTAGCGACACCCTTGCGACGCAGCGTGGGCCTCGAGCCAGTCGAGCGCAGACTCCCGCCCGAGCGGCGGCTCCCGCGAGAGGAGGAGTTCCTGTTGCAGCCCGAGCAGCTCTTCGTGGGTCAGCAGGATGTCACGCAGGAAGGGCTCGACGGTGCGGATGCCGAGCATCGCGAACCAGTTCGGCGTCGCCGGCATCCAACGACGGATACCGCAGACCCGGGCCAGGTGTCGCAGGTATTGTCGGAAGGTCACGACGTCGGGTCCGGCGGCGTCGACTTCGTGACCGTCCGGACCGTCGATGGCGTCGGCGACGATGCGCGCGGTGTCAGCGAGGGTGACCGGCTGGAGCCGGTAGTCGCCGCCGCGCGGCACCGGGAAGAAAGGGAAGCGCCGCATCATCCACACGATGTTGTTCGTCAGCACGTCGTTCGGTCCGACGACGAGCGTCGGTCGCACGATCGCGTAGGGAACGCCGACCGCCCGCAGGTGCTCTTCGACGCGGGCCTTCCCGTCGTAGTACCCGAGGTTCCTCCCCTGGTCCGGGTTGCTCACGCTGACGTGGACGATCCGACCGACGCCGGCCTTCCGTGCGGCGTCGAAGATGACCCGGGAGCGCTCGACCGCCGTCTCGAATGTCTGGCCGGCGTAGGGCAGCCGGATCCAGAACGTGTTGACGAAGACGTCCGCTCCGGCGAGCGCCGACGCAAGGTGGTCGCCCTCGAATCGAAGCGGGGTCGAGCCGAATGTGGCGTCCGCCGGAGCTTCGCGGTTGGTCAACGTGTGCAGCGTCGCGCCACGCGCGCCGAGCTCGCGTGCGACCGCCGCGCCGATGTAGCTGAACGCTCCCGTGATGACCACGCGCTGTGCCATGTCGTCTCCCGCCGCTCAGGTGCCAGGGGTACGCGCTCGCGGCGTCCACGCTGCGCATGCCGAGCGGTCGAATGCAACCGCGGCTTGCGGTCGCGCTGACCGCTCGACCGACGCGGGGGCCATGGCGGCATGACCCCGCGAACGGGAGCGCGATCGCCCCGTCGAGCGAGCCACGGCCTGTTTCGGAGGGTCCGTCTCCGTGCTAGGGACGGTTCCACAGCTCCCGCCCCAGGCGCCGCATGGCCCGTCCGTTGCTCGTCGTCGCACTCGCGTTCGCACTCACCAACAGTGCCTGTGGCGACCCGAGCGCGGAGAGCACCCCTGACGCGGACGAGCAGTTCGACATCCGACCGCTGGGCGACACGGACACCGACGGCTCGGCGACCGAGGACCCTGGCGCCATCGACGTGATCGCCGACGTCGAGGACGTCGACGAGGACGAGGCCAGCGCCGACACGGGCGAGTGCCGGTCACTCGGCTGTCCGTGCGAACGAGATGCCGATTGCGACGCTGATTTCTGCGTGCGGCACCCCGAAGGCGGCATGGTCTGCTCCGAGCGGTGCGGCGAGTCGTGCAGCATCGAAGGATACGAGTGCAGGACGCTCCGCGATGGGGCCGACCTGGTGCGTTACTGCGTCCCGCTCGGCGATCCCTACTGCCAACCGTGCGCGATCGACGCCGATTGCCTGGCGACCGAGAACCTGTGCATGACCTTGGCCGACGGCGAATTCTGCGCCACCGGCTGCGGCGACGGAGCCGCGTGCCCCGACGCCGCCTCCTGCGTGACGGTGGTCGTCGGAGACGTGCGGGTTCCGGTCTGCGTGCCGGACAGCAACCAGTGCGCCGACTGTCTCGACCCGGACGGCGACGGGCGCGGCACCGGCCCCGGCTGCCTTGGGTTCGACTGTGACGAGGGGGACACGGCCGTGTTCGAAGACGCGCCGGAGGCGTGCGACGGTGTCGACAATGATTGCGACGAGGCGATCGACGAGGGGTTCGACGGACTCGGCGAGACGTGTGGGGTCTGCGACTCCGGCAGGCTCGCGTGCCACGAACTCGCGCTGGCATGCGTCGGCGACCTCGGTGATGGCGCCCTGAACGAGTGCGGCGGTTGTGGAGACCTCGGCGGGGCGGTCGGCGACGCCTGCGGAGTATGCGGCCACGGGGCCTTCGCCTGTGGCGGACCCCATTCGCTGACCTGCGAGGGCGACCGCGCCAACGCCTGCGGTGGGTGCGACGAGCTCAGGAACGCACCGGGCGGCGCGTGCGACGCGGGGTGCGGGAGTGACACGTGGACGTGCAGCCTCTCGGGCGAGACCACGATCTGTCTCGGCGAAGGGACCAACTCGTGCGGCGGATGCGCGACGCTGCCGGCCTTCGTCGGCGACCCGTGCACGGGCGACTGCGGCGATGGGACGTGGGCCTGCGTCGACGGTGCGCCGGACGAGCTGCAATGCGACGATGGCATCGACGAGAACGCGTGCGGCGGATGCGCGTCGTTGGGCGCCACGCCCGGCGACGACTGCGGCGCGTGCGCGGCGGTCTGGACCTGCGATGACGACGGAGACGTCGCCTGCATCGGAGACCCGACCGACAGCGACGGAGACACCGTCTGCGACGCCGACGACGCCTGTCCGGGCTTCGACGACCGCGACGACGCCGACGCCGATGGGATCCCCGACGCATGTGACGGGCCGACGCCGGAGTGCGAGACCCGCGAGGGCTGCCCCGACGACATCGTGGGCGATTGGGGAGCGTGTGGAGACTTCTCCTCACCGTGCGACGAGACGGGAACCCGGGAGCGGTCGGTGACCCGGTTCGCCTGCGACGATGGCGCGTGCGTCTTCACGAGCTCGACCGAGCCCGAGGCGTGCGATCGGAACACGGACGGCGACGCCTGCGGCGCCGAGACCACGTACACCGAGTGGTCCGGGTGCGGCGGGTTCGACGGAACCTGCGACGAGACCGGGATACAGCGGCGCACCCGCACCGACTTCGCCTGTGCCGACGCGTCGTGCACCGGCACCGACACGGGGGAGTCACAGGCTTGCGCCCGCGACACCGATGGCACGAC
>CAZFPM010000340.1:0-5260 GCA_964520965.1 uncultured Myxococcales bacterium
GTCGGGGATGCACAGCCGCACGGCGTCGCCCTCGGAGTTCTCCAGCAGCTCGCAGTTCCACCCATCGGGGCAGTCGCCGTCGCACAGGTCAGTGCAGATCTGCTCGTCGTCGCTGCCCTCGATGCAGTAACCGCTGCGGCAGTCGTCGTCGTCGAGGCATGGGCATCCGAGCGAGACGCAGTCGTCGACGTTCCCGTCGTCGGTGGCGTCCACGTCGCCCGCCGTGTCTGCGCCGTCCACGGTGTCCGCGTCATCCGCGGTGTCCGCGTCTTCCTCCCCCGCATCCGGCGGAGCGTCGGGTACGGCGGAGTCGTCCGCGAGCCCACCGTCTCCGACATCGGACACGGAGATGACGTCGGGGTCCTCGCCCGAAGGCGACGCGGGCTCGGCTTCGTCGCAGGCGCCGACCCAGAGCAACGCTCCGATGCCGGCGAAGATTCGCCACCGGGTTGTAGTCGTCATCGGTCGATCCGACCGACCGACCGCGCTCCTGTCAAGTCGACTCCCTCCGACCCGTCGATGACGTCCCGTCTGCGCCGGCAAATCCCAGGCTCTCTTGTTGCCCGTGAAGCTCCGCGCGTAGACTCGGTCGCACCCCCAACCCGGTCACCCCCGCGATCATGGCAGTGAAGCTCGCCGCCGTCGTTCTCTACCTGGGCATCCTCCTCGGCATCGGCGTCGTCGCATCCCGCCGGATGAAGGACGTGCGGGACTACTTCGCGGCCGGCAAGAACCTCGGCTTCTTCGTGGCGTCGTTCTCGGCCCGCGCGACCGGGGAGAGCGCCTGGCTGCTTCTCGGTCTCACCGGCATGGGCGCCGCCGTCGGCGCCAAGGCGTTCTGGGTCGTGTTCGGCGAGACCCTCGGCGTCGCCCTCGCCTGGTGGTGGATGTGCCGCCGGTTCAAGCGGCTGTCGGATCGCTACGACGCCATCACCGTCCCCGACTACCTCGAAGGCCGCTTCCGCGACACCACCCACGCCATCAGAAAGGTCGCCGCCGGCGCGCTGGTCGTCTTCGTCACCATCTACGTCAGCGCCCAGATCGACGCCACGGGCACCGCCTTCGAGAGCTTCCTCGGCTGGAACTACTTCACCGGCGCGTTGGTCGGCTTCGCGGTCGTCATGGTCTACATCGTCGCCGGCGGATTCCTCGCCGTCGCGTGGTCCGACGCCTTCCAGGGCACGCTGATGTTGATCGGCCTCGTCGTGTTGCCAGTGGTCGGGCTCGGTGCGGTCGGTGGACTCGGCGGGCTGTCCGACAAGCTCGCTGCGATCGACCCCGTCTTGCTGACCGCGACGGGAGCGGGTGGCTGGTCCCTCCTGAACGTCTGTGGGATCCTCTCCCTCGCGCTGATCGGCCTGGGTTTCCTCGGCTCGCCGCAGATTTTCGTCCGCTTCATCGCCCTGCGCTCCGAGGACGAGATCCGCAAGGGCGCGTGGGTCGCCGTCATCTGGACCGTCCTCGCCGACGGCGGCGCCGTGCTGACCGGCATGATCGGCCGAGCGCTCCTCACCGAGCCAGGGACGGGGCTCGAGACGGTGCTCGGCAACGGCGGGCAGGACGTGCTTCCGCTCCTGGTCGAGAACGTCTTCCCGCTCGTCATCGTCGGCATCTACATCGCCGTCGTCCTGTCCGCGATCATGTCCACCATCGACTCCCTCCTCATCGTCGCGGGCAGCGCCGCCGTTCGGGACTACTACCAGCAGGTGCGCAATCCGGAGATGCCCGACTCGGCGCTCATCACCCACAGCCGCACCGCGACCTTCGCGCTCGCGGTGGTCGCCCTGGCGGTGGCGATGATCATCGCGGTGACGACCCCCGATCGCACCGTCTTCTGGTTCGTGATCTTCGGCTGGTCGGGGATCTCCGCCACGTTCTGTCCGACGATCATCCTCTCGCTCTTCTGGTCCGGCATCACCCGCCGCGGCGCCCTCGCCGCCATGATCGGCGGTTTCGTCGCCGTGCCGCTCTTCAAGTTCGGCGCCCCGGAGCTCGCTTTCGTCGGCCCCTACTTCGCCGAACTCAGCGAGCTCCCCGCCGCCTTCGCGCTGTCGTTCGTCTGCGGCGTGCTCTTCAGCGTGACAGACCGCGAAGGGAGGGCCGCCCTCGACGGGATCGAAGACGAACTGACCGACTGAGCCGCAGCGGCGCTCTGGACCGTCGTCGTCATCGACGAGGCGTGCGGCCCCCGGGTGGCGCTTCGGGGGTCCGACGGCGGGTTGCGCTTCGTCGCGCCCGCCTGGCCGCTGATGCGGACTCCGGTCAGTCCAACCCTTCGATGCAGACGCCGACCCGGGGAAACTCGCCGCGGGCGGTCATCGGGAAGCACGTGAGCCCGTCCGGGCAGTCGGTGGCGTTGCGGAAGTCCTGGCAGGCGATCGCGCAGCCATCGACCGGGATCGTCTCGCCGAGGTCGGTGCAGAAGGGCTCGAAGTCACCGAAGGGGTCGCAGGTCACCTCGCAGTGGGGGATGCACCAACCGAGCAGGTCACCGAAGTCGGGGTTCAGCAAGCAGAAAGACCGATCGGGGCATTGGGCGTCGAACGCGCAGAAACGGTAGTTCTCCGCGCGCGGGACGCAGATGCCGAGCGGTGTGCCGTCGGAGAACTCCTCCTGCTCGAGGTCGACGCAGGTCTCGTCGGCGCCGCAGGCATCGGGGCAATGCGTGGTCGAACAGAGGGAGCGGCAGAGACCGCCGTCTCGCAGGTGCGTCATGCGGCATCGACCCTGCGCGCAATCCAGCGGCGTCTCGCAGGAATCGCCCACACTCGGTGACTCCCGGATCTGGAATTCTCCGCACAGGAAGGTCCCGTCGGGCAGATCGATGTCGGCGACGCTCGTGTCGGACGCGTCCACGATGCCGCCGTCATCGACTGCCGCCGGGTAGACGCCGTCGATGTCGGTGTCGAAGAACGTCGAGCAACCGGCGAGGGCGATGGTGAACAGCGTCGACAGGAAGGGTCGCATTGTCGAAGTACGGAGAGTCGGAGACCAGCCGAGAGGTGGGAGATTCGCCGCGCGACGGCCGGCTCCCCGGCCGAAGGTCTACCACCTCGGTTTCGGGCTGGCGAGAACGTGCGCCCGACGGTGGACTCACAGCCGTCCCCCGCTCGCGGGGGACCGCGTAGCGCAGCGGAGCAGGGGGAGAGCCTCAGTCTACCGCTGGCGCCCTGCGGAACGTCAGGACCCGGGGTCGAATCCCGCTCGCCGGTAGACGTCGCGCCCGTCGACCAGCGTCCACAAGACGCGCGCGTCCCCAATCTGCGTCTCCGGCACGCTGAAGATGTCCCGATCGACGACGATCAGATCTGCGCGCTTGCCGATCTCCAACGAACCTGTGGCCGTCTCCGAACGCATCAACCGCGCCGCGTTGATCGTGTAGGCGCGCACGGCGTCGGCGACCGTGGGCAGGCTCTGGTCGCCGCGGGTCACCGCGCGCTCGATGCCGGCGAAGGGGCTCAGCTCGCCGACGTCGTAGTCCGAGCTGAACACCAGCGTCGCGCCGGCCTCGTGCAGGTCGCGGACGGGCCAGGCACGCTCCGACGCTCGCTCGGCGCCGATGAACTCACCGAGTTCCTGAACGTGGGCGGGATCTGTCCACTCCGAGAGCTGCATGTCGGCGAACGCGCCGAGCGCCGCGAAGCGCGGAACGTCGTCCGGGTGGACCAATTCGACGTGGGTCAGCCGGTGGTGGGCGTCGTCCCCCCCGGCGTCGGTGTGCGTCGCCTCGATGGCGTCGAGGGTCTCGCGCACCCCCCGGTCGCCGATCGCGTGCACGTGCATGTCGAAGCCGACAGCCTGGAGCGAGCGGGTGTAGCGGGTCAGCCGGTCGAGGTCGAAGTAGCTCAGCCCACGCTCGTATCCCCAGGTGTCCCCGAGATAGGGCTCCAGCAACGCCGCGGTCGTGTTCTGGAGCAGGCCGTCGGCGTAGACCTTGATCTGGCTGACGCGCAGCATGCCGCCGTCGTCCCGGTAGCGGGCCGCGAGCGCGGAGAGCTGGGCATCATCGTCCGCGTCCGGATACGCCCAGAGCGAGAGGACCATCCGGACGGTGAGCACGTCGTCGGCCTGGGCGCGCTCATAGGCTTCGACGTAGCCGCGTCGCCAGTAGACCCGCGCATCGACCGCCGACGTGATCCCGTGCCCGTTGTTGGCGGCGAGGCCGAGGAGGACGGCGGCGTAGTTGGCCTCGTCGAGCGCTTCGGACCGGGCGAGGGCGAGGTTCCAGGGCAGCTCGCCGGCCGCATCGACCAGGATGCCGTTTGGCTCACCGTCATCGTCGCGGACGATGATCCCGCCGGGCGGGGCGACGGTGTCGCGGTCGATGCCGAGGGCCGCGAGCGCCGCGGAGTTGACCCACGTGCTGTGGCTGGACTCTTCCCCGAAAGCGGCCGGCGTGCTGGGAAAGACCTCGTCGAGGATCAGGCGTGGGGCCCGCTCGGCGTCGACGAGCGATCCGACCCGGTGGCCCCAGCCGAGCACCCAACCCGTGTCGGGGTGCGCTTCGCACCGTCGCATCGCGCGTCGATGGTCCTCTGCGTTGGTGACTTCGGGGTCGAGCAAGCAATCGATGACCTCGAGGCGTGCTTCGAGGGTGTGTTGATGGACGTCGTGGAGCCCGGGCAGGACGAGGCGTCCGCCGAGATCGAAGACGGCGGTGTCGGGCCCGGTGTGGTCGCCGGCAACTGCGTCGTCTCCGACCCAGGTGATCTCCCCATCCGTGAGGGCGATCGCGGAGGCGAACTCGCCGTCGTCGGCAGCCGTGAAGATGCGGGCGTTGCGGAGGAGGATTTCCCGGGTGTCGTCGTCGACCGGTGGCGGTCGGTCGGCTTCGGGGCCCGGATCGAGGGCGCCGCAGGCGAGGATGGTGGATGCGGCGGCGAGGAGGGTGGTCGCGGCGGCGCAAGCCCTCCGTCCCCACGCGATGAGCCGCACAGGCCAGTCGAGTCGGGCTGTCGTCAGTCCGGTCAGTCTACGAAGAGATCCTCGGCGCGGACTAATCCTCGTCCAACACCTGGCGGACCTGCATCGCCAGTTCGCGGACGGTGAAGGGCTTTTGGATCAAGTGCACTCCCTCCTTCAGCACGCCGTGGTGCGCGATCACGTTGTCGGTGTAACCGGACATATAGAGCACTTTCATGTCGGGGTACCGATCGGATATCCGACGGGTAACCGTTCAGGGGGGCGCTTGAGCTGACGCTCACTGGGAGCGCTTGCGGGATTGCGGGTCGAACGGGTCGAACGGGCGATCTTTTGGCTG
>CAZFPM010000341.1:0-5216 GCA_964520965.1 uncultured Myxococcales bacterium
CCGTCGCCGTCGATGTTGTTTCCGTCGTCGCACTCCTCACCTTCGTCGACCGTGCCGTCGCCACAGAAGGGCTCCAGCGTGCAATCGGCGGCGCACCCGTCGCCGTCGTCCAGGTTTCCGTCGTCGCACTCCTCATCGTCGTCGAGCTCACCGTTGCCGCAGTCACCGCACACGCCGGCGACAGGGAGACACTGCGAGGCGACGACCACGTCGCCGTCGTCCACGAGATCGACGCACTCCGACCCCTCGGGGCACTCACCGTCGACGGAGCAATCGATGGCGCAGAACATCCCGTCGGCGAGATCGACGCAGAGATCCTCGACCTTTCCGCACTCGCTGTCCTCGGTGCACGGGTCGCAGGGCTCCCCGTTATTGACCGTGCAGTCGTTGGCGCACTCGTCGTCGTCGATGTCGTTCCCGTCGTCGCATTCCTCTCCGTCGTCGACCGTGCCGTCCCCGCAACGGGGTCCCGTGTCGGCGACATCCTCGGTGGTATCGGCGTCGACGTCGGCACCGGTGTCGTCGCCGGTGTCGGGCGTTCCGGTGTCGTCGCCGGTCTCCTCGGCCGTGTCGGTGTCATCGGTGCCGATCTCACCTTGGTCCCGGTCGACATCGCGGAACCCCGTGCCGCCGTCTCCGGCGTCGTCCGTCGTCCGGGTATCGGTCTCGGTGGTGCCCGGATCGGTCTCGCCACCGCCGCACGCGACGAACGAGAGCGAAGAGCCGAGCGCGAAGGCAGCGATCAGGACGGTGCGAGTGCAGGTACGCATTTCGGACCTCGAGGGTGGATGCCCAAATAGTCGGTAGGGGGGTACGCAGGCGGGCGATCCTAGCGGAACCCGTCGGGATCACAAGGCCGCTGCCGCGCCGCCCGTCACGCGCTCGATCCACCGCAGACCATGAGCCCTTTGCCCGGGATCCGGACGGTCTCGGTCGCCCCCTCGGGGCGCCTCGGCGCCGCTCCCCGCCGACAGAGGGGCGGCCGTTTCGGGGAGCGTCGGCGCCGGCTCCGGCATATCGCCCCGGCAGGCCACCGAGGCCGGCCCGACCCCGGTGAGCAACGCCAGGAGTCCGACGCGCGAGCGGCTTTGCCACCGGCGCCGACACACCTTCGAGATGGCTCCCGCGCGGCCGCGCACCGCCCTCGATCGGCGCCCGATCGACCTCAGATGCATGCGCCGCAGAGCACGCTCAGGATCTGACGGCGCCGCTCGGTGATCGTGCCGTCGTCGGCGACGTGGATGAGGACCCGATCCGTCTGCACCGGCAGGCAGCCCGAGACGAGATCGGTGACGATCAACTCGAAGCCGTCGGCGACGGCGCGGTAGCCGCCCTGAGAGGCATCGGTGCCACCGCTGCCGGCCCACCAGTCGAAGCCGCTCGCCAGCGCGACGAGCAGCGCCTCGACCGGATCGTCGATCGGCGCGAAAAACGCGACGAGCTCGTCACGGGTCGTGACGAGGAAGTTCGTGTCGCCGCGGTTGACGGCGATCACGTGATAGCAATAGCCGGGCATGCAGCCGATGCCGAAACCCGACGGCGATCGCAAGCTGGCGAACTCGGCTTCGCACGCGTCCGGGTCCGCGGCGTCGCTACAGAGCGACCCGGTGGCGTTGAGCACTTCGTGGTCGTCGAAGAACGAGAACCGGATCTCCCAATACGTCGTAGGCTCCGCGGTGGTGACCCCGGCAAGACCGATGTTCCGCAGCTCGCGGGCCGCCGTGAATGTGTCCAACTCGGCCGCGATCTCGGGCCAGAGCGGGTCTGGGGTCGGGCAGCCCGCGTCGAACGGATCGGTCACGTCGACCGTGTCGGCGACATCGGCCGTGTCCGTCGCGTCGTCGGTGTCCGTGGTGTCCGCGGTATCTGCGGTGTCCGTGGTGTCCGCGGTATCTGCCGTGTCCGCGGTATCTGCCGTGTCGGCGGTGTCGGCGACGTCCGCCGTGTCCACAGTGTCTGTGACGTCCCGCGTATCCTCGGCGTCAGCCGAATCCGCCGCATCTGCGCCGTCCGTTGCATCTGCGTCATCGGGTGTGTCCGCGGCGTCCGGCGTGTCGGCCGTGTCGTCGGCGTCCGATGCGTCTCGTGCGTCGGTGACCTCTGCGTCGTCGGAGTCGGCGTCGTTGTCGACCGCATCGGCGGAATCCGGCGTCGGCTCGTCCGCCGTATCGTCGCTCGCCCGTCCGTCCTCGCCGTCGTCGATCGCGTCGTCGGCGCCAGTGCCGCCGCTGGCGTCGGCGACATCGTCGCCGGTGGCGTCCGCGCCGCTGTTGGTCGAGGTCTGCCCGCAGGCGACCAGGGTCAGCAGGAGCAGCGAGAGGAGGGATCGCAGCGAGGTCCCCATGGACGTTCCGTGTCTGAGGGATGGAGCCGGGTGGGTCGGGCACACGATAGCAGATTCCGAGCCAGAGCGTTGCTTTCGGTGTTGGCGCCTCGACAGATCGGCGCGCTTGTCACCCTCGGGCGCCCGGTCGTCCTCGTTCCATGCCCGGTCAGGGCACGCCGAACAAAGCGACCTCGGCGAATTCGAGGGGCTCGACGACGGCGTTCTCCCCCACAGCGGGGAGCGCGAAGCGTGCGTAGCCGTCGCGCGTCCAGACGACCCAGAGCAGGCTCGGGTCTTCGAGGGGGCGGTCGAACTCGGCGCGGATCTCGGTTGGCCAGCCGTCGATGTCGACCGCGGTCACCTCGATCGTCGTGTCGCTGGTGTCGAACGACTGGCCGACCTCGAAGTGACGGTCCGGGTGGGTGAGCAGCCGATCGAAGAGAGATGGGAGAAAGCGCGTGTTCGACGTGACACGCACGGTCCGCTGGTCCTCGCGCGCGATTCGGCAGCCTCTCCAGCCGGTGTGGAGCGTTCTCATCCGCCTGGGCCAGGGGTGGCCGTTGGGGGCTCGGTGCGAGGTAGACACCGGACCGAAGAAGAAGTCGGGCGTCGACGCGAACACCAGCGTCCGACCGTCGATCTCGTCGTCAAACGGGTCGAGGGTCGCCGCGGCGTCGTGGAAGATCCCGCCGAGTACCTTCGGGGCGTAGGTGCGATAGGGGAGCGCGAGCGGTGCGATCAACAGGTGGGTGACGATCATCGCCACGACGACGACACGGGCGGACGGTCTGGACAACCAGACGGGGGGGCGGCGCGATGCCCACTGCCCGAAAATCTCCGCCAAGAAGCCACAAGTGCCGATCGTCACCGGCAGGAGCAGCCGGTCGCTCGCGAACGTCGCGCAGAGGGGCAGGGCGGAGATGACGGCGCCGACGACGAAGAAGCGGGCGGTCGCGCTCGTTCGCAGCCAGGGTCGCAGCACCCAGAAGATCCCCCCGACGAGCGCCAGGCCGAACACCGCGAGCATCCAGGCGTGCTCGGGAGGTAGCAGCAGGGTCACGTCGGCGGCTACCGGTGTGAGGGCTCCCATCAACAAGGCGGGCAGCCGCTCGGCGACCGCGACGATGTATCGCGTCGGTTCCGTGACCGGATCGATGTACACGCCCGAGCCCCCCGCGCCGTAGCCGAGCACGCGATACGCGGCCTGCCAGGCGAGGCACACGACGGCGCCGGGTACCAGCGAGAGCAGGCGGTCGCGCCACGGACCCCCGTCGACGAACACGGCGTACGAGAAGAAGTAGGCGGTCACACACAGAGCCATCTCCCCGGAGAGGAGCCCGAGAAGGAGGGCCACCGGAGCGGCGACGGCGGCCGACCGCGATCCGCGCGCCCGCCAGGTCACGTGAAGGGAGAGGGCGATGGTCGCGAACGTCATCGCGCAGAGGGCGTTTCGGTTCGCCACCCATCCGACGTCCATCCCGTGGCCCTGGGCGACCGCGAAGACCAAGGTCGCGAGGGCGGCGATCCAGGTCGGGGTGAGCAGGCGCCGGTAGAGCACGCCGGTGGCCGCGACCAGCGCGAGATACCAGCCGATGCTCTGCGCGTGCGCAAAGGCCGCCGAGCCGGGGGCGATCAGGTGGTCGAGGTGCAGCGAGTACGAGGAAATCGGCCGCAGGAACGACGCACGCAGGCCCGGCGCGGCGTACCACGGCAGGAACCCGAGCTCCCGCACCGATCGCTGCCACGCGGCATCGGGGAGGAAGAAGCTGTAGTAGCCGAACGGCGACCGGGCGAACTCCGGGATCTCCCCGCCCGCCATCAGCGCGTGCAACCAATCGTCGAGGAGCCAGCCGACGGCGAGCGCCGGGCTCGTCAGAACGGCGGCGGCGCCGAGATCGTCGTCGCGTGTCGGTGTCGGGCGACTCGGACCGCCAGCCGGAGCGGGCCTTCGAACCAGCGCGTTCGCCGAAGGTCAGCGCTTCGGGTCACGGCAGGTCCCGATCTCCATGATCAGATAGAGCAACACCCGCTCCTGCGGCGCGAGACCGACGTGTCGGTCGTCGGTCGTGTGGTAGGTCGAGAACACGACGCGACCGCACCCCGCGGGCTCGTAGCTGACCGTGAGCGGCTTCTTCGGGAGCGGCGACAGGGTGCTGCCGCCGGTGACCCAGGTGTGGGGCTCGTCGATGATCGGGTCGCCGCGATCGTCGACCCCGACCTCGACCGGGTTGGTCGACTCGATCGTGTTCCAATTGCCCTCGACCTCGAAGCGCTCGGCATCGTAGGTGCTCGGCGCGTCGTCGTGGGCCGTCGGTCCGACCTGGCCGTGGAGCCAGGCGCGCAGGTCGGGGTCGACAGCCTCGGCGTTCGGGGTGTCGTAGGCGTCTCCGTCGGCGTTGCCGAACCTGCCCGTGTTCCAGGTGTCGCTCCCGCGGTCGTACGCGTCAGCCGGCGTGTCGACCCCCCCGCCGAGGAACCCGCCGAGGCCGTCGCCGAGCTGTATCTGCTCCGGGAACACGTTGTCATGCCACTCCCCGGACCAGTCGGTGACGTAGAGGTTCCCCCCGGCGGCGACGTAGTCGCGCAGGTTCCTCAGGACGCCCTGGTCGCTCAGGGCGCTGGTGTTGGAGTCGCCGGAGCAGGGGATGAAGAGGATGTGGTAGTCGAGGAGGCGGGAGAGATCGCGCACGAGGGTATCGAGATCGCCGACGGCCGCGCCGCCGTCAGTGCCGCCGTTGGCGTAGAGGTCGAGGACGCCGCGGGATGACTCGGGCACGTACTCGCCGCCGGAGTCGACGTCGCCGAGATCCATCTTGCCGAAGATGTCTTCGAGGTGGTCGTAGCTGCCGGCGGCGAGGGCGATGCGGGGCGTCCACATGCCCTCTTCGGG
>CAZFPM010000342.1:0-1882 GCA_964520965.1 uncultured Myxococcales bacterium
GGTCGTCTCGCAACAACGAGCTCGGGACGTGGCTGCGACGGGACCTCCGCGATCTCGTGGTCGACCGCGTCAACAGCGACGTGATCCGCGGCCTCGGGATCTTCAACGACCGGAGCCTCGACAACGCGCTGGCGGCCTGGGGGAGAGCACGCACGCGGTCCACGAACGCGCTGGACGAGGTCATGGCGTGGCTCGCGTCGCTGCACGTCTTCATCGAACGAAACGAGCTCGCCCTGCACACGCGGTACGCGACGAGTCGCCGGGACCGGGCGACGGCACTGGCCGGACGCGTGCGGGCGGAGACCTACGTGTTGGCCAGGAATCGGCTCCGCGACTGACACCGGGGACGCGCGATGAGATCGGTCGCCGATCGCGGGGCGCCGGTTCGCCAGGCGGGCGCGTCCGAGCGCGATCTCGATCGTGGGTCGACCGGCTCAGGCGCCGTAGAACTCGCGGTACCAGTCGACGAAACGCTGGATCCCGACCTCGATCGGGGTCTCCGGTTTGAAGTCGACGCTCTCGATCAAGGCCTCGACGTCGGCGTACGTGGCCGGCACATCGCCGGCCTGCATCGGCAGGAAGTTCTTCTCGGCCTCCTGGCCGAGGCACTTCTCCAGCGCGCCGATCATGTCCATGAGCTGCACAGGCGCGTTGTTGCCGATGTTGTAGACCCGGTAGGGGGCGCGGCTCGTGCCGGGGTCGGGCCGGTCGCTGTCCCAGTCCGGGTTGGCGGCGGCCGTGGTATCAGCCACGCGGACGACGCCCTCGACGATGTCGTCGATGAAGGTGAAGTCGCGCTGCATGTCGCCGTTGTTGAACACGTCGATCGGCCGGCCCTCGAGGATGGCCTTCGTGAAGAGGAAGAGGGCCATGTCGGGTCGACCCCAGGGACCGTAAACGGTGAAGAAGCGCAGGCCGGTCGTGGGCAGCCCGTAGAGATGGCTGTACGTGTGGGCCATGAGCTCGTTCGCCTTCTTCGACGCTGCGTAGAGGCTGAGCGGGTGGTCGATGTTGTCGTGCACCGAGAACGGCATCGACGTGTTGGCGCCGTACACCGACGACGACGACGCGTAGGCCAGGTGCTCGACGCCGTTGTGACGGCACCCTTCGAGCACGTTGACGAACCCGACGAGGTTCGAGTCCACATAGGCGTGTGGGTTCTCGAGTGAGTACCGGACGCCCGCCTGGGCGGCGAGGTGGATGACTCGCGTCGCCCCCCCCTCGCAGAAGACGCGTTGCATCGCCTCGCGATCGGCGAGATCGATCCGATGCATCTCGAAGCCGGCGTGCCGACCCAGGCGCTCGAGGCGGGCCTCCTTGAGGTTGACGTCGTAGTAGTCATTGACGACATCGACACCGATCACCTCGTCGCCGCGGCCGAGCAGGCGCTCGGAGACGTGGTAGCCGATGAACCCGGCGACGCCAGTGACGAGGTAGCGGCCCATGGGGTCCTCAGAGGCTCCAGTAGTTGAAACGCAAAGCGACCGTAGCGGGGTCGAGCATCGACTTCACGTCGACGACGACGCCCCCCTCCCGGACGCCGGAGAGCAGCTCGTCGACCGGCATGGCAGTGTACTGTTCGTGGGACACGGCGAGGACGAGCGCGTCGAGATCGGCGAGCTCCTCCCACGGGGACGGGCGCACGCCGTACTCCTCGACCGCTTCCTCCGCATCGGCCCAGGCGTCGTGCACGAGGGCGTCGATCCCGAACGAAGCGAGCTCGGCGAGCACGTCGGGGACACGGCTGTTGCGCAGGTCCGGAACGTTCTCCTTGAAGGTCAGGCCCAACACGCCGACCCGAGCCCCCTTCACCGGACGATCGGCCTGGATCAGCATCTTGACCAGCCGCCGGGCGATGTATGCCCCCATGCCGTCGTTGATC
>CAZFPM010000342.1:1892-5190 GCA_964520965.1 uncultured Myxococcales bacterium
CCGCCGGCCGGCGAGGATGACCTGGGGGTGGTAGCCGAGGGCCTCGGCCTTTGCGGTCAAGTAGTAGGGATCGACTCCGATGCAGTGTCCGCCGACCAGGCCGGGTCGGAAGTGCAGGAAGTTCCACTTGGTCCCGGCCGCCTCGAGCACGTCGACCGTGCGGATGCCCATGCGCTCGAAGATGATCGCCAGCTCGTTCATCAGCGCGATGTTGAGGTCGCGCTGCGTGTTCTCGATGACCTTGGCTGCCTCGGCCACGCGGATGGACGGCGCGCGGTGGACGCCCGCGTCGATGATCGCACCGTAGACGTTGGCCACCCGCTCCAGGGTCGCGGCATCCTGCCCGGCGACCACCTTCACGATACGCTCCAGCGTGTGGACCTTGTCGCCGGGGTTGATGCGCTCGGGCGAGTAGCCGAGGGTGAAGTCCGTCCCGCACTCGAGGCCGGAGACGCGGCTGAGGATCGGCCCGCAGATCTCCTCGGTCACGCCGGGGTAGACCGTGGACTCGTAGACGACGATCGCGCCCTTGGTAAGGGCCTTGCCCACCGACTCCGACGCCCGGACGACGGGTGTGAGATCCGGCTGCCTGTTGTCGTCGATCGGCGTCGGGACCGTGACCACGATGAACGTGGCGTCCCGGACCGCGTCGAGATCGCTGGTGAATTCGAGGCTGCTGTCCGCCAGCGCCTCGTCCTCCACTTCGTTGGTCCGGTCGTGG
Organism: uncultured Myxococcales bacterium; assembly: GCA_964520965.1. Taxonomy (GTDB): domain Bacteria; phylum Myxococcota_A; class Bradymonadia; order REDH01; family REDH01; genus CAZFPM01. Next base: position 2,614 of record CAZFPM010000342.1, read on the forward strand.
CCGGCCCGGAGCTCGGCGACCCGTTGTTCGTCGATGTCGACGCCGATCGTCCCAGGGAACTTCCGGGCGAAGGCGAGCGCGACGGGGAGTCCGACGTAACCGAGACCGATGACAGCGATGCGTTCCGACATGGAGCGTGGCGCGTTGAGGGCGAAATGGACCCGGTGCCATACCCCGGTTCCCCCGGAGCTTCAAGACGCGACGCCCGAGGGCAAACACGTTGTCCTGGCGGAATTGCGGAATCGCGGAATCGCGTTGCTTCGCGGTCGACAAGCGCTGCCCGATATGGCAAGCCCTCAACGCCCTCCACTGGCCGGTCGCGAACGAGCATGAAGAACGAATCGGTCGTCACGCCGCGACGGGTAGCCATCATCGGCAGCCTCGCACAGTCGCTCATCAATTTCCGGGCGAACTTGATCGCAGCAATCGTTGCGCAGGGGCACGCTGTGTTCGCATTCGCCCCGGACGACGATCCCGAGACCGCAGCGCGGATCGCCGAGCTTGGAGCCGAGTACGTGCGCTACGACCTCGAGCGCACGGGCCAGAATCCACTCGCGGATCTGCGTTCCATCCGCGATCTGCGCACGAAGTTGGCCGCGCGGTCGATCGATGTCGCGATCACGTACACGACCAAGCCGACGATCTACGGGAATTACTCGGCGTGGCTGGCCGGGGTTCCGCGGATCTACTCCTTGATCACGGGCCTTGGCTTCGCCTTTACCCCCCAATTGGCTCCCGGTCGGCGTTTCCTGCTCGCAGTGTCGCGCTGGCTCATGAAGGCCTCACTGGCGACGAACGAGCGCGTCATCTTCTACAACCAAGACATCGTCGAGGCCTTCTCCCGGCTCAACATCATCAACGGCGCGACCCCGATCGAGTTGGTGTACGGGTCGGGGGTCGATCTGTCGCGATTCAGCTTCTCGCCGGCGAGGAAGGACCCGCTCCGCTTCCTTTTGGTCGCGCGACTCCTCGCGGACAAGGGTATCCGCGAGTACGCGGCGGCCGCACGCCGGCTCAAGGCCGATCATCCGACGGTCGAGTTCGGTCTGCTCGGCCCCGCCGACCCGAACCCCGCGGCACTCGATCTCGACGAGGTTCGAGCTTGGCACGACGAGGGGATTTTGCACTGGTACGGGGGCGCGGACGACGTTCGACCGTACATTCGTGACGCGAGCGTCTTCGTGTTGCCGTCGTACGCCGAAGGCGTGCCGCGTTCGACCCAGGAAGCAATGGCCATCGGCCGGCCCGTGGTCACCACCGCGGCGCCAGGCTGTCGGGAAACGGTCGTGGAAGGGGACAACGGGTTCCTGGTTCCGGTCCAGGACGCCGAAGCGCTCGCCGCCGCGATGAAGCGCTTCATCGACGACCCAGAACTGGTCACAACGATGGGGGACGCGAGCCGTCGCCTGGCCGAAGAACGCTTCGACGTGCACAAGATCAACGACTCGTTGCTTACGCTGATGCAGTTGCACTAGATGTGCTCCGCCCAGATGCCAACCCACCCCGACACGCCCCTGGACGCCGCTGGCGGCCTCGCTCCGCTCCGCGGCAGCGTTGCTGGAGCTCGGCCTGTCGGCCATTGCCAACGACGCCGGATAGACGCACTGGAGCGTAACGCCACTTCCACCGAGAACAACTAGAGCGCGAGCGTGCGCACGGCGTGCCGCGCCAATTGCTGTCAGAGAACAGAGGGATCATGCAACGGACAGAGGGAGTTCAGACCTACTTTACCGACCGCGCGCGGTTGTTCGACACGCTCTACGACGGCGACAGCCACTTCGAGCAGAGGTTCAACCGGGTGTTTCGACGAGCGATGTTCGAACGCTACGTAAGGACTCTCGACGCGCTCCGCCCACTCGATGGGCGGCGTTTTCTCGATGTGGGGTGCGGCTCTGGACGCTACGCGATGGAGCTGGCCGCGGGCGGAGCGTCGGTCGTGGGCGTCGACTTCTCGTCCGAGATGATCTCCATGGCGAATGAGCGCGCCGCCAGCACCCCGCATGCTGACATGGTCGAGTTCGAGCAGACCGACTTCATCGAGTGGGCGGCAGGGCACGAAGGCGGTTTCGACGCGGCGTTCGCCATGGGCGTGCTGGACTACGTGGACGACGCCGAGGGGTTCGTCGGCCTCATGGCCGGTCTCGCCCAGGAGGTGATCATCTCGTTCCCCGTCCCCACGCCGTTGCGGATGCCTCTTCGCAAGATGCGCTACGCGTTGCGCGGTTGTCCCGTGCACTTCTACTGGCCGTGGGAGATCAAGCGCATCTACGCGGCGGCTGGATTGAAGGATGTCGAGTTGCGTTGGATGGGTCCGTCCGCCATCTGGGCCCGAGGTAGGCACGACGGATGAGCATCGACACGCTCGGCACTCGGCACGGGCTATCGTTCGACATCGAGTGCTATCGGCAGATCCAGTGGCAGGAGTTCGGCGGTCGCACCGTCGCACCAACGGCAGAGGTCGAGCGCAACACGGCATGGATTCTGGACGAGCTCGACTCGAACGGAGTCCAGGCGACGTTCTTCGTGTTGGGGAACGTGGCGCTCGCCTTCCCCGACCTGGTCCGGCGAATGGTGGCC
>CAZFPM010000343.1:0-438 GCA_964520965.1 uncultured Myxococcales bacterium
GAGATATCCAGTCTAGCTGCCTCTCAGGACCACCCAGCGCGATGCCCCCCAAGAGACGTTCTTCCTACGCCAGCAAGGTGTTCAGCCAAATCCTGCTCGGGTCGGCGTTCGCATGCTCCGCGTGTAGCGGCGACGGCCCGCCGGATACGACAGACGCGGCCACCCACACCGCGGATGCCGACGCGGCGGGACGCGATGTCGATGCGGGCCGCGACGACACCGATGGTTCGTCGCCCGACTCCGGCGACTCCGCGACGCTCGATGGAGCCACGGACGCCGATCCCGGGGACGCCCCGGTCGACTCCGAGGACAGCTCTGATGCGGGGACCGCGCTGTGCGTGCCGAGCGACGGAACGACGGGCGGCGTGCGCGATTTCGCGGTCGGCGGGTGGCAAATCGAGCTGCACGACGACGGCCGATGGTCGGTGATTCCACCGC
>CAZFPM010000343.1:448-5164 GCA_964520965.1 uncultured Myxococcales bacterium
GCGCCGCCCGCCTGCGAGGATCGGGGTGGCGAGCCCGTGGCGGCCCTGCGACTCGGCCGCGGCGAGCCCTTGGTCAACAACCAGTTCGGCGCCTTCCGCATCGAGCTGGAGAGCGCTCGCAGCGATGTCGTATGGTCGCCGATCTCCGGCGGCGCCCCCTCCGTGGAGGAAGGTGACGACCAGGTCGCGTTGACCTGGCCGCTCGCCGACGGGACCGCGAACGCGACGCTCCGATTCGTGCTCACCGAGTCCGACCTGAGCGTCCGTCTCGACAGCGATGACGACACGGTGTCCGCCGGCGAGATCGTGCTTGGCGTCGCCGCTGACGACGCGTTCTTCGGGCTCGGAACCCAGGTCACGGGCATGGACCTCCGCGGCGGCACGTACCCACTGTGGACCCAGGAGCAGGGCATCGAGAAGGTGGACCCGGCCGACCTCTTCCCCCTGGAGAACATCCCCGAGGCGGCCTACGCCCCGATGGGAATCTGGCACTCGAGCGCTGGCTACGGGGCGGTCGTCGGCCACGATGCCTACAGCGAGATCGACCTCGGAGAGAGCCACGCCGAGCGGGTCGCGCTGCGCAGCTATCCGGTGACGCCGTCGTTCGTGCTCGTCGCCGGCGAGACTCCGCGCGACCGACTGACCGCGATCACCGCGTATACCGGCCGGACCACTGCGCCGCCTCCGTGGGTGTTCGCTCCGTGGAACGATGCCGTGGGCGGGCCGGACCATCTCCGCGCGGTCGCCGCGCGATTGCGCGAGGCCGATATTCCGTCTTCGGCGATCTGGGCCGAGGACTGGATCGGCGGTGAGCAGACCGGCGTCGGCTACCGTCTCAGCTACGCTTGGGAGTGGGACGAGGAGGTCTACCCCAACCTGCCCGAAGACATCGCGACGCTACACGCCGACGGATTCGCATTCCTCGCCTACTTCAACCCCTTCGTCCCCCAACCGACGCGAATGTGGACCGAAGGAGTCGAGGGCCGGTTCCTGCTCGCCCGCGATGACGGCAGCGTCCGCACGGTCACCGACCCGGCCTTCCGCACCGCCGGCCTGGTCGACCTTACGAACCCCGACGCGGTGGCGTGGCTGCGTGGCTACCAGGAGCGAGCCGCCGGCGAGCTCGGCGTCGACGGTTGGATGGCCGACTTCGCGGAGTGGGCCCCGGTCGATGCCGTACCCGCCGACGGCCAGTCGGCGTGGGCTCACCACAATCGCTACCCGATGCTGTGGCAGCAGGCGAACCGCGAGGCGATCGAAGCGGTGCAGGACGCGCCGAACGATTGGACCTTCTTCGTCCGGAGCGGTTGGGCATCGGTCAACGGCGGCACAGGGGGCATCGCGCCGTTGATGTGGGGCGGCGATCAGAACACCGACTGGGGCTACAGCGACGGGTACCCGACCGTATTGCCGATCGCAGCTCACGTCGGCCTGTCCGGGGTCCCGATCTTCGGTTCGGATATCGCCGGCTACACATCGGTTGTGTCTGACAACACCGACAAGGAGCTCTTCTACCGATGGGCATCCATGGGGGCGTTCCACCCGCTGATGCGGACCCACCACGGTTCGGACGAGTGCGGAAACTGGGCGTTCGACCGCGACGACGAGACCCTCGCGCACTACCGCCGCTACGCGGTCATCCACACGCTGCTCTTCCCGTATTTCGTCAGCCTCCTCCCGGACGCCGTCGACCGGGGCCTGCCGCTGACGCGCCACCCCTACCTCGTCGAGCCGGAGGCGCGGTCGCTGTGGACCGGCGACGGGTACGAGGTCTTTCTCGGCGACGACCTCCTGGTCGCCCCCGTGCTGGAGCAAGGTGCCGCGTCGCGCACGGTCTTCCTGCCCGCGGCGGGTTGGTGGCCGCTCTTCGGCGACGCCCCGATCGAGGGCGCCGGTGGCGACGCGGACACAGTGGAGGTCGAGGTCGACGCTCCCCCGACGGAGATCCCCGTGTTCGTGCGCCCCGGCACCGCGCTGCCTCTTCTGGCCGAGCCGGTCGACTCGTTCTACGGCGCCGCGGCCGACGACGTGACGACGCTGGCCGATGTCGAGGAGCGCCACCGTGTCGCGCTCTATCCGGACGCGGCGGGCTCGATCCGCACGACCCGCGTCGGCAGCGGGACGGTGAGCGGCGACGGATGGTGGCCGGCGCCGAACGGGACACCGACGGTCGACGACGTGGCCCTCGGCCCCTGCGACGGCGCCGAGGACGATGAGTCCTGCTGGGACGAAGGGGCCGGCCTCGTGCGCATCGTCGGCGCGGCCGCGTCCCTGGCCTGGAACGAAGCGACCCTCGAGGTCAGCGGCGACCACGAACAGACCCTCGTCGTCGGAGTCGCCGCCGACGCGTGGGGCGACCTGGCGGAACCGACGGTGCTGACCGACCTGGACCCGGACATCCCGCCGCCGTGCGAGGAGGAGTGATACTCGGGCGCGTGTTCGTTCACGAACGTTTACGAAGCGCCCACACGAGTCCCACAGATCGACAGGCCTCCCGTGGATAGCGTTGGAACATCGGCCAGGCTCGGCCGCCCAACCCAGCCCAACGGAGGCATCGATGAAGACTCGCACCATCGTCCTTTTCGCCACAGCGCTCTCCGGCGCTGCCCTGCTCTCCCTTCCCCTGGTCGCTGCCGCCCAGCAGGGTCCTGCGCACGGTCCCGGCGACCGGCCGACCCCCGAGGAGCGATTCGAGGCACTCGACGCCGACGGCGACGGCCGAGTCAGCGAAGAGGAGTTCTTCTCGGCACCTGCGGCACGCTTCACCGACGCTGACGAGAACGGCGACGGCTTCCTCGACATCGAAGAAGCCCGCAACGCTGGTCGTCGGAACCAGGGCGGGCCGCTCTTCGCACGCGCAGACAGCAACGACGACGGTCAGGTGACCCGCGAGGAGTTCGACGCCGGCTTCGACGACCTCTTCGACACCCTCGACAGCGACGGTGACGGCGTGATCACGGTCGACGAAGCCGAGGCCCACCGCGCGGAGCGGGGCCGCGGACACGCGTTCCGTCACCGGGCACGACACGGCGGTCCCTCCCATGAGTGACCGCGCGGCTTGCCGGCGCTGCCCGCCCCCTCGATGATTGCCATCGATGAACGACTCACCCCCACGCATCCTCCTGGTGGAGGACGACCTCGAGCTCGCGGCGCTCATCGCGGAGCGGCTCGATCGCGAGGGTTACGAGACCACCCGGGCCGCCGACGGGCCGAGTGGCCGCGACGCAGCGCTGGCCGAACGCTTCGACCTCGTGATCCTCGACGTCATGCTCCCAGGCATCGACGGGTTCGAGGTCTGCCGAGCGATTCGACCTCGATTCGCCGGCCCGATCCTCATGATGACGGCCCGCGACGATGACGTAGACCAGATCCTCGGCTTGGAGCTCGGAGCCGATGATTACGTGTTGAAGCCCGTGCGGCCCCGGGTGCTCCTCGCTCGGGTGCGTGCCCTGCTCCGGCGCGCCTCCGCCGCGCGGGGGCATGGTGACGAGGGCCGCGTCGTGGTCGGGGAGCTCGTCGTCGACGCCGCGTGCCGCGAGGTCCGACTCGGGGCGCGCACCCTCGAGCTCACCACGACCGAGTTCGACCTGCTCCACTTCCTGGCCCAGCGGGCAGGCCACGTCGTGGCCCGTGACACCGTGTACCGGGAGCTTCGGGGGACCGAGTACGACGGCCTCGACCGCTCGATCGACGTGTACGTTTCCCGACTGCGGGCGAAACTCGGCGACGATCCGAAGCGGCCGCGGATTCTGAAGACCGTCCGCGGCGTCGGCTACCTCGTCGCCGCCAGCGACGGCCCCGCGAGGCGTCCATGAAGCGCGTCTTCCTTCGAGTCTACGTGGGCGTCGCCCTCATGCTACTCCTGACGGCCGGGGTCGCGATGGTCCACCACGTCAGGGACGTCGACGTGAGAGCCGAACAACGCGTCGAAGCAGTACTGACGCCGGCACTCGGCATGATGCGGCACCGATTCCACCGCGGCCGCCCGAGGCACGGAGGCAGAGAGCGCATCCTGAACGAGATCCGTGACGCGTGGGGCGTCGAAGCGGAGATCATTCGCCGCGACGACACTCGGATCCGTGACCGACAGCGGCACGCGCTCGCGACCCGGGGCATCGCCAGCAGCCACGGACATCGCGGACGTCTGATCATGGCCGACGTCGGCCCCGGCGAAGTGCTCGTGCTCGGCCCGTGGCCGGTGGAACAGCCCGGACGCGGGATCATCCGTCGGCTCGCTCAGCTCGCCATCGTGCTCAGTCTCGTCGGGGTGGCCCTCGTGGTCCTCCTTCGGCCGTTCGAACGCCGAATCCGCGCGCTTCAGACCGCCGCGGAACGCTTCGGCGACGGCGACCTCGGAGCCCGGTCCCGAGACTCGACCAACGACGCGCTCGGCGGCCTCGGTCGCTCGTTCGACGATATGGCCGATCGGATCGGCGGCCTCGTCGGCGGTCAGCGCGAGCTCCTGCGGGCGATCTCCCACGAGCTGAGGACGCCGCTGGCGCGTCTCTACTTCCTCATCGACGAGGTCCGGGAAGCCGGCGCTGACGACGAGGCGCGAGACCGGCGGCTCGAACGCGTCGATGCTTCGATCGCCGAGATGAACGCGCTCGTCGAGGAGCTCCTCGATTTCGTGAGACTCGAGGGCGGATCCCCCGCGAACGAGCGTGCACTGGTCGAGGTCCCGCCGCTCGTCGAAGACGCCCGACGCACCATCAC
>CAZFPM010000344.1:0-5137 GCA_964520965.1 uncultured Myxococcales bacterium
TGCTCCGACAGCTTCGAGTGTGACAGCCGCTCCAACCGGTGCGTCCCCGAAGACGGCGGCAACCCCAGCCTCGACACCGGCATCGACACCGGCGCCGACGCCGGCATAGGCGACGACACGGGCTCCGACACCGGTACCCCCGGCGAGTGCGCCTCCGGCGTCGTTTGCCAGCGGACCAACGATTGCGCGGGCTCCGGGCTCGACTTCCCGACCTGCGTCGAGGGTTGCTGCGTCGGCGGCACCCCGCCGGAGACGCCCTGCGCAGCGCATCTCGATGCGTGCTCGTCCGAGACCCAGACCACGACCGACTTCTTCTGCAACCTCGAGACCGGCCAGTGCCTGACGCGATGCGACCTCGACTCTGCCGACGACACCGGGTCCGAGGACTGCCCGATGAACAGCTACTGCCTCGGTGAGCTCGAGGTCGAAGACCCGCTCGAGTTCAACGGCGTCTGCCTTCCCGGCGACTGCGACTCGAACATCTTCGACCCCGCGTCGTGCGACGGCACCGGCACCTGCCTCCCCGTCGGCAACGGCGCCAGCTACTGCAGCTCCGGCGGCACGGGCGAGGAAGGCTCGGCCTGCAACCAGGCGGTCGCCGACGACGGCTCGCAGCCGGCCAGCGACATCTGCGGCCCCGGCCTGCTCTGCTTCCAGAGCGAGTGCATCACGCCGTGCAACCTGCGCGACGGCGATGACGGCTGCACCGATTCGGCCTGCATCGAGGCCTTCGTCACGACGCCTCGCAACCAGCCCGGCGTCTGCGGCGAAGAGTGCGAAGCCTTCTCGACCGGCGCATGTGGCGAGGGTGAGCTCTGCTCCCCGATCCTCGGCCGCCGGGGCCTGCAGACCTGGATGTGCGTCACTGCCGATGGCGACGAGCTCGCCGAGGGCGATGCCTGCGGCGAGGCGGACACCTACTGCGTCGAGGGCACGATCTGCGTCGACGCCGAGTGCCTCCCCCTCTGCCTGCCCGCGCCCGACTCCGAGGCCTGCGCCGAAGGCGAGCTCTGCACCCCGAGCACGATCGGAGGCCTTGGTTTCTGCCAGGAGAGCTGCGAGCCGTGGCCGCGCCGCCCCGCCGAGTACGGGTGCGTCAATGGCGACGACACCTGCCTGCCCTTCGTCTTCGAAGAGGACGAAGTCGCCGAGGAGATCTTCGGTGTCTGCATGGACGACGAAGGCTTCGCCGCTGGTGGCGAGGGTTGCTCGAACCACGGATTCCTCGGCGGAGACTGCGAGGACTTCGCGGTCTGCCTCGCCATGGAGGAAGGCGCGGCCGCCGAATGTCTGCCCCTCTGCGAGCCGTTCAACGGTGAGGACGACTGCGGCGACGGAACGTGCTCGGGCGTCCAGCCCCTCGTCGGACAGCAGAACTTCTCGTTCTGCCTGCCCGATCCGCAGGCCGGCGCCATCGGCGACCGCTGCACCGACGAAGGCCTGCCCTGCGCCGCAGACGACTCGATCTGCCTCGACCTTGGTGCTGGCGCGGTCTGCCTCGCAGTCTGCCGTGAGGGCATGACCGACTGCGACGAGCTCGGGGGCACGTGCGAGACCGGCGGTCTGAACCCCGACGTCGTCCCGATGTACATGGGCCTCTGCGCATTGTAGGACCGCGGCTTCGCCGAACGGCGCCGGCCTTCGGGCCGGCGCTTCGCGTTTTTGGGTGCCCGGAAGCTCAGCGGGGCGGCGCCCACCCCTGCCCGCTCTCGCCGTCGGAGTAGACCCACAATCGAGCGTCGGCGTCCGGGTCCCTCACCTCCACCGTGTCGCCATACGGGAAGTGGACACGGACCGCGTCGACCCGGTCGCGCTCGCCGAGGCCGAAGTGCAGGTACATGGAGTCCTGGCAACCCGTGCCGCTACCGCCGCTGACCTGTCGCACCTGCACGCTGCCCCCTGCCTCGACCTCGACCACCGCCCCGATGGCACTGGTGTTCGTGCCGACGCCGACGGCGCGGACCTGGACCCAGTGGCCGTCCGGAGGACCGACGTTCTCGAAGAGGTCGTACGCGACGAGGTCGACGTCTCCGTCGTTGTCGACGTCTGCCGCCGCGCTCCCCCAGCCGTTCTGTACGACCAGGCCGCTCTCGTAGTTGCGAAGCGTGAAGTTGCCGGCGCCGTCGTTCTCGTAGAAGTCGCTGTCCCTGCCCACGTAGACCGACGTGATGAACAGGTCGAGGTCGCCGTCGTCGTCCGCATCGAAGAGCGTCGGATTCGAGTGGGTCTCCCGGTAGTAGATGCCCCGATCGGCCGCTTCGTCGGTGAATACGCCGTAGCCGTCGTTGATCAACACCGCCGTCTTGTCACTGAAGTGATAGAAGAAGGGGTGCGCGAGGTTTGCCTGGATCAGGTCGAAGTCCGCGTCGCCGTCGATGTCGCCGAACACGGACCCTATCGTGTGTCCGTAGGCGCCCTGTTGCGCCGTGCCCTGCACCCCGCGGAGGCGGGCCTCGTCCTCGAGCTCGCCGCGATCGTTGACGTAGAAGAGGTTCGGGTCGAGCCGGTAGTTGGACACGAGCAGATCCACGTCGCCGTCGATGTCGAAATCCGCCGGAGTCGCGCCACGGCCCGCGTGCGCCCCGCTGACCAGGTCGACGTCGTCCGCCGCCTCGAACGTGCCGTCACCCCGGTTCCGGAACAGGCGGTCGACGTAGTTCTGGAAGTAGTCGTGCTCGCTGGAGCACTCGTAGTTGGCGAGGTACAGGTCGAGCAGCCCATCTCCGTCGTAGTCGATCCACGCCGCGCCTTCCGTCGGGCTGTGCTCCGCCTCCCCGTCGCCGTCGCAATCCCGCACCGATTGGCTGTCGTCGATACCGGAGTCGACCACCTCGACGAACGTTCCGTCGCACGCGCTACGCAGCAATACGTCGGCGCCGCCCTGGCCGAAGTAGTCGAGGCATCCGTCGTTGTCGTAGTCGCCCCAGACGCCGCCGTTGGTTCCGCCCGACACGCCACCCGGGATCGCCACCGCCGTCACGTCTGCCAACGCCCCATCGTCGTTGCGGTACAACGTCGGCCCATTGGTCATGAGGTCGTCGTCGCCGTCCGCGTCGTAGTCCCCCCAGGCGACACGACCGGACGCGCGGAACCCCTCCGTGACGGCGAAAGGCCGCTCTGGCTCGGGCTCGTCGGGGCGCACGAGCGCGAGCCGAACCTGCCACGTGAACCACGGGCTCACCGTGCCCTGGTAGTATTGCTCGTCGTCGAAGTCCGGCCACCGGATGCCCGCATAGTAGGGTTCCGCCTCGTTTTGGAAGTCCTCGAAGAGCAGCTCCGGGTAGGGGTAGACGATCGACTCACCGGGCACAGGGGTGAGGTCCTCACGTGACGTTCCCACGAACACGTGCAGCGGCTGAGTCACCTCTATCGGAGCCGGGAACGCGAAGGTCACCCACTCGGCCTCCTGAACGGTGGTGATGCAACGGGAGTAGCGTCCATAGGGGGCGTCGATGTCGAACACGTAGCCGTCGGAGCTGAAATCCGGCCACGCCCAGAGCACGGCCTGTTGCGCTGCACCGCCGGGGTCGACATTCGCGAACCGCGCCTGGGCGCCCACGACGACTGCCGGGCCGTCCAGGTAGAAACCGTTGGCACCGAAGTACGCGATCGCGTTGATGTCGAAGACCTCGCCGAACTGCCCCTCGACCTCCGGATTCAGGCGGCGGTCGGACATCGCGATCAGCGCGTCCGCATTCCCGTCCAGGATCAGCCATTCGATGTCGTCCGGGAGCTCGCCGGCCGCGTTCTCGAAGCAGTCTCCTCCCCCGCCATCGACCGCGACGTCGCCCACTGCGTCGGTCTCCGCTTCGGGCTCCCCCGGGTCCCCGACCCCGCTGTCCGGGACCAGGCTGACGTCGTCCAGCGACGTGTCTGCGTCCCCTTCTCCACCTCCGGAGTCACCGCAGCCAAAGCCCGCGACCAGGACCAGCGCGCCCAACCACCGCAACTCGTTCATCTCGGCTCCTGTGCTTCCGATTCCGCTCCGCACGGGCGCCGGCAACAGAACGAGGCGCGACGCGATCCGGCTCATGACCTCGAAGACGTAGCGGATCTCGGTCCGGCCGTCAGCCACCCGCGGTCGATTGGGCTTGAGCCCGGACGCGACTCGGTCGATGCTCTCGTACGCAACCGAGGAGGACGTCCTATGGAAAAGCAGATCGTCTCGACCACGAACGCACCGGCCGCGGTCGGCCCGTACTCCCAGGCCGTGCGCGTCGGCGACATGGTGTTCACGGCCGGCCAGGTCGCGATCGACCCCGAGACCGCCAGCTTCGAGCACGGTGATGTAGCCGCCCAGACCGACCGCGTCCTTCGCAACCTCGCTGCGGTCCTCGAGGCCGCGGGGTCCAGCCTGCCGCAGGTCGTCAAGACGAGCGTGTTTCTCACCACCATGGAGCACTTCGCGGCCATGAACGAGGTCTACGCCCGCTACTTCGCAGAAGGGAAACCGGCCCGGTCGACGGTCGCGGTCTCCGAGCTCCCGTTGGGCGCGCTCGTCGAGATCGACGCCGTCGCCCTCGTCGCCGGAGGCTCTTCGTGAGCGGCCCCTGCGCACGGTGGACGGTGCTCGTCATCTTCGCGCTCCTCGCCTGGCCGGGCATGGCGGAAGCCGAGTACCTGAGCGGCGACCGCAGCGCACGCCGCGAGCCGCAACCGGAGGTCTGGGCCTACGCCAACGCCCCTTCATCGCACGATCAGGGCTTGCTTCTACGCGGGACCGTCGGCCCTGCCTGGTCCATGACCCGAACGAGAACGCGTGGCGCCGGCCCCGCCGAGATCAGCCTCGAAGGCCCCGCCCTCGGGCTCTCGCTCGCTCTCGGCGGTGTCGTCCACGACGACCTCGCCATCCATGGGACCGTCACGACTGTCGCGGCCGCGCGCCCGCACCTCGTGGTCGACGGCGACGTGTACGACGCGGCGACCGTCGGTTCGCTCCTGGTCGGAGCCGGGCCGGGCTTCACAGCCTACCTTCCGGGCAACGCGTTCGTCTCGTCGTCGCTCGGCCCAGCCGTGCTGCGCTTGGACTTCGACACGCGGGGGCTCGGCGACCCGGACCTTGGGATCGGCTTCTTCTGGGAGCTCCTGGTCGGCAAGGAGTGGTGGGTCGCACCGCGAATGGGTGTCGGGTTCGCCG
>CAZFPM010000345.1:0-5118 GCA_964520965.1 uncultured Myxococcales bacterium
GGTGGTCTGTTGCTCACGCCCCAACGCCGCGTGGCGGCAGCGGCGCTCCGCGAGCACGTCGAGATTCTCGACCGGCGCGATGCGGAGTGGGTCCCTGGCGCCCTCTGCGTCGCGGATCGGGCCGGGCTGCTGGTGTGCGGTGACGTCCGCACCGCCGTCGAGGAGATCCTCTTTGCGACCGGGTGGGACCGAAAGGTCGAGGACCCACGAACCCGTGAGATGGTGGTCAGCGACCGGCGGATGCGCCGGTTGCTGCTCTACGCGATCAGCGACGAGTACTTCATGGCGCGCTACGAGTCAGGGTTGGGAGAACGGCCCTATCTCTTCGCCTGAAGCCGCGGCCGCCGCGCGCCGAGGATGCCCGCCCGAGCCCCCCCGGGTGCCGGGGCGGGCATCTTCGCGCACGGGCGCCGTGACCCGAAATCGGATTTCCGCTAGAACTGGGGAGTGGTCGGGGGCTGAGCCCGCGTCCCCGCTCCGTTCCACCCGAGAAGTCGAGCCATGATCAGATTCGTGGGGCGATGCCCACTGCTTTCGCTGACCCTCGTCGCGTGCCTCGTTGCATGTTCCGGAGAGGAATCCAACGGTCCCTCCGAGCCGGAGTGCCCGCCGGTGAACTGCGCCACCGCGCCCGCGGCCGAGTGTGACGGCGACAGTGTCGTGACGTACGCAGGGCCCGGGATCTGCGTCGCGGACGATCAATGCTACTTCGAGCCGGAGACCACCGCCTGCGAGCACGGTTGCGACGGCGGTGCGTGCCTCGGTGCCTGCGACAACGTCGTGTGCGACGACCCGCCGGAGGACCTCTGTGACGGAGAGATCGCGCGAACCTATCCCGAGGAGGGCACCTGCGAGGAAGGGCCGTGCCTCTACGAAGCGAACGAGCAGGACTGCACCAGGCGCGGCCGCATCTGCGACGAACAGGACGATCAGATCGGCTGCATCGAGCCACCACCCGAGTGTGACGACGGGGAGACGAATGGAGACGAGTCGGACATCGATTGTGGCGGCACCGTGTGCCCACCCTGCCTCGACGGTGCGCGCTGCACCGAGGGTGCTGATTGTGCGGCGGGCGTGTGCGATTCGCGACGGTGCGTCGCCTCGACGTGCCGCGACGGCGTGCGCAACGGGACCGAGACGGCTCCGGATTGTGGCGGGTCGCGTTGTCGGCCGTGCGCGGCCGGGCTCGGCTGCGAGGAGAACGCCGACTGTGCCTCGGAGATCTGCGAGTCCGACGTCTGTGTCGAGGCGACCTGCGAGGACTTGATCTGGAACGGTGACGAGACCGATATCGACTGCGGTGGCTCGTGCGACCCGTGCACCGTGGGCGGCCGATGTTTCACCGATGTCGATTGCGATGTCGGCGCGTGCACCGGCGGACGATGCGCTCCGGCGACGTGCGGCGACAGGTTGCTCAACGGCGACGAGAGTGACGTCGATTGCGGCGGCGACGAGTGCGACGCCTGCACTTCCGGTGGCGTATGTCGGGACTCCGACGATTGCACCTCGCGGGTGTGCGAGGGAGAGGCTTGCCGCGAGCCGACCTGCGGCGACGAGACGCGCAACGGCGACGAGACGGACGTCGATTGCGGCGGAAGTTGCCCGGTCTGCGAGAACGGAATGCGCTGCGATGACGAAGACGACTGCGTGTCCGGCATCTGCACGGAGCAGCGTTGCGTCGCTCCGAGCTGCTCCGACGCCGAGTTGAACGGTGACGAGAGCGACGTCGACTGCGGTGGCTCGTGCGCGGGTTGCGCGGTCGGGCAAGACTGCCGGGTCGCCGACGATTGCGTCAGCCATCGGTGCATCGCCGAGACGTGCGGTCCGCCGTTCTGCGACGATGGGGTCTGGAACGGCGCCGAGACGGACGTCGACTGCGGCGGACCGACGACATGCCCTCGATGCGAACCCGGTCAGTCGTGCCTGGTGAATTCGGATTGCGCTTCCGATGTCTGCGACACCGGCGTCTGCATCGCCATTCCGGAGTGCGACGACGGCGAGATCAATGGCGACGAGAGCGACGTCGATTGCGGCGGCGTGGACTGCGATCCTTGCATCGACGGGCAGACCTGCGTGTTGCCGACCGACTGCGTTTCGCGGAGTTGTGACGGCGGGCTCTGCCGGACCACCTGCGACGACGACGTGCTCAACGGTGACGAGGCGGACGTGGACTGCGGCGGCATCGACTGCGACGGTTGCCCGCTCGGTCACGTCTGCCGCACCACCGACGACTGCGACACCGGTGAGTGCGTGACCGAGTTGTGCCGGGCGACGTGCACCGACGGTGCGCTCGATGGCTTCGAGACCGGTGTGGATTGCGGCGGTGGGACCTGCCCGCCCTGCGAGAGCGGGCAGACCTGCAGCCGCTCGTTGGACTGCGAGTCGCGGCGGTGCGTCGAGACGGTGTGCGCGGCGCCGACCTGTGACGATGAGCTTCAGAACGGCCTCGAGGTCGGGGTGGATTGCGGCGGCGGATGTCCGGGATGTCCAGCGGGGACGCCGTGCACGATTCCGGGCGATTGCGCGTCGGACTTCTGTCGGGACTTCGTGTGCGCATCGCTGTGCGAGAACGGTCGCTTGGACGACGACGAGAGTGACGTCGACTGCGGTGGAGTGTGCCCGCCGTGCGGTGTGGGTGGTGCATGCGATGTCCCCCCCGACTGCGAGACCGGCGTCTGCATCGAAGACCGGTGCGCCGTCGGCTCGTGCACCGACGGGGTGCGCAATGGGGACGAGGTCGCGCCAGACTGCGGCGGGCGTTGCGGTGGCGGCTCGTGTGTCGAGTGCGCCGTCGATCACACGATCGTCGACCTGCGTGCGTACGAGGCTTCGGCGACTCTGTGGTCGTTCGTCGAGGTGCCGAGCGGGCGTCCGACCTCGGCCTCGGCGTACGAGCCGAGCTGCCGGGACGACATCAGCACCCCCGAGCGGTTGTTCACGTTCGTCGCTCCGGGTGACGGGAGCTATCTCATCACGACCGATGTTGGGGCGCTGGACGGCGAATCGCGCGCGTTCGACACCGTGCTCATGGTCTACGATGGGTGCGCGGGCGGCGCGATCGAGCTCGACTGCAACGAGGACGGACCCGACGCCGGTGAGTTCTCCACGGTCACCATGGAGCTCGTGTCCGGCCAGCTAATCTACCTGATCGTAGACGGCTTCCCTGCCTTCAATCTGAACGTGGCGTTCGGCATCGAGGTTCAGAGGTTGTGATGCTTGAGCGGTCGGTCCGGTCGCGCTAACAACGCCGCGTCCCGCTCTACCGGCCTGCCATGACCCTTCAGATTCCCGGCGCTGTCGTCGACAAGGTGATCCAAGGCCGTGCCATTGCGCGACACGTCCGGGAGCAGGCCGCAGTGCAGGCCGCGCGGCTGGCCGCACAGGGGATCCAGCTCAAGCTGGCAGTGATCCTGGTGGGGGACGACCCGGCGAGCCAGGTCTACGTGCGCCACAAGGTGAAGGGGTGCGCCGAGGTCGGGATCGAGTCCGAGGCGATTCGCATGCCCGCAGAGACCTCGCTCGAGGCGCTCCTCGCGGAGGTCGAGCGTCTGAACGACGATGATTCCGTCGACGGGGTGCTGGTGCAGCTGCCGTTGCCGCCGCACCTGAACAAGGATGTCGTCATCTCGGCTCTCGCACCCCGCAAGGACGTCGACGGATTCCATCCGACCAACCTCGGCCTGCTCGTCGCACGCACCCCGTTGCTGCAGCCATGCACGCCCGCCGGAATCATGTTGATGTTGCGCGCCGTCGGCGTCGATCTCGTCGGCTGCCATGCCGTCGTGGTCGGGCGGAGCATCACGGTCGGCCGCCCGGTCGCCCAGCTGCTCGTCCAATCGCACGCGACGGTGACGGTGTGCCACCGGCACACCCGGGACCTGGCAGAGCACGTGGCGCGGGCCGATCTCGTGATCGTCGCGACCGGGGTGCCGAACCTGATCAAGGGCGGCTGGATTCGGCCCGGCGCCGTCGTCATCGATGTCGGCATCAGTCGGAAGCCGGACGGCAAGCTCAACGGTGATGTCGACTTCGAGCCGGCCAGGGCTCGCGCGTCGGCGATCACCCCCGTGCCCGGCGGGGTAGGGCCGATGACGATCGCCATGTTGCTCTGGAACACAGTGCTCGCCGGCGCGTTCCGGCGGGAATTGGGCCGCGAGGGCCTCGACGGCCTCGTTCCCTTCTGACTTCGAAGAGGTTCCGATGATCGACGCAGCCGTACGACCCCTGCCGCTGCACGAGCGCCACGCGGCGGCCGGTGCGCGCTTCGCGCCGTTCGCCGGGTTCCACATGCCAACGCGTTACACGTCGATCAAGGACGAGCACCACGCTGTCCGCCGCCGCGCCGGGCTCTTCGATGTCTCGCATATGGGTGAGGTCTTCGTGCGCGGTCGGGAGGCCCTGGCGGCCGTGCAACGGCTCGTCTCGAACGACGTCTCCTCGCTCTACGACGGGCGTGCCCTGTATACCGTCATGTGCCGCCCTGACGGCGGAATCGTCGACGACCTGATCATCTATCGGCTCGCCGAGGACGAGGTGCTCATCTGTGTCAACGCCGCGAATAGGGCCAAGGACTTCGGGTGGATTCGCGACCATCTGGCAGGCGATGCCCAAGCGGTAGACGAGAGCGACGACTGGGTTCAGCTCGCGGTGCAGGGGCCGGAAGCGGTCGGGATCGTGGCGGCCGTCGTCGGCGAGCAGGCGGCTGAAGTGGTCTACTATCACGCGGCCTGGGGCGAGTTGGCCGGCGCGCGCTGCCTGGTGTCGCGCACCGGATACACGGGCGAGGATGGATTCGAACTCTACGTGCCCGCCGACGCGGCGACTGCGGTCTTCGACGCGGTCGTGGCGGCCGGTCAGAGCGTCAAGCTCCAGCTGGCCGGACTCGGCGCACGAGATACGCTGCGACTCGAGGCCCGATACGCGCTCTACGGGAACGACATCGACGAGACGACCAACCCGATCGAGGCCGGCCTCGGTTGGGTCGTGAAGCTCGACGCCGGCGACTTCATCGGCCGGGAGGCGGTGGCGCAGATCAAGGCGGACGGACCCCGCCGGCGATCCCGCGGGCTGGTGTTGGCCGATCGCGGGGTCATCCGCGCCGGGTACGACGTCTACGCC
>CAZFPM010000346.1:0-5108 GCA_964520965.1 uncultured Myxococcales bacterium
CAGCCGTCCCCCACGAGTGGGGGACAGCGAAGCGAAGCGAAGCAGGGGGGGAGCCTCGATCTACCACTGACGGCGACACACAGCCGTCCCCCACGAGTGGGGGACAGCGAAGCGAAGCGAAGCAGGGGGGGAGCCTCGATCTACCACTGACGGCGACACACAGCCGTCCCCCACGAGTGGGGGACAGCGAAGCGAAGCGAAGCAGGGGGCGAGCCTCACCCTACCGCTGACGTCGCCTCACGGATTGTACGGATCCCCGTAGTCCATGACCGTCGACAGGTCGGCGAGGATCTCGAGGAGTTCTACGTAGTTGTCGAGCTCGAACCGGGCGGTCGCCGGATTCGGCATGCGCGACGGGAGGCCGTCCGCGAAGGCCGGGCACTCGTCTTCGGGGTCGCCCTCACCGTTGCCCACCGCGTCGAGGCAGCGGGCGCGCTGGAGCATCAGGTCGCCGGCGGTCTCGCGGTCCGTGTAGTGGATCGCGCCGTAGGTGATGCCGGAGTCCGGGTCCGTGAATGTGGTCAGGCGATCTTCGTCTAGGTCGATCTGCCGACCGGAGCCGACCTCGAAGATGCGCGACTCCTGGATGAACGACCGGTCGTAGTTGTTCGGGAAGCGGGCCTGGCCGAGCACCTGCCAGTAGAGCTGGATCGTGAACGTCGCGAAGGGGTCGATCGGCGTGGCATGCTCGTCGGACAGGTCGCCACCGTAGTTCGGGAAGTGCAGCTCGCCGCCCTCCATGTAGGGGCCGACCGTCTCCCAATCCTGACTCATGATCGCCTGGCTCAGCCGCGCGATCTGGTCGGGGAAGGTGTTGTAGTAGCTGACCTCCCACTCCCGGATGTCCTCCGGTGTGGACCGGGCGACGAAGTAGGTCGACGAGTCGGTCAACGCCTCGATCGCCATGATCTTGTCGAGGTAGAAGCCGATGTGGTGCAGGCACTCGTACCACATGTACCCGCACTCCCGGCCGTCACCGCTCCCGAACGACCAGTTCGTGGCGTAATAGCGGGCGTCGGAGACATCGAGATTGTGCAAGCCGAAGAAGCCGAGCGACTCGGTCGCGAGCCGCGCGCCGTCAGACTGCGCCCGCGGCGCATCGTACTGCCCGATATTCGGCATCAGGAGCGTCTGGACCAGGTGGTTGAACGCGTTCTGCACCGCCCACGTCTGAGCACCGAAGCCACTCTCGGAGTCGGTGAGGAACCGCTCCAGATCCGACGGCGACAGGAACTGCGACAGGAGCGCGGCATAGAGGCCGTACAGGTTGTTCCAGTATTTCAGCCGGTGGTAGACGCGACCGTAATAGCGGCTGACGTAGTTGAACGTGTTGACCCCGATCCGGCCCCGCGGGAAGTTCCGCCGGACGTACCAGGTGTTGAGGTCGTCGAGCATGTTCGACATGCGCTCCATCGAGTCGGCGCCGGCATCTCGCGTCAGGCAATGGTCGCTCAGGTCCGAGCTGGAGTGGGAGCAGTAGATGTAGGGGACGCGGTCGTGGGTCACGCCATCGATGGTGATCCGATCGAAGCCGTCGGCGAAGTCGTCGACGCTGACGAGCATCCGGTTGTCGTCCTCGTAGAGGAGCGACCCCATCCGGTTGTAGTAGTCGGTGTAGTGGATGGTGCGGAGGCCGAAATCCCCACCGCCGGTGATGACGTTGCCGTCATAGGAGTGCCACGCGGCGAGGTCGGCGGGCGGCATGCCCCCGGAGTCTCGGAAGACTTCGACCATGCCGGCGTATCCGTAGAGAATCGACGCGCGGTCGTATTTGCCGATGCCCGCGCCGTCGATGGTCAGGCGCGAGTTGTAGTCCATCACCGAGCTGTAGGCGTAGTTGTAGATCGACGCGTCGATCTCGGCGTCGGTGATCGGGTCCACGCTGCGCGGTCCGACGCGCCCGTCGTCGCGGATTTCCCAATACTCGTCGAAGTAGTTCACGACATCGTCGGAGCCGCCGAAGTTGTGCATCAGGCCCAGGGAGTGGCCGACCTCGTGGGCGAAGACGGCGGTGTAGAGGCGGTCGCGGACGACGGCATAGATCTCCTCCGACGACCGGTCCTTCAGCTCGCGAGCGAAGCCCATCAGCGCGTCGTCGGCCATCTCCGGCAGGTACATGTTGTTGGCGGCGGCGTAGCGCTCGCGCAGCTGCTGACGTTGCAGCGCGTCCTGGGCGAAGCCACCGCGCACCACCGACGCCCGATCGCGGTGCGCCTCGGTGATCGGCTCGCCGGGCATGCGACCGGCCGTCGCCAGCATCTCGTCGGTCAGGAGAAGCTCCTCGATGTAGGTCCCCTCCAGCTGGCGGAGCCGGCCGTCGGCCGCATGGTACTCCCCGTTGAGCAGACCCTCGCGATACATGTGCTCGAGGTGGGGCTCCGCCCAGGCGTCGAAGCCGTGTTCGTCGATGTACGCGCCGTCGGCCTCGGTGATCTCGCGACGACGGCCCTCCCAGGCCTGGCTCATCCAACCGTTGGCGATCGAGTGCGCCATGTGGCCGGCGTCCTCCAGCCCGAAGGTGCGCGGCGCGGCCTCGCGACGACCGTTCACCTCGTCGGCCCACTCGGAGAGATCGACGCCGTCGATGAACTCGGCCAGCGCCGGTGAACCCTCGGGCTCACCGAGCAGCTCGATCATGCGCATCGTGTCGTACGCGGCGAGGTTGTTGTGGTGGTAGAGGTACCCCATGCCGCTGATGATCTCGCCGGTCTCCGGGTCGTTGTTCGAGGGCCCGAGACCGAGGAGGCCGTACTGCATGTACTTCGGCACGTAGGCCATGAACGAGTAGCGGATGTCGCCGAGGCGGGGCGACATGCCGGCAGCACCGCATGCGGGATGATCGTCCTCTGCGATCGGGTTGTTCGGGCAGGCGACGAAGACGCGCTCGCCCTCCTCGAGCGGGTAGCCGAGCGCGGTGACCACATCGACGAAGACGCGGTTCCACTGGTCGCCGACCTCGGTCACGATCGGCCGCAGGTCGTCGGGCATCGCGTCGTTCACGTGATAGACGATCGGCCGCAGGGTCCGCTCCGGCACCGGAATCTCGGCGCACGCTTCGTCGATGAGCCGCACCTCGCCCTCCACGGGCTCCTCGCCCTCTTCGAGCGTCCGGCAGGTCGACGCGTCGTACCAGTTCTCCCACAGGTTGTGCCGGGTGATGAACCGGCGCTTGTGCTGCTCGCGAATGCCCTCGAGCGGGTCGTAGGTCATCCGGTCGGCGGTGAAGAAGCCGAAGAGCGAGGTCTCGGCCCCCTTGTAGGGCTCGGGTACGTATTGGCGGCCGGCGTCGATGCGCAGGAAGCTGTGTCGGATCGCGTATTCGCCGGCGCCGCACTCGTCGAACTCGTGCCCCCAGAGCCAGCACGACGGCGCCATGCCCCAGCCCTCGATGTACACGGAGTCCGCGGTCGCGAAGAGCTTCGACGTGACGTCGAAGTAGCTCTCGTCGTCGGCGAAGAGCGGCGCGTCCGGGTGCACGGACCCGTCTTCGAGATCCTGCACGTAGTAGGGGATCGACTCGACGGACTGCGTCTCGAAGTCGAACTGGTAGTTGTGGACCAGGTTCTGCGACCAGTCGACCCGCATGTACTCGCGGTCGTACCACGGTCGATCGCGCGAGTTCTCTTCGATGACGTTGGTCTCCTCGCCGGTCGACGAGTTGTACTGTCGCTGGACGTCGAAGTGGCTGGTGATCCGGAAGGCCGCGATCACTTCGCCCTCGTAGTCCTCTCCGGTCTGGGCGAGGTCGTCGCCGCCCTCGATCAGCTCGATCGACCGGCGGGCGAAGAGGAAGCTCTCCTGGACGTCCCAGGTGATCTTCGACAGGCCGGAGAAGTCGGAGCTGCCGACGAAGGTGAAGCCGTTGCCCGACGGCACGTCGACGACCGTGCGCTGGTAGTACCACTCGTCGTCGAAGAAGGATTTCTCCAGGCCGTTCGGTTGGGTCCGGTCGATGTCCCCGACCTGCTGGGCGCAGGCGGTCAGGGCGAGGAGGGCGGCGCTCAGAGCGAGCAGCGTCGTGCGGCGATGCATCGAGGACCTTCGGGCGAGGGGGTGGTGCCGACAGCGGGACGACCGGCGCGCGGAGGATAGCCGCGTGCACGCTGGGTACAAGACCCGTGCCAGCCTCGCCGTTAGATTCCTACCGGTGTCGGTGCTGCCGGTGCAGGTCCGCCGGGGCGCGGCAGCAGAGGAGGAGCCTGCGGGGTCGCGCGAGCCGGCTCGCCCGCGGGCGGCATGCTGCGGCCAGCCCTCACGCGAGTGCCTTCGGGCGGGTTCCGTCGAGATCGGCGGAGGCGCCGCCGCTATTCCCCGCCGAGCGGCTCCAGGACCCTCGCCTCGAGCGCGTCGATGTCGTCGATCTGCTCGAGCTCGGCGAGACGTGCCGGCCAACGCACCGCAACGATGGCTAGCAGGGTGCTCCGCCGGCCACGCGCCTCGCCGATCTCGATGCCGCGCGCCTCGCCGATCTCGACGCCGCGCGCCTCGCCGATGGCGAGTGCACGCCGCAGCGTCCAACGGTCTTCTTGCGCGGTCGTGGTCACCGTTCCGTCCAGAATCGCTTGCACCATGGTCTCCTTCGTCAATGTAGAAAGGAACGCGTCGCCGAGCAACCGTCGAACGTTCTCGTGCGCTTCCGCGCTCGTGCGCGGCAGTCGGAGCATCGCCAGACCCCCGGTCCCGTCACCCGCGACTCGGTTCAGATCCGTGATTACCACGTCGCCCGGATGGTCAGCGTTCCAGCGCCACATTCCCGGAGCTGTCGGGACGAAGCAGGGGAACGACCCGAGGACCCCCCGGGGGGTTCCCCGACAGACGACCCACAACACCGGCGCTCGCCGGTCGGACGCTCGCCGGGCACGAGCCAGCCAGTCCTCCGTCAGCACTGCGAGCTTGGTCAGTGAGCGGCCGAATTGTCGCCGGGTCGGCGAACGCACAAACGCCTCGACAGCGACCATCCGGTTGGCCAGCGGACCAATGAGCGGACCGAAGAAGTCCGGGAGCTCGTCGAAACCGAAGACGACGTCGATGCGACGGGCGTCCCTGGGCAGGCTGTGCTCTTGCTGGCAGCGGGCGCCGGGAGCGAAGAGCCGCAGGACATCGACGAC
>CAZFPM010000347.1:0-5097 GCA_964520965.1 uncultured Myxococcales bacterium
AAGCAAGCCCGGCTGGTGCTCCTCCGCCCAGGACAGGAAGGCCCGGTCGTCCGTCACCAGCACCGAGGGCCGACCCGGCCGCAGCCGGAGGGTCCCGTTGATCAGTTTCAGGGTCTTCTGCCCGCCGCCGCGCAGGAGGTCGACGTCGATGGCCTGTGGGAGCGATACGACGAGCAGGCGACGGCCTACGAGACGCTGCAGGCCGAGTGCGACGAGGGTGATCGGACGACGACGTTGGTCAACCGGAGATGTCGGGAGTCTGCCGACGCCAGCCTGGCGCTGGCGCAGACGATCCAGGACATTCTCGAGTTCGACACCTCGTTGGACGCCGATGACCGGGAGCTCCTGCTCGACGGAATGCTGACGAACCGGCAGATCGCAGGATCGCTCTGGGTCGAGCTCGGCGAGTGCGAAGACGGTCGGATGATCCTGACCGATCTTCTCGACGACGAGGGCATGGACGTCCGCCCGCTGGTCGCGCAGGCCGCACAGAACTGGATCGACCGCGCGGACCAGTGCCTGATCGGGCAGCGTGAGGAGACCGTCGTCGCAGTCGACGAACCCCCGCCGAGCAATCGCACGACACCCATCGTGGTGATGGGGGGCGGCATGGGCCTGTTGGCCGGTGGCGTCGTCTGGGATCTCGCGATGGGGAGCAACCGAAACGAGTTCACGGAGCTCCAGGAGCAGTGCACCGACCCGACGCGAGGCTGCAACGACACGGAGATCGAGCGTCTGGACGAAGTGGCGGGCAAGATCGACAACGCGAAGATCCCGATCGCGATCCTGTACGGCACCGGAGCAGCGGTAGCTGTCGGCGGCGCGATCTGGTACGTGCTCGCCGGGCGAACGCCAGACGACGCGGACGTGGCCGTCCGGCCGACATTCTCGTCCGGCGGGATCGGCGCTCAGGTGCGCGTCAGGTTCTGAGTCCGGCGACAGTGTAGGGTCGGGTAGGTACCGATTTCGTTGAGGATTCTGGAGATCGAGCGCCCTTTCTGCTAGCGTTCTGCGAGCGCCTGAGTAGTGCGCTTTCCGGCGAACGAACGACACCCGACCCCGCGGCAGCGGCGGTCATCCCAGCGACCTGGGAGTCGAGGCCCGTACATGTCGACTGGCACCGAGACACATCAGCGGCTCGCCGACGATCCCCAGATGCCCACCGAGGGCACGATCGTCGGCGATCGTTACGAGATCCAGAACGTACTCGGCGAAGGCGGTTTCGCGGTCGTCTACTGCGCGTACGACGCCCGGACGAAGGCCCAGGTGGCCGTCAAGGTCCTCGACCCCCTGATGAGCCGACGCAACGAGTTCGCGTCTCGGTTCATGCGTGAGGTCGAGACGGTGTCGCGGCTCCGGCACCACAACTCGATCAGTATCTTCGACGCGGGCGAGACCCCGAGCGGTTGCCTCTACCTCGTCATGGAGTTGCTCGACGGCCAGCCGCTCGATGCGCTCATCGAGAAGGAGGGCGCGCTACCGCCCGAACGGGTCAAGAAGATCACGCTCCAGATCCACAAGATCCTGCAGTAATCGCACTCGAAGTGGATCATCCACCGCGATCTGAAGCCGGCCAACGTTTTCATCGGCAACGTCGCCGGCGAGACCGACTACGTGAAGGTGCTCGACTTCGGAATCGCGAAGTCCCTCGACGAGTCGCAGGACGCGTCCCTGACCGCCACCGGTCAGGTCATGTGCTCGCCGCACTACGTCGCACCCGAACGGGTCAAGGACCACCTCACCCTGCCCGCGAGCGACATCTACTCGCTCGGCGTCATGATGATCGAGCTCCTCGAAGGCAAGCCGCCCTACGAGGCCGAGTCGCCGATGATGCTCGCGGTGAAGCACCTCAGCGCCGATCCCGTGCCCCTCGGCACGATCTCCCGGCGCGTCGGCTTCTCCCAAGTGATTCGGCGGGCGACCTCGAAGCCGCTCGAAGAACGATACGAGTCCTGCATCGAGATGTTGGACGACCTCGGCGACGCGACGACCGTCGTCGCCGCGGTGACGGCCCAGGTGCCGGCCCTGCACGCAGAAGCGGCCGGCGTCCCCCTCGGCGCCACCGTCGAAGCGCTCGAGGGCGTGGGCGAGACCGACACACTGCCCGGCTCGGTCGAAGTCGCCGACGAGGTCGACCTCTTCGACACCGGAGCGCGCGTCCGGCGCGCCGTCGTCGCGATCGCAATCCTGATGTTGCTCGCAGCAGCGTCCCTCGCCGTGTGGGCGGTCCGGACGAACACCGCCACGTCGGTCGATCCGGCGGCCTCAGCCGCGGCGACAGGCGAGACCGCGCCGAGCGCTGAGGGCGAGACGCCGGGCGAACCACCGACCGAGCCACCACTCGCGGTCGGCAGCGCCGGCGGCATCGAAAGCACGGGCGTCGTACAACTCTCCCAGACGTTCGTCCACGCGGCCCTGACGGCCGCTGGCGCACGCGCCGAGATCGCCGGCCGGGAAGTCGTCGCCGAGGCCGAGCTGGACCGAGCGCGGGAGCGCGAGCGGGAGCGCGACTCCGAAGCACGCGCCGAGCGACAACGCGAGCGCGAGCGTGAGACCGAGGCTCGCGCCGAGCGTGAGACCGAGGCTCGCGCCGAGCGTGAGGCCGAGGCCCGTGCCGAGCGTGAGCGCCAGGCAGCAGCGCAGGCCGAGCAGGAAGAAGAAGAGGAGGAGGAGGAGGAGGAGGAGGAGTCGGCACCGAACCGGCGAATCCGCACGAACGTCGCGCCGCGCCAGTAGCAATGCGGTTGCCAAGCGGCCTCGCGCTGGCGCCGCTCGTGCTGGCGCTGCTCGCCGCCTGCGGTGGCGACGCCTCGACCGCCGGGCCGCCGGCACGCGACGGGCGCACCGCGGACACCGCTCGACCGATGCGCGATACCGCCCTCGACGCCGACGAGACGGCTGACGGCCCGGACACGGCGGACGCCGGGCCGGTTGATGGCGGTGACCCGCAAACCGACGCGAGCGACGACGCTGCCGATGCCCCGGATGCGGTGACGGACACCGAGCCCGCGGAGGACGCGCCCATCGATGCCCACGCAGACGCGATCGGCGACGCCGATGACGACACGGCTGACGTCCCCAGCGATGACACGGGAGACGCCCCCGTCGACGACGCGACCGATGCTCCCGACGGTACGGGGGACCTTCCCGTGGACGACACGCCGGACGCTCCCGTGGACGACACGCCGGACGCTCCTGTGGACGACACGCCGGACGTCCCGGTCGACACGCCGGACGTCCCGGTCGACACGCCAGACGTCCCATTCGACGACGGCGGCGACGCCTCGGAAGGGGATGCGGCGGACGGCGCCGACACTTGTCCGGACGCCGACCACGACGGGGTTTGCGACGCCGATGACATCTGCCCGCTCGGCGATGACGGCATCGACCTCGACAGAGACGGCGTTCCGGATGCCTGCGAGCCCACGCGCGGGAGTTACGTGTACGACGCCCTCGAGGTCGGCGGTCTCCGCAACCTCGAGGCGGTCGCCTTCCACCCTGACGGAAGCTACTTCGTCGCCCTCGCGCGGACCGATCGCGTGTACGTCTACGAGGTCGACGGCGAGGCCACGACCATCATCGATCTGGATCCCCCCGGAGACGGTCACCTCTACTTCACGGACATCGCGTTCGAGGGCTCGGGCGACTCGGCGTTGGTCCTGGGGTACGACACGTCGGAAGGCAGCGTCGGCGTCGTGCTCCGGTTCGACGACGCAACCTGGCGGAGCGAGGCGCCTTCGGAAGACGCGTTGACTCGGCTTCCGATCGCGAGCCCGCGGCCGGTGTACTCGGCGATCGCCTTCTCGCCGGGACACGACGAGCACCCTCTGCTGCTCGGGCGCGGGGCCGCCTACCCGTATCGCATGTGGATCGACTCCCTCGACCCGATCACCGGCGAGACCACGTTGCTGGCGCCGCATTGGACCACGATCGGGTGCGACGACATCGCCTACGTCGAAAACGAGTTCGGCAACCCCGGCTACCTGGTCGTCTGTGGGCTCGGTGGCTACGACGGCTTCTACTGGACCGAGGTCGGCGGCCTCTGGGAGCTGCGCGAGGAGCTCGGGTTCAACCTGCTCGGTAACACGTCACGGATCGTCGCGCACCCGAGCGGAGCATATGCGCTGGCGATCTCCCACTCCGGTGACCGGATCCACCGCTTCGAGGGCGGCGTGATGAACCGGTCGACCGACGCACCGTGGTTCACGACCCGGCGGTTGTGGGCGGGGGCATTCGATGCCTTTGGAATGCGCGCGCTGATCGTTGGCGAACGACAGACCATCAGCCGGGCGACGTTCGGTGGCGTCTTCGAGTTCCGCCACGACGAATATGTCTGCCCGGTGCCGCTTCGGGAGGATTGCGAGATCGTGGAGGTCTCGATTCCGAACTTCGACAGCGCCCCGTTCCGCGCGCCGAGCAACACCCGCCTGTCGGCGGTCGCATGGCGCCCGGGGTGCGATGGCGGCGTGATCGTCGGCGGCAAGGACGACTTCAGCGGGAGCTTCGGGTTCGTCGCCACGTTCCAGCTCGAAGGTGGGAGGGCCTGCTGGTGACGGGCAAGCTCGTCGCGCGGTCCTTCTTCGAACGCGACGCTCTCGACGTCGCTCGCGATCTCGTCGGCAAGCACCTGCGACGCGACGAAGTGGTGCTGCGGCTCACCGAGGTCGAGGCCTACCGCTGGCCCGACGACTCCGCGTGCCACGCGCGCAGCGGGCGCACGGCCCGCAACGCGCCCATGTTCGGCCCGGCCGGCCATGCCTACGTGTTCCTCTGCTACGGCATTCACCACATGCTCAACCTCGTGACCGACGAGATCGGCCACGGAGCAGCGGTGCTGATCCGGTCGGCCGAACCGGTAGCGGGCCTGGAGACGATTCGTCGCCGTCGAGGCGGGAGAGACGGCGCCGTGCTGCTGACCGGACCGGGGAAGATCGGTCGAGCGCTCGACCTCGACCTCGGGTGGAACGACCACCCGGTGTACGAGCCCGGCGGGCTCGAGCTCTTCGACGCGCCGTCCCCATCCAGTCTGCTCAGCGGTCCCCGGGTGGGCATCGACTATGCCCGCCCCGAGCACGTCTACGCCCCCTGGCGCTTCGC
>CAZFPM010000348.1:0-5035 GCA_964520965.1 uncultured Myxococcales bacterium
TGGCCATCACGCACGGGAGTTACAAGCCCCAAAGCCCCTCCGGGTGGTCGGAGACAGCGCCGGCGGATCATCGAAGCCCAGGTCCCCCCCTAAACACCGGCTCGTCGAGGCCGTTGATCTTCAACGTAAGGTGCGCCGGCTCCACGAGCGCCAACGTCAACTCCGACCCACCCGGAGTCCCCCATGGCACGTCTTCGTCCGGCCGCTCGACGGCACACGCACCGCATTCTCCTCATCGACGACGACGTCTCCCTGCTCGAGTCGACCCGCGCGGTCCTCACTCGCGACGGGCATGACGTCATCTGTGCCTCCGACCCGCGTGAGGGAGTCGAGCTGGTCCGGCGGACACGGCCGCATCTCATCCTGCTCGACTACATGATGCCGGGCATGTCCGGCGCCGACGTCGTGCGGGCGATCCGCGAGTTCGACACCCTGGTCCAGGTGCTGCTGGTGACCGGCTATGCCGAAGACCAACCCGGCCGCAAGCTCCTGCACGAACTCGACATCCAGGACTTCCACGACAAGGGTGACGGCCCAGACCGGCTGATGGTGCAGGCCGACGCGGCGCTCAAGCACTTTCGCGTGGTCGACCAGCTCGCGCGGCAACAGCGCACCCTGATGAAGATGGTCGAGTCAGGCCCGGAGCTCACCCGCCTGCAACCCGTCCAGGAGCTCTTCCAGACCGCGCTGGAGAAGATGATCGACCTTCTCGGCGTGCAGGGCGACGCGTTGGTCGCTACGTCCAACGACGGCCTCCTCGTCATGCGCAGCGCGGAGGAGCGCGTCAGCGTGCGGGCCGGCACCGGCAAGTACTCCGGGTGCTCCACACTCTCCCAACTGCCGGAGGGCCCGTCCGAGGTGGTTCGCACAGCCCTCGAAGAGGCGATCGCGCCCCAGGTCGAGGGATTCGTTGCGGTCCCGCTTCGCACGCGGGACGGCGCTCGGGGCTGCATCCTCGTGGAGACCGCCGACAGCGGCGACCGATTCGAACACCTGCGCACCATCTTTGCGCAGCAGATCGTGCAGGCGATCGAGAACGTGCTCTTGTACGAGCAGGCGACCCACGACACGCTCACCCGGGCGTGGAACCGGAGCTTCGGGATGCAGCGTCTCGAGGAGAGCCTGAAGCTCTCGTCGCGGTCTGCGAGTCCGACGTCGGTCGTCCTGGTCGACGTCGACCACTTCAAGCATATCAACGACACCTGGGGACACGCGGCCGGCGACCTCGCCCTCGTCCGCATCGCCCGGGTCTTGCGTGAGGCGGTCCGGAGCAGCGACGTGGTGTGCCGATACGGGGGCGAAGAGTTCCTCGTCGTGCTCCCGGACACCGGGCTCGCCGGTGCGCGGACCGTCGCCGAGAAGGTGCGGAAGAGGCTGGTGGATCTCGCGATTACCTTCGAGGGACACCAGATCCCGATCACCGCATCGGCCGGCGTGGCCGCGACCCGCCTCGAAGCGTGGGATCCCGATTGCGCCGGCGCGCTGATCCGCGACGCGGACACGGCGCTCTACGCCGCCAAGGAACAGGGCCGCAACCGAGTGTGTTGCGCGGCGGCCCGGGATGCAGCGGAATGAAGGCGCGTCTGGACCAGATCCGTCGTTTCGCGCAGCCGGTCTCCGACGAGGCGGTTCCGGCCCTGACCCAGCGCGTGTGCGATGCCGCACGGCTCGTGGTGCTTGTCGCTGTCGGCATGGGCCTGTGGGTGCGAACCGTCGATGTCGTCACCGGGTACGTGGGGCTGGGGCCGGTAGCCCGATTCCAAGCCCTGCTGTTCTGCGGATATGCGCCGCTGGGCGTGCTCGCCCATCGGAAGTGGGGCCGAAGACATCCCAGCGTCGTCACGTTCATCACCGGCGCGATGGCGATCACCGAGATCGCCGGGTCGTGGATGATCTACGGACCGGACAACCCGATCTTCCCGTACATCTCCATCATCCCCATGGTGTTCGCGGTGATGGCGCCGGTACGGCCGGCGGCGATGTTCGGGATCGGCGCCGTCGGCACCATCGCCACCCTCACCGTCGGCTCGATGTACATGGGCCTTCCCCAGGGCGAGCTGGGGGTGCGAACCGGGTTGTGTGTCGCCTTCGCGGTCGTCTCCGCCATCGCCAGTCAACGGCAGCGCCGAATGTGGCTCGAGATGGAGAAGGCCGACGCCCGCAGCCGGTTGGTCGCTGCCGACCGCCTCACCCACATGGGCCGCCTCAGCGCCGCCCTCGCACACGAGCTGAAGACCCCGCTCGCTACCGCGCTCAACCAGCTCGGCAGTGCCCATAGCCTGGTCGACGAGATGGCCGAGAGCATCGGGCACGCCGACGTCTCCGAAGACGATCTCCGCGAGATCAACGGCGAGATCGCCGAGGCCCTGTCCCAGGCGCGAGATGCCGCCGACCGATCGGCGAAGGTGGTGCGCACGATGCGAGACAGCACGCGGGCCGCCGCGCCCGGGAGCTCCTCGCGCTTCTCCATCCGGTCTCGCGCCGAGTTGATCGCCGTACTGCTCAAGCGACGCCTCCAGGTGAGCGGGCACCGTGTCGAGCTCGGCGAGCTGGCCGACGAGGTCCACGGCAACCCCGTGCAGTTCGACCAGGTGCTGACCAACCTGGTCAGGAACGCGCTCGATGCAATGGAGCACGCGGCGACCGGAACGACCGTCTGGATCGACGCCGAGCCCCGGAACGGCGGGACGCTGATCACGGTCGAGGATGACGGACCAGGCGTAGCCGAGGACGTGGCCGAGCGGCTCTTCGAGCACGGGTTCAGCACCAAGCTCGACAAGGACGGGCTCGGCATCGGGCTCTGGCTCTCCCGGAACCTGGCCAGGAGTCGGCTGGGGGGTGAGCTCGAGCTCGCCGCGGCGGGTTCGGGCACCCACGGCGGCGGCCGTTTCGAGTGGTGGCTTCCCGCGCCAGGCGTCGCGGCCGCTCGGGTCAACACCGCGTCGGCGAAGACGATGGTGTGGGAGCGAACCGAGCCGGGGCTGACCGGCCTGTTCGCGGTGGCCGCCGATTAGTGCTCCTGCTCCGAAATAGCGACCCACCCCACTTCGCCCAGAACTCCGCTGCCGTTGTCGCGCCTCGGGGCAGTGGGCCCACCACAGCCCGCTCGTTGCTCCGTGGCAGCGAGGCCCTGGGCTTCCTGGGGTGGGTCACCAATTCCGGGCAGGAGCACTATGTCTCCCCGACGCGCCACCGTGGACCATCGGTCGGCCGCGGGGTTACGCTGACGCGGTGGGAAGACCCACACCGCGACAGCCCCCCGATCTCCCGGCGTTCCCGTGCTCCGACGACTGCTGAGGCGCCACCTCGCACCCGCGCCCCGCCACCTCTACCACCTCGGCGAAGCCAAGGACGCAGACGTGTCTCTCACCTGGCACGGTACCGCGGGGTTCACGGTCGAGTCTGCCGATCGCACGGTGTTGATCGATCCCTTCGTCACCCGAACGCCGCTCCACGCACTGGTAACGCAGCGGCTCGAGCCGGACGAGGAGCGCATCGCCCGCGTGTTCCCGGACGCCGACGACGTGTTGATCGGCCACGCGCACTACGACCATGTGCTCGACGCCCCTTCGATCTGCCTGCGCACCGGCGCCCGTCTCCTCGGATCCCGGTCGGCCTGCAACGTCGCTCGGGCAGCCGGGGTACCCGAGGCGCAGATCGTCGAGACTCACGGGGGCCACGAGATCGCGTGCGGCAAGGGAGCGTCGGTGAGGGCGCTGCCTTCGGCGCACGGCAGGGTCTACCTCGACCGCGCGCCGCTCCCGGGCGAGATCACGCGGCCGCCGCCCTGGCCGCCCCGCAACCGCGACCTGCGACACGGGCTCGTGCTGAACTGGCTGCTCACGTTCAAGGCAGGGCGGCGCGCGCTGACGATCCTGCACATCGACTCCGCCGAGTTCTTCGCCGAGCAGCTGCGCGAAGTCCGGGCAGACGTCGTGTGCTTGTGCGCCATCGGTCGGAACTTCCGCCCCCGGTATCTCGAGGAGATCGTCGAGCTGACCCGGCCGCGCTTCATCGTGCCCTGCCATTGGGATTGGCTCTTCACGCCCTACGAGGCGGAGCCGCTCCAGTTGCCCGGCGTCGACGTCGAGGGATTCGTCCGCGAGATCGAGGCTGCCGGCGTCGAGCCCGTCGTCTTGCCCTTCGGCGGCACGTTCGACGTTCCCCGCCGCTGAGGTCGACCGATGCGAGCGGCATTGACTCCGACACGGGTTCCCACGACGATCGCTCCCATGATCACGGTGACGAATTCCACGCGCTCCCGTTGGCGATGGCCCACTTCGTGGCTCGTCGTCGTGGCGCTCGGTCTCTTCGTCGCATGCGGTGACCCGAGCGCCGCCTCTGACGGCGAGGACGACGTCGAAGACTCCGGCCTCGACACCGACGCGCTCAGCACGCGGGACTTCGGAGGCGCCGATAATGACGCCCCGACGCCGGACGCCAACCCGAGCCTCGACGTCGGCACTCCCGAGGACACGGAGGACAGCGGCGGCGCCGACGCGACCGACGCAGCCGACGTGGCGGACCCGGACGGTTCGGGAGAGTCCGACGGGGGCACCGATGCAGCGGTCGACAGCGACGTCGCGACCGATGTCCCCCCCTGCGAGGGCGACGACTGCCCGTGCGTGGACAACGAATGCGGCGGCTGCCGACCCCTGGAGGGGGAGCCCGACGACCCGTGCGGGACGTGCGGCAGTGGAACGTGGGCATGCAACGGGCCCGAAGAGGTGATCTGCTTCGGCGACGTCGGCGACCGGGCGCGCAATGTGTGCGGTGGCTGCGCGGAGCTCGAAGGCGAACTCGGCGACGCCTGCGGTGTGTGCGGCATGCTCGCGTGCGACGATCTCCTCACGCTGAGCTGCGACGATCCGGTCCCCTGTGGGAGCTGCGGCGACGGCGAGGTCGGCATCGACGAGGCCTGCGACGACGGAAACACCGAGTCGTGCGACGGGTGCGAACTCTGCGAAGTGCATCAGTCTCTGTCGCTCGCCGACGGTGGCTCCGCAGTCACGATCGCGCACCCGGAGTACGACGT
>CAZFPM010000349.1:0-5030 GCA_964520965.1 uncultured Myxococcales bacterium
GCACCCCAGGATGTTAGGTCTGGGTGACGGTTAAACGCGCGCGAAAATCGGTGCTGAGCTCTGTCGAAGGGCTCGGGGTCGGGCGGTCCCCGGCTCGGTCGGATGAAGAGAGCCTCGGTCGGCAGACCGTGGCTCTGGAGGATCAGCTCCGCTTCGCCGAACTCGACGAATACGTCGTCATGCCGAACCACGTGCACCTGATTCTCGCCCTTTTCGGTACGGCTCTGGGCGTGGCCGTCGGCGGATTCAAGGCGCGCGTCACCCGTACGGTTCGCCTTCAGGGGGTCTGGGGTCCCGACCGCGCGCTCTGGCAGCGCGGCAACCATGACCGCCTGATTCGCACCCCTGCCGAGCTCGAGCGGGCCCGCAACTATGTGCGCACCAATCCGCTCCGGTGGCCACGCTAGGCTCCGATCTGGGTCGGTCTTTGTTTCTGCTTCCTGATCGCGTTTCCGCGACAGATGGGGACAGTCGTTTCGTAAATGCCCGAACTCACGCGGCGTTGCACTTCCTGTTCAACGTCTAGGTCTCGCCGAAAGACCTCGTTGTTTCGGATGTTTACAGGGACCCCGTCGACAGGGTGGGGTCGAGTCGACGGCCTGCAGCCGCCCGTCGCGGCCCACAGCGGCGACAGAATTCTCAGCCCGAAACCCACAGGAGTTGTATACCAGTGGGTCTGGAGTATACATCTTCTGTGATGCCTGCCTCATCCGAACACGACCGCATTCGCGACGCCGCCACCGCTACGACGGACTTCCTCCGTACCGATAGCCTCGGCGTGTCCGTCGAGGCCATGGCGCGAATGGAAGCAGAGGGTGTCCTGATCCGTATCGCCCCTGCCGTCTACCTCGGGGCCGACGTGGTGCAGCACCCTCTGGCGGAAGCCAAGGATCTGGTCATGGAATGAGTGAGCTCAGCTCCGCCCTTCACGGACCCCGAGTGCAAGAGTTTGAATCGGGTTTTCGCCTATCTCGAGACAGAGTGAAAACTGACCAGCAAAATTCCGAAGCGACCCAGTATCGAAGGTGGAACCAAAGGAGTGCGGAGCCATGTCCGTAGAGGCTCAGGGTTCGAGCCGGTGGTATGACCTCTTTCTGCCAGCGGGTGAGAGAACCATTCCCGTAGAGCGGTACAGAACGACGGCCCTCATTCGGCTCTTCGTGGTCATTCCCTTCGCGGTGGGGCTCACGGATATCTACCTGTACCAAACCATCGACGATGCGTGGAACCCCACCCACGGATATCGTGCTTGGCTCGCCCACTTCTGCTTTGTGCTCTTATACGTCTTGGTCAATAGCACCCTGATCTGGCTGAGCCGTGCCCGGAGTACGCCGAACCCGGCCGTATTGAGACAGGCCAATTCCGTAGCGGTTCTATGTGAGCTGGGCACCAACCAAGCCTTCATGGTGGGCTTCGGCTGTCTCGCGAGCTACGCCAGTGGTTATCTCATCTTGGTCATCGCCGTCTACACGGTCCTCTTCGATTATCGCACTGCGGTGACCACGTTTTTCTTGGGCGTGCTGCTCTTTATCTTATTCGGGATTCTCGAAGCCACGGGCACCATCCCCTTGAGCCCCTTGCTCCCCAACCCCATCAGCGAACCCTATTGGAGTGCGGGTACCAACGCCGTAGCGCCCATCTTCTCAGTGGTCATCGTGAGCATCCTGACCTTTCTCATCTGTACCTACGCGGTGAATCAATCGGTGCGTCTGCACCAATACATCACCCGATCGGTGCTCCAGCGTTATTTGCCCCCAGCCCTGGTGGATCGAGCGGCCGATGGCGACCTGAGCATGGACGCAGCGCCAGAGCGCCGGTTGGTCACCGTAATGTTCACGGACATCGTGGGTTTCACTCGCCTCAGCGAAGCCCTTGGCGCCGAAGCCGTAGGTGAGATCCTCAACAAGGTGTTGGCCGAAGTCGCCGATGTCGCCCATGCCCATGGCGCCACCGTGGACAAGTTCATCGGGGACTGCGCCATGATGGTTTTCGGGGCACCGGAACCTCTCCCCCCGGCAGACCAAGCCCGACGCGCACTTGCCCTGGCCAAGGCCATTCATATTCGCATTCCAGAAGTGGGAAAAGAGCATGGTCTCCAGGCACGCACGGGCATCAATACGGGCGAAGCGGTGGTGGGTAACTTTGGCTCTGCTGCGCGGGCTGATTACACGGTCATTGGCCCAGCGGTCAATGTGGCCGCCCGCCTCGAAGGCATGAGCCGACCCGATGGGATTCTCTTGGGCGAAGACACGGTGAAACACCTGGATGAAAAAGAGCACCTCTGTTCCGCCGGCCCCCTCACCCTCAAAGGGGTATCCCACCCGGTTCAGGGGTGGTTTTACGACCCAAAAAGCGACAACCCCTAAACCGGAAACCCCCCCCCCTTGCACACCGCTCTAAATCATTCCTAAACTAGCACCGGGGCGCTCAGAAAGCGGAGGGGATACCAGTGTTCAGATGGATATGCATAGGGCTGTGCTTCGGGCTCGCCATGGGCTGTGGTGAGGATTCGAAGAAGAGCGATCCACCCGCGCCCGATGATGATACACCGACGGCGGGCCAGCCCATGGGTGATCCCCCTGCGGGGATGGTTCCCGGCGATGGGAATGGGGGCAGTGATAGCGCTGATATGGGTATGGGGACTGGTCCGGAAACCGATGACCCAGATCCAGTGGACCCTGGCCCAGCACCACCGACGGCCAATGATGAGATGGCTGCGGACATCGAGAATCCCACGGCCTGCGACGTATCCCGATTGGTCCTCGAAGAGGGGTGCGCTGGTGGCACCTGCCACAACGTCATGCAGAAGCCTCGTTTGGTCCCGCTGAGCTTAACGGACAAAGCACGAGCGAAGACCATGAGGCATCTGGTGGAGCGAGAGGATGCCCCCTACATCGTACCAGGGGATCCTGAGGCCAGCTTGGTCCGGATCCTCATGAATATTCCGGCCGGCACGCCTGGCGGTATGCCCAAGGACGCCCAGCCCCTGAGCCCGGAGCTCTTAGGGTTAGTGGACCGTTGGATCACAAATGGCGCCCCCATAGAGTGTGGCGAAGATGCCGGTGAGGCACCAACGCCCCTTACGACCAGTGACCAACTGGTGCGAATTGCAATGGCTCTGAAAGGGACTCGGCCCACCCGAGCAGAGCTTGACCGGCTCACCGCCGATGTGAGCGCCTTACCCACCATCGTCGATGAATACATGGCCACGAAAGCCTTTGGCGAGACCCTGCGAGACATGCACAACCAAGCACTACAACTGCGAAAAGAAACCGGCATTTTCTTCCCCCAAGCCAACGGTATCGAGAACCTCCCAGAAACTGATCGCTATGCGGGCAAAGTGATGGCTGATGTCATGGAAGCGCCCCTGCGCCTCATCGAATACATCATTCGTGAGGACCGTCCATACACGGAGGTACTCACAGCCAACTTCACCTTGTGCAACCCCACCACAATGGCCGTTTGGGGGCGCAACCAAGACTTTCTCCCCGATGATGACAACAACGATTACTTCATCGGCCTTCGCCCCATCGAGAGCGTAGGAAGAACAAATGGGTATCGGCTCTCCTGAGCTCTGTCGAAGGGCTCGGGGTCGGGCGGTCCCCGGCTCGGTCGGATGAAGAGAGCCTCGGTCGGCAGACCGTGGCTCTGGAGGATCAGCTCCGCTTCGCCGAACTCGACGAATACGTCGTCATGCCGAACCACGTGCACCTGATTCTCGCCCTTTTCGGTACGGCTCTGGGCGTGGCCGTCGGCGGATTCAAGGCGCGCGTCACCCGTACGGTTCGCCTTCAGGGGGTCTGGGGTCCCGACCGCGCGCTCTGGCAGCGCGGCAACCATGACCGCCTGATTCGCACCCCTGCCGAGCTCGAGCGGGCCCGCAACTATGTGCGCACCAATCCGCTCCGGTGGCCACGCTAGGCTCCGATCTGGGTCGGTCTTTGTTTCTGCTTCCTGATCGCGTTTCCGCGACAGATGGGGACAGTCGTTTCGTAAATGCCCGAACTCACGCGGCGTTGCACTTCCTGTTCAACGTCTAGGTCTCGCCGAAAGACCTCGTTGTTTCGGATGTTTACAGGGACCCCGTCGACAGGGTGGGGTCGAGTCGACGGCCTGCAGCCGCCCGTCGCGGCCCACAGCGGCGACAGAATTCTCAGCCCGAAACCCACAGGAGTTGTATACCAGTGGGTCTGGAGTATACATCTTCTGTGATGCCTGCCTCATCCGAACACGACCGCATTCGCGACGCCGCCACCGCTACGACGGACTTCCTCCGTACCGATAGCCTCGGCGTGTCCGTCGAGGCCATGGCGCGAATGGAAGCAGAGGGTGTCCTGATCCGTATCGCCCCTGCCGTCTACCTCGGGGCCGACGTGGTGCAGCACCCTCTGGCGGAAGCGGCCGCGTGGACGGTGCGGTATCCCGACGCGGTGGTGGGGCTTCTGACGGCGGCCGTCTACTACGACCTGACGGACGCGTTCGCGCGGGGCATCTGGCTCTACGTCGCGAAGGGAACCAGCGTGCCCCGAAGTCGGACTGCCACCTTGCAGGTTGTTCAAACCTCACCGCGCTTCATCGAGCCGGATCATGACTCCGACAACGGAATCGATACCGTACCCGTTCACGGCACCCAACTCCGCATCACCAATCAGGATCGCACGGTCGTCGACTTGTGGCGGTACCCACGGCGGATCCCTCGCGAGTACGCGCTCGTTGCGCTGAAGCGCCGGGTATCGAGCGCCGATTTCCTCGTGCCTCGGTTCGCCCGGCTGGCAAAGCGGATGGGGGCGTGGAGCAGCCTCGAGCCCGTCGTGCAGGGACTGACGCTCTGATGTCGAAGCGAACCGCAAGAGCACGCTCGGTTTCCCAACGGGTCGCAAACCGAGGACGAGAACGTGGGCTGAGCCGGGAAGATGCGTTCCGAGCCTACGCCATGGATAGGCTCATCTACCGGCTGGGTCGAAGTGATCAGGTATCGGAGTTCTTCTTGAAGGGCGGGCTTCTTGTCGCGAACCTCGTTGATGCTCCGT
>CAZFPM010000350.1:0-4988 GCA_964520965.1 uncultured Myxococcales bacterium
CTTCGCTGCCACAAAGGCATTGCGCCCTCGCCACGCAAATCGCCACCGGCGGCGACCGCGACTACCATGGCAACTCCGTTCCCTTCGGCCCTCCGGCGCAGCAGACCTCAGGCACGTTGCACACACGAGCGCCGATCCGTGGGGCACCGTCCCGGTGCAGGGCAGAGTTGCGCTGCTGGTCCGACGCGGAGCAGGACCAGCCTCCGCCATCACCGTCGCTTGATCTCGGTTATCACTTCGGGCGCTCGCGCGACGTGCGCGATGCCGACCACTTGGAACCGATCGGCGTCGATTGCGTAGTACACGTTGTACGGGAACGTCCCGACCGGGAAGCACCGGACGGGACCATCCAGCGATTCTCCGCTCATCGGGTAGGTCTCGATCATCAACAACGTCGCTTCGAGGTCGTCGACGAACCGCACCCCCAGGCCGGGCTGTTCGCGCTCATACCAAGTTGCAGCAGCACGAAGCTCTCGCCGCGCCTCTTCAAGAATGCTGAGCCACCGTTCCGTCACTCGCCGCGGCCCGCCATCTCAGCTCGCAGCTCGCTGATCGCGTCTCTCCAGTGAACCCTCTCCTGGGGCGACTCCGCGTCCGCCGCGAGACGACGGCGCATCTCAGCAAGATGGGACTCCGGGACCTTCGTCCCACGTGCGCGGGCACGGAGGGCGTCGATGTAGAGTTCCTTCTCCTGGTCGGAGAGGTCATCGAAGCCGGGCGGGGGCATTGGAGGGGCGGCGCTCATGGTTTCAGGCTAGCCATCTTCGGCCACTACGTCGACCCTCGGTGTCGGCCCGGCCGAAGCGTTGGGCTCGACCAATAGCGGCGTGAACAGGAGGAGTCGTGTCGCGGCGGCGGGGTCTCCGTTTCGCGGCATCGTCGGTCTCCCCCGCGCCCTTGGCGCTCCTCCGCCCAACGACACGCGCTCGACGAAGCCCCCGCCGCCGCGACTCCACGAACGGTCCGGCGTCGACTCGAGAGCAGGCCCGGGCGTTCGAGCAGACAGGACGACGACATGGTCGCCTTCGCGCACCACCGCGTTCTCCGGCTCTCTCCGGCTCGGAACAGCCCGTGTCTCTGGCTCGCGGCCTTCGGCCACTCCCTCGGAACAGCCCGCATCTCTCACCTCCGTTCGCCTCCGCCCGCGGAGGCGCGCTACGGCTGGGCCGAGGCCTTCCTCACGCCGTCCAAAGCCGACCCAGGACCCGCGACGAGCTAGGCGCCACCTCGCAGTTCGTGACGTAGAGCCCCCCCTCGAACCGCAGCAGCGGACTCATGTCTCGCGGCGCCGGCGATGACCGAGAGGCAGTAAGGGCGGCACACCGAGAGGGGGTGTGCAACCATGACGTCCTGCTGACGCCCCTGGCGCATCTCCGCTTCGCTACGCTACGCTCCGCCGCACCAGCGGTCCCCTCCGCTGGCTTCGCTCGCTCCGGCGCAGCAGACCTCAGGCACGTTGTCTGCATCGGAGACAGCTGCAGCGACCGGCGCCGCCCCGCGAGGTTCACGGTGGCGCCGTCACTCGACCGTAGGTACTCTGATCGGGAGAGGTGCCTCATGACCAGGCTCGACGAAATCAGGCAGCGACGAGACGCGGTCCTTGCCGCTGCGCGGGAACATGGTGCGAGAAACGTCCGGATCTTCGGATCCGTTGCGACCGGTACCGCTTCCGAAGCGAGCGATGTCGACTTCCTCGTCGAAATGGAGCCCGGTCGGTCTCTCTTCGATCTCGTACGTCTCTACGACGCTCTCGAGGCGATTGTCGGGGCCAAGGTTGACGTCGTGTCCGAGCGAGGCTTGAGCCCCTACCTGCGTGATCGAATCCTCGGCGAAGCTGTTCCGCTGTGACGTTCGGCAGGGGTGACAGAGCGCGTCTCCAGCACATGCTGGACGCTGCTCGTGGCGCGAAGCAGTTCGCCGGCAGCGACCACGCCGAGTTCATGAGGGAACGGCTTCTGCAGGCGGCGGTCGAACACCAGCTCATGATCCTCGGCGAAGCCGCGAAGGCCGTCAGCCAACGAACCCGCGAGCGATGGCCGTCGGTTCCCTGGCACGAGATGGCGCGAATGCGCGACGTGCTGATCCACCACTACTTCGGCACCGATCTCGAGATCGTCTGGACGGTCGCGACAGAAGAACTCGACGTCGTGATCGCCGCCTTGCCCCCGATCATCGGCGTCCTCGAGTCCGAAGAGTGACGCCAGTCGCCCTATGGGGCAGCAGACAACGACGCGGTCGTCTTGACGCCGCCCTTTCGGGTCCGTTTCCTCACTGCGTCGGCTGCGCCGACTCCGTCGCCGGCGCCTCGAGGTTCCCATCCACGGCGAATGGGAGGTCGGCTTCGAAGTATGCTTCTATCGCGACCTTTGGCACCACCGGCAACGCCAAGGCGAACTCTACTCCCAGAAACGCACGTTCGACCTGTGTCTGTTCGGCGAGGCGGCGATCATCATCGTAGAGGCGAAGGCGGCACAGGCGTTCGAAGCTGACCAAACGGCGTCGTTCGTGCGAGACCTTGAAGAGGTCACGGCGCAAACCGGAGTGGAGAATGTGCAACTCGTGGGGCTCTGCTCATCGAAGTACGATGTCGAACCCGAGCTCGCGAGGTCGTTTACCGGTCCCATCCTGACCTGGCGCGAATTGGCCGCTCGGTACGACGAGGACGCCGATGGAATCGATGAGCCTTGGTATGAGACAGATACCGGCGCAGGCGCCCTGCAGCACGACAGTCCGGGGCACCCAACCACCACGTCCTGCCGACGCCCCTGGGGGCGCAACCCTCTTGCACGGCCTCCCATCGGTCCGGCTCAGCGTCGTCGCAAGAGGAGCAGCCAGTCGTCTCCGTTCGGTGGGGACAGCACGCGGTCCGCGCCGCCCTCGACCGCGCCTGCGGTGGTCTCCCCGCCGGTTCGGGGGTCGAACCAGCTCGCGTCGAAGGTCCCGGACACACCGCCGAGCCTGACCGTGACGGGTCCGCCGTCGCCGCGATCCCACGTGTCCGCGTTGCCGAGCAAGAGCACGAGGATGCGCGTCCGCGCTCCGTCGGCCAGCGCGTACTTCGCCCCGGCGCCGTCGACCAACGCCGCGTCGGGCTCCATCTCGCCGAAGGTCGCTCCGAGCCGATCGCGGACGAAGGGGTTCACCAGACGTAGCCACCCTGCCGCGTCGAGCAGCGAGGGCGCCTGCGCGATGGGGAAGTAGCGGTCGCACTCCGTGATGCCGCGCGGACAGTAGAGCGTGTTGTGGCGTACGTGGAATGCGACCCCGCCGGCGACGGTCGCCTTCCAGCCCGTGCGGCGGATGTCCTCGCGTGTATGGCCGTTCAACCCGTCGAGATCCTCGCTGAAGTTGTCGTTGTTCGCCGCTGGCACTCCGTCGCCGCGCGCATAGGCGGCGAGCAGGCCGCTCATGGTCGAGTTGCGGTCACCGACGCTGTTGTAGGTCTGGCCCACCATCGCCCGACCGCCCGACCCGCTGCCGTATCGGCTCGACACCGGGTGCCCGTACGGGTCGAGGCCCCGGACCTGCTCGCCGTACCAATCGACCCAGGCGGCGTCCCGATACTCGGACAGGTCGATGCCGGAGTTGAACAAGACCACGGGGAACGACGCCAGCCGGGCGACGGCGTAACGGATCAGCAGGCGCTCGGCGTCGGATCGGGGT
Organism: uncultured Myxococcales bacterium; assembly: GCA_964520965.1. Taxonomy (GTDB): domain Bacteria; phylum Myxococcota_A; class Bradymonadia; order REDH01; family REDH01; genus CAZFPM01. The sequence goes on from CAZFPM010000350.1 coordinate 3,664, forward strand.
CCGAACGACGGTCGGCCGGCGTCGTCGGTGTAGAGCATCACGTCGACGCCGAGCCCGCGCTCGGTCAGGATCTCCAGGCGCCGCTCCAGGCGCCGCCACAGCCCGAGGTTCATCTGCCGCCCGCCGACGTCCGTGAACGCGAGGTCGTGCTCCGAGAGGCGGAAGTTGAGCAGCTGGAGCTCGTTGTCGCGTAAGAAGTCGGCGAGGGCGACGAACTCGCCCTCGGTCGCGTCGTCGAGCATCGCGTTGGCAAACACCCCGATCGGCACGACGAAGGTGCCGTCCGCGTAGCGCCACTTGTCCGGGTGCGCAGGGTCTCCGGCGAGCAGCCCGCGTTGGTCGGACGCGGCGGCCTGCACCGTGCCCGTGTGCCCGTCGAGATCGGGATCGGGAGACGACGTGCGGTAGTTCCAGGAGCCGGGCGTCGTGGGCATGAAGCCGACGCGCCAGTTGGTGTCGCCGTCGTAGTACCCCGGCACCGTCAGGGTCGCGCCACCGTCGTGGGTGAAGGTCGCGTCGATGGGGGTCTCGAACGGATTGCCGTCGATGCTCGGGTTGGTGAACGACAGCACTGTCCGCCGCCACACCGGCGTGCCGTCACCCAGGGGCGGCTCGCGCCGGATCTCGAAGGTCAGCCATTGCCCGTTGTCGGTCACCCCGTCGAAGGTGTGGACCAGTTCGTCGCGCCCTGCGTCGGCCAGCCGTATCTCGTGCACGGTTCGCCCCACCGGCGTCTGTGCCGTCAGCAGGCGGACGCGGTCGATCCGACACGGCTGACCGAGGTCGACCTCCCACCACGCGGGCGGAAATTCACCGGCCTGCCAGCCTGTGTCGGCGTTCCCATCGACGGCCAGCTCCGGTCCTCCCTCGATGCTCGACGAGGCGGTCGAAGCGCGGCCGAGCGCCAGGTTGGTCGCCGCATCGCCGTCGTCGCAGGCTCCGACGACCTCGATCTCCCGCCAGGATACCCATGAAGGGCTCTCGGTCGTGGAGACGCGGACGTATCGCGTGGCGTCTGCGAGCGGTGGGCCGGTGCCGCTGTCGCTTTCAACGTCTGCCCCGGCGTCGCCCGCTGAGTCCGTCGCGGTGTCGCCGGTGTCCGGCACGGCGTCTGCCGGGTCGGTGTCCGCGGGGTCGGTGTCTCCCGGCGGGGTCCCGTCGGCCACATCCTCGTCGGTCGGCGCGACATCGCCGCCGTCTTGCTGATCCGTCGCGACATCGCCGCCGCCGTCTCCGTCGTCGCGATCGGGACCCGAGTCCGACGGTCCGGCGCAGGCGAAGCAGAAGACAGCGACGCACGCGACTGCGAGAGACGACTTCGTGCT
>CAZFPM010000351.1:0-4910 GCA_964520965.1 uncultured Myxococcales bacterium
TGCCGCCTCCGCGAAATCGGGGTAATCGTCGAGGGGCTGCGGGGTCGAGAGCCCGGGATAGGGCGGGAGCTCTCCTCGGAGGTTCGTCGGCAAGAGGTAGAAGAGGTGGTCGTTGGCGTAGCCCCAGGTGAACATCCTCATCGGGTCGACGCCGAACTCGTCGCGGATCGCGCGGGTCATCTCCCAGGAGAGCTCCTGGGACACTTCGCCCGGCACCGTGAGCACCGTCAGGCCGTTGAGCTCGAACGCCATCAGCTGAGAGCGGGTCAGGGTCGTGGGCGGCGCGTTGAAAAGCAGGAAGTGAAGCGCGCCGGCGCACTGGACGTTGTCGAGGCTGTCATGGGTCTCGAAATCGCGGTCGCCACCGAAGCGCCCGGTGCAGCTCAGGCCGCCGTAGCGGTACTCGCCACCAAAGGGGGGCGGGATCGTGCCGAAGAACTCGTCACGCCCATACTCGAGCGTGTCGTACGAGATCGGGAATCGGAGGTTGCGCGACGTCAGGGTGAGCTCGTTGGTGGTCTCGATGGCCTCGAAGCGATCCCAGATCTTCTCGACGAACGCCCAGCCGAGTCGCGTGAGGTTCTGGGGGAACGCGTGTCCACGCGCGCCGGTGGCCGGCCCCATCGTCCCGGAGTTCTGATTGATGAAGAGGGCGGGGACGTAGCGGCCGTACTCCTGGCCGAGACGTTCTTCGAGGACGCGCTCAGCGCCGACGAGGGCGTCGCCGCTGAGATAGTCCTCGTCGTTCTCGGTGCCGTGGGCGCCGAAGCTGAACAGCACGCCACGGGGCACGCCCTCGTGGTCGTCGATGCGTATCAAGAGGGTACGGTTGTCGTCGAAGGGCGGCGTCTGCTCCCAACGGTCGTTGGCGACCTGGTCGTCGACATCGTAGGACTCGACGATGGTCCAACCGATGCGCGCAGGAGCCATGTCGTCGAGCGCGGCGAACGCGGCCTCGAGCACCGAGTCTCGCAACGCGTCGTAGAAGAACTGGCTGAACTCGCCGATCCCGAACGCGCCGAGGGGGGCCGCGGCCTCCGGCGGCAGGTGCCAGTGACGGCACGGCCCGGAGTGCGTGTGCGTCGACGAGATGATCAGGCTGTGTCGCCAATCCTGGCCGGTGCGTTCCTGAAGCGCCTGCGCGAGCTCCTCGTGCAGCGCCATCGACGTGAAGATGATCGGGATGCGCATGATCATCATGCGACGCTCGCCGTTATCGATGACCGCGGTGCGAATGTAGAGCCCGTGGAGTTGTCCGACCGATGCCTTGAGCGACACGGCGTAACGCCCGTCGTTGCCGGCGGCGCGTTGTCCGTAGCCGCCGAGGGGCACGCCGAGCGGGTAGTTCATCAGCAGGTTGGAGAACCCGGCCTGCAGCAGCCCGGTAGCCGGTCCGGCAGGGTGCTCGATGCTCAGATCACCGCCGAACTCGCGGCAGTAGCCGAAGTCGGTGCAGATCTGACCGTCGTCGCAATCGTCGTCCAGCAGGCACGCGACACGGCATTGGCGCTCGGTGCAGGTCGCATAGCGCCCGAGGTCGCGTTCCAGCTCGTTGAAGAGGTCTTGGCAGCGCACCCAGTCCTCCGGGCCGCTGCATCGCAGCGACCGGCAGGTCTCCGCGACGCAGATTGCGTCTTCGTCGCAGTCGTCGTCTCGGTCGCACGGCACCAACTCGACGACGTCGTCTTCGCCGTCCGCGTCTCCATCCGGATCGGCATCCGCCGCGTCTTCGGCCGTGTCCGCGTCGTCGCTCGATGCGTCGCCGTCCGCGTCGTCGCCGACGTCGCCACCGACGTCACTCCCGGTGTCACCGGTGTCTTCTCCCCCGCGATCGTCGACGGTCGGGCCGAAGTTCGAGCCGCTGCTGCAACCGACCGCCAGGGCCAGGAGCGCGATCACGAGCAGCGGATTGCGGACGAGTCGGACGAGCATGAGCGAGACTCCGGTCTGGGTATACGCGACGCGCGAACGCGGGGAGATCTATAGCCAACCTCGGCGCTCGCGGAAACGGACATGCGCTCGCGTCGGTTGGCCGCGCGGCGCTCGCAGGCCCGCTTTCATGCGAAAGACCGCGGGTTTTCGCGCGCTCGCAGGTTGACGATTGGGGGCCGCCGACGTAGGAGAGCCGGCGTTCAACGACTCAGCGAACCGCCCGCCCGGACACAGCCTCGTCACCTCGCGTCGGTTCGCGTTGCCGCCACCGAGGAAGAGACCATGTCCACCGATACGATCACCCGTCGGATTCAGCAGCAGGCAGCTCGTCGCCCGGGCGCCCCCGCGTATTACGAGCGCGTCGGCGGTGATTGGAAGATGACCTCGTGGGGCAGATATGCCGACCAGATCCGCCAGGCCGGCAAGGCGCTGATCGCGCTGGGGATGGAGAGCGGCGGCACCGTCTGCATTCTCGGCTTCAACCGGCCCGAGTGGACGATCATGGACGTCGGAGCGTTGTCCGTCGGCGGCGTGCCCGCGGGCATCTACACGACGTGCTCTTCCGAAGAGGTGCAGTACATCGTCAGCCACGCCGGCTCGCCGGTCGTGCTGCTCGAGAACGAGGAGCAGTGGCGGAAGATAGACGAGGTCAGGGGCCAACTGCCGGAGCTGAAGCACGTCGTGATGATGCGCGGCGCGAACGTGGACGACGACATCGCGATGACCTGGGAGCAGTTCCTCGCGAAGGCGGCCGACGTCGACGACGCGACCTACGACGCCCGGGCCGAGGCCCTCGAAGACGACCAGCTCGCGACGCTGATCTACACGTCGGGGACCACGGGTCCGCCGAAAGGCGTGATGCTCTCTCACCGCAACCTGGCCTGGACGGCTTCAGTCGCGTTGGACATCACGGGCGTGAACGAGAACGACTGCTCGCTGTCGTACCTTCCGCTGTCGCACATCGCCGAGCAGATGTTCACGGTCCACGTGCCGGCGACCAGCGGCGCCGCGGTCTACTATGCGGAGTCGATCGACGCGGTGCCGGACAACCTCAAGGAGGTGCAGCCGACCGTGTTCTTCGGCGTGCCGCGCATCTGGGAGAAGTTCCACGCCGGCATCAGCGCGAAGCTCTCCCTGGCGACGGGCGTGAAGGCGAAGCTCGTCGACTTCGCTCGCGATGTCGGCGCCGAGGTCGCGGCCCTGCGGATGCGCGGGCAGGAGCCCGGCGGCCTGCTCGGCCTGAAGTACGGGATCGCCAACAAGGTGATCTACTCGAAGCTCAAGCCGGCGATCGGGCTCGGTCGCGCGAGGGTCTGCGTCTCAGGTGCGGCGCCCATCGCCCGCGAGGTGCTCGAGTTCTTCTCGAGCCTCGACATCATCGTCTCCGAGGTCTACGGCCAGTCCGAGGGCTCGGGCCCGACGTCGTTCAACACGCGCGGCCGGACGAAGTTCGGCTCGGTCGGCCCCGCGATCCCCGGGGTCGACGTGAAGATCGCCGGCGACGGTGAGATCACCCTGAACGGCCCGAACGTCTTCCTCGGGTACTACAAAGACGATGCGGCGACCGCCGAGACCCTGGTCGACGGCTGGCTCCGATCCGGCGACCTCGGGAAGTTCGACGACCAGGGCTTCCTGCACATCACCGGGCGGAAGAAGGAGATCATCATCACCGCCGGTGGCAAGAACATCACGCCGAAGAACATCGAGGCGGCGCTCAAGAACATCGAGCCCGTCAACGAGGCCGTCGTGATCGGCGATCGGCGCAAGTTCCTCGCCGCCCTCGTCACCCTCGACCCCGACTGGTCCGAGCGCTTCGCGAAGGAGAAGGGTCTCGACGCCGCGACCCTGCACCAGAGCAGCGAGGTCAACGACCTGGTCCAGACCGGCGTCGACACCGCAAACGAGAGGTTCGCCCGCGTCGAGCAGGTCAAGAGGTTCACGATCCTGCCCCGGAACTTCACCGTCGACGATAAGGAGCTCACCCCGACGCTCAAGGTGAAACGCCGCATCGTCCACGAGAACTGGTCGGACTCGATCGAGGCCATGTACGCCGAATAGGGGGTCGTCGACCGCACGTGCGCCCAACATCAAGTCACGCGACCGCGATTCCCTGTTACGACAGCCCTCGCATCGAGAAGCACATGTCTGACGATACAGCTTTCGTCTTGGAATGGGACCTCGCCTGCAAGGGTGACCCCGACTACAACGCCTACGTTGAGAGATTTGACGGTTGGGAAGACACGGCCCGGCTGGTCAAGGGCCGCTCGATGGACCTGCCGGACGAGATCGTGTTCGAGACGAACTTCCGCTGGGCCGATCAGGTCGACTACCTGTTGAACGATGTCCACTGGCCGATCATGAGGCGATCGGCCTACCAGGCTATGGCGCGTCTATCAGACTTCGAGCACGATGTGTTCGAAGTGGTCCTGGTTGATGACACCGTGCCGACCGGGCACCGGCGCGACGAGCACGATGTGATTCGATCCGACCATCGGAACGACGACTTCGTCGCAATTCGGGTTCCGCTCCTGGATCGAGGCACTGGCTACGATCCTGACGCTTCCGAGCTGGAGACCGATGAGTACTTCACGACAGTGATCCAAAGGTTGGTCACGCGGGTGTGAATCGGATCGGTGGCAACGAGCCCGATCAGCGCTACTCTGGTTCGAGGTCGTGCCACGCGGCATGATGGGTCTCGAAGGCAGCGCGCAACTCAGCCGCACACTCGAGCACGCGGTTGCGCGCTTCGGCTGCCGGCGCTTTGGCGGCGACCCGCGCGCACGCTCAAGAGCGGGCTCCGGCTGCGGCCCGTCTACCACTGGGCGCCGCACCGCATTCACGCGCACGTCTCCCTGAACGTGCTGGCGCTGATGCTCGAGCGGGTCGCCGAGAACGCCTGCGGCGACACCTGGCGGAACATTCGCGACGATCTTCGCCAGGTGAAGCTTGCGCAATTGTCGAGCCCCGAGGGGACCATC
>CAZFPM010000352.1:0-2179 GCA_964520965.1 uncultured Myxococcales bacterium
ACGTCTGGGTCGTGGGACTTGATCCCGGCGGAGACTACGGGGTCTCGGCGGAAAGCGACGGCGACGGATTCAGACTAAGCGTCAGCGAGGGCGGGACCCTCGAGGCCGACGTCGGCGGCGTCCTCCTCTTCGGCGTCCGCGGCGGTGTCGCGGTCGGACCGTAGATAGAGCACCTCGCCGACGGCTGACTGCACGAAGAGGATGTACAGGTAGTAGTGCCACGTCACGGACAGGAAGAACGCCGACGTGCCGACCGCGGCGAGATTCGCCACGTGCGCCCGTACCACCGCGCGCTCGAGGGGGCCCGCATCCGGAGGAGGGCCCCGCTTCCTCAGGCGATCCTTCACCAGCAACGAGCGGAGGAAGAGCATCATGAAGGGGATGAACCCGAGCATCCCTGCCTCGGCCGCGCACTTCACGAATGCGTTGTGCGCGGATTTCCCCGGTGCCCACTCTGCCGGGTCGATGGCGTATTCCATGTAGTAGTCGTTGAACATCTCGTAGCCGACCCCGGTGAGGGGGCGGTGCCGGAGCATGTTCAACCCAGACCTCCAGGCGTCGAGACGCCCCTGCGCGGACATGTCGATGCCGGAGTCGGCCCGACCGCCACCCGTTCGCTCGGCGATCCCGCTGGATAGGGCCGCCGCCAGCAGGAACACGCCGACGATCCCGACGGAGAGCACGCGGCCCAACCCCCGGCCGCGGGCGATCACGAAAGCGCCGGCGCCCAACCCCAGAAGCCCGCCCCGCGACAGGGTGGTCACGATGCCGGCCACCGGAATCAACATGACGAAGAACATGAACCACTTCCGGGGCCCCCGAGCCTCGAGCCACGCCTCGATCAGAAAGGGCGTGGCCATGAGTTGAGCCAGAGCGAGGTCGTTGGGATCCTCGAGCAGCCCCTTGACCAGGAAGGTGCGCTCGGCCTCGCCGCTGGCTTCTTCCAACATATCGAGGGCGGCATCGGTCAGCATGCCGCTCATCGCGAGCGTGTCATCGACCGTCGGCACCGGCGCTCCCCCGAGCTTGAAGTAGACGGCCCAACCGCCGAGGACGACGACCGCCAGCCCCAGGGCGACCTGAAACGCGACCGCACGCTGCCGCGTCGACAGGACGTTCAGAGCGACGAACCAGAAGAGCACCACCTTCACGAACTTGACCTTGAACTCGAACATGCTGGCGTACTGATCGTGGCTGTTCAGCGCCGAGATCAGCACCGCCACCGCGAGCAACACTATCCAGATGTTGTGTCTGGAGGAGACGAACGTGAATTCCCGCCGAGTCAGCTTCCCGGCGAGGAGCAGAAAGCCCGTCAACGCCCCCAATCGAAGGGCCGGGCGGTATTCTGCGAGGTCAGGAAAGAAGTCGGTCGGGCGCAGGAATAGCACGAGCACCCACGCCACGAGGGCGCCGCCGGAGCTCGAAAACGCGATCATCGTCGCCACGACGCCCAGGACTACGATCGTGGGCGTCGACGGATCGCCGCTACCGCCGAGAACTCCGAGGCCCAGGACCGTCGCGACCAGCGCAACCGTCGCCAGTGTGCCGCACCATCGCGGCCACATCCGGTGTTCGTCGTCGTTCCGCAAGAGAGGCCTCCGATGGCGTTTCGTGCTCGCTCGTTTCTAACACAGGTGCCCCGACGATGAAGCAACCCGGAGTCTCGCGACCGAGGGTGGGGTCGACGACGTTTCGGACTCGGTCCTGGATCTCCGCCCGCCGAGGAACCATATTCTTCCAATGGGACCATTTGCTCGAGTCCGGCGGGGCCACATCCCGGTTGTCGTATTCTCTCTGCTCGTCTCCGCCGCATGCGAAACCGAGACGGCGGCAGCCGGCCTCGTCGTCCAGGTGATCTCGGACGTCGAGAGCCGTGACCGAGGGGAGCCGAGCGACCCCGGTGCAGACCTCGACGATCGGCCCGACGCCACAGCGGACGCCGAACCGGATCCAGTCGTGACCGACGGCGGTGACCCCGACGTCGACAGCGACCGCGACCCGGACACCGACGCGCTGGCTGACGCAGACGAGCCGGACGATGGCGGACCGCCGCGCGACACGCCCGCCGACACAGACGCTCCCACCGACACGCCGACCGACACGGATGATCGTCCGGACACGCCCGACGATGGTCCCGACACACCGGTCGATACCGACGTGCCCCGCGACACGGAAGCGG
>CAZFPM010000352.1:2279-4792 GCA_964520965.1 uncultured Myxococcales bacterium
ACAGCCCACCGGACACCGCGCCGGACAGCCCACCGGACACCGCGCCGGACAGCCCACCGGACACCGCGCCGGACAGCCCGCCGGACACGGCACCCGACAGCCCACCGGACACGGCACCCGACAGCCCACCGGACACGCCGGACGTTCCGACGGACGTCGGCGGCGATGCGGACGTGTGCGGCAATGCGCCGGGCCAGCTCTTCCCCCCGGGAGCCCCTTGGAACACCTCGATCGAAGGCGCGCCCCTCGACGCCGAGTCGGCGGCGATCATCGACTACCTGCAGCACAACTCCGATTCGGGCGGCACGCTCTTCCAGATCGACCGTTCGATCCACCGATTGGAGGCAGACGCCGAGACGCCGCGCTTCGAATTCTCGCCGACCGGATCCCACTACTCCCCAGACTGCGACACCGCCCCGGTTCCGCTTCCGCCGGGCGGTGCGGTGGAGGGGCACAGCGGATACACCTGCGAGTCGGGTGGAGACTGCCACGTGATCGTGCGCGACCTCTCCGATTGCCGATTGTACGAGCAGTGGCGCGCGGATGTCGGTACGGGCGGCTACGAGGGCGGGTGCCTGGCGATCTGGGATCTCGCCGAGGTGCCGCCGCCGACGGGTCGAGGCAGAGACTGCACGAGCGCCGACGCGGCGGGCCTCCCGATCGCGCCGCTGCTCTTCGACGCCGACGAGGTCGCGGCTGGGGAGATCCTACACGCCATCCGGTTCATCCTGCCGAACTCGAACATCCGCGCCCAGGTCTACGTGCAGCCCGCGACGCATTCGACCGGCGCGACCCGGGGCCCGATCGCGGCGCCCCCCTACGGCGCACGGCTGCGCCTGCGCTCGGACTTCGACATGTCGGTCTTCGACGACTCGCCGGCGGCGACCATCGTAGCCCGTGCCCTTCAGCGCTACGGCATGTTCCTCGCAGACGGCGGGCGCGTGACCTTCACGGCAGAGAGCGATCGATTCACCGAGGCGAGCTGGGACGACGTCGGCATGTCCGTACACGACCTCAGGGGCCTCGAATGGACTGACTTCGAGGTCGTCGACGGTGGGACACGATACTCTTGGATCGGCGACTGCCGGCGGGTACCGATTGTCGAGTGAACGACGGTACCGATTGTCGAGTGAAATGGTGATGCCGGCTATGAATCTCCCCGCGAGGCAGCGCGAGGTCCGCGGGTGACGATGCGGATTCTCGCCATGACCCGGGTGTACCCGAACCGCGTGGAGCCGCACGGGGCCCCGTTCAACCGTCAACAGATCGAGGCGCTCAGCGAGCTCGCCGACGTCGACGTGTTGGCGGTGATTCCGTGGTTCCCCGGGGCGAGCCTGTTCTCACGCTGGAGCCGGGCCGGACGCCTGGCCTCGCTGCCGTCGGAGGATCTCGTCGGGCGCCTGCGCGTGCGACACCCCCGCTTCCTCTACCTGCCGAAGTCGGTGGCCACGGCGCCGGCCCTCTTCGCGGCGTCGGTGATGCCGGCGGTAGCGGCCTACAAGGGCCGCGTCGACGCCATCTACACGCCGTGGGCCTTCCCGGACGGCTGCGCGGCGGTGGCGCTCGCCAGATTGCTCGGGGTCCCGTGCATCGTGACGGTGATGGGGAGCGATCTGAACGTCATCGGCGCGCGCCGAGCGCCCGGATGGTGGATCCGACGTGCCCTCCCCCGCGCCGACCGGGTCCTGACCCGCAGTCGCCCGCTCGCCGACAAGGTGGTTGCGCTCGGCGTCCCGGCTTCTTCGGTGCGCGTGCTCTTGAACGGCGTCGACCGCGAGCGGTTCCATCCGCGCGACCGCGGCGAAGCCCGGCGGCGCCTGGGCCTGCCCGACGACCAGCGCATCGTCCTGCAGGTCGGGCGACTCGAGGACGCCAAGGGAGTCTTCGACCTGCTCGAGGCCTTCGAGAGATGCGCGGATCTCCTGCCGAGCGCGCGCCTGGTCTTCATCGGCGACGGTCCCGACCGCGCGCGCCTCGCGTCGCGGGCCGACGCGCTCGGCGACCGCGTTCACGTCGCCGGCCCGCAGCCCTTCGACGACGTCCCGTGGTGGATGGCCGCCGCTGACATCGTCGCCCTGGCGAGCTGGAACGAGGGGACACCGAACGTGTTGCTCGAAGCGTTGAGCTGCGGGAGGCGCGTGATCGGCACCGATGTCGGCGGCATCCCCGACCTGGTCGAGAACGCCACCCGGGGGCGCGTGGTCCCGGTCCGCGACGCGGCGTCGCTCGCTGATGCGCTGGTCGAAGAGCTGCCGACGGATTACGACCCCGCCGGGGTAGCCGACGACATCGGCGCGCGCACGTGGGCCGACTGTGCGGGCGACCTGCTCGCGATCATCGAGGAGGCCGTCGAGGCCCGCTCCTGAGCGCCGCCGCGCCGCGCATCGGGCGAGGTCGATCGGCCGCACCAGATCTGGCTTCAATCGGTCGGGTCTGGCAGGCGGCGGACGATCGCCCTGCGGACGGCGGCGGCCAGGTACCAGATCGTGACGCCGATCGCTCCGCCGAGGGTG
>CAZFPM010000353.1:0-4789 GCA_964520965.1 uncultured Myxococcales bacterium
TTCTTGAAGACCTGCGGGCCGGACGAGCGCCACCAGTCCAGGAAGGCAGGGTGCCAGCGGTCGAGCGCGCGCTGCAGGCGGCGGTCGCTCGCCAGGTTGACGTTGTTGGGGATGCTGCTGTTGTAGTCGATTTTCGCCACGGTTCCGCTGCCTCGTCGGGGCATCTGGCCGGTTTGAGTACGGAGGTCCCAGAGGCCGGCGCCTTCAGCGATGACGGCTTTGTGCAAACAGCGTGCCATCGCCGGGGTGCAGTTCTTCGACCCGAACGGGTGGGCCCCATGCACGCCTTCGGCGGCTGCGCTCGGTTCCCGGGAGCGTTACGAGGTGGTAACGTTCCGGTCGGCTGATGTTACTGGATTGCCCTGGGGATGAGGGGCTGCGTGCATGGCATGCAACTTGCTTCGAACAATTTTATTCCATTCACCGGACGTACCCCTGGTGTTGTGAGGTTGCGTTGACAACGAATGCACGGGCGATGCCAGAGGCCCCCGGTTCGCAAGACGAGCGCATGGACCGGATGGACCGGGTCAATGCTGGGCTGCGTCTCCTCGCGGCTCTCGCCACGCTGTCGTACCCCTTGTTGGACGCGGCCCATAGCCTCCAGTACGGCGATCAGGTGCTGGTCGCAGTGCTCGTCTTCATTGGCTACAGCGCGGTGCTCTACGCGGCCGTCTGGCGTCCCCTGGTGGCGCGGTCCAAGAAGAGCACCTTCTACGTCATCGCCGCCATCACGGACCTGGTATTCGCCGCCTACATCATCTGGCTGACGGGAGGTGCCGAGAGCCCCTTCTTTCGTGCGCTCTATCTGTGGGTCGCGATGCTCGCCTTCCTCTTCGGAATGCGGGGAGGCGGGATCGCGTCGGTCATCGCCATGGTGATCCTCGCGACGTTCCTCGTGCAGTCCGTGCAGCCGCTGCGGGCGTGGGAGTCGCTCGTGAAGTTGGGTGGCCTCTTCATGCACGGTCCACTCATCGGTGGTCTCGTTGACATCAATCGCCGCCGCGCGCGCGCTTTCGAGCGAGCAAACCGCGCCTACGAGGACGCCCACAGTCAGCTCCAGAGAGAGCAGTCCCACACGCTGCGGTTGGAGAAGTTGACCTCCATGGGGCTTATCGCCGCAGGGCTCGCGCACGAGATCAACAACCCGCTGCAGGGGGCCATCGGTGCGGTGCAGGCCTTGCGCGGCGGCAAGCTCTCTGCTCCGCGAGAGGAGGCCTACTTGGAGGTCGTCGAGACGGCGCTGACGCGGGTAAGCGGGACGGTCGTGACGCTCCTGAACTATTCGCGCAAGGGCCCGGTTAGCGCCAGCCGAGTCGAAGTTCGAGTGGCCGTCGAGCAGGCGTTGACGCTGCTGAACTCCATGGTGACCAGTGCCCGCGTGACGGTCCGCAATGACCTGGACGGCCTCGCTGCCGTCCAGGTCATTGCGGACCGGGCGCGCCTGCAGCAGGCGCTCACCAATGTCCTCATGAACGCGCTGCACGCCGCGGGACACAACGGCCTGATCACCATCGAGGAGCGGCGCCGCTCCGGCCAGGTCGGCGTTCGAATCGCAGACGACGGTCCGGGCATCGCGCCCGAAGACATGGGCAAGGTGTGTGACCCCTTCTTCACGACCAAGCCCCTCGGTGTCGGCACGGGGCTGGGGTTGGCCATCACCCTCCGTATCCTGAGGGACCACGGCGGCGACCTGGATGTCGAGAGTCCACCCGGAGGTGGAGCCCAAGTGACCCTTTGGATGCCTGCATATGAGGAGTCGCGATCATGCTGAGTGTACTTGTCGTCGATGATGAACCCGCCATTCGGCTCACGATAGGCGACGTCCTGATCGAGGCGGGGTGCGAGGTTGAGACCGCTGTCGACCTGTCCGCAGCGCGCGTGTGCTTGGCGGCCCGGTCGCGAGACGTGGTGGTCACCGACATTCGGCTGCCTGACGGCAACGGTCACGCGCTGCTTGGGGAGATAAAGCACGCGACGCCCGAGACCGAGGTCCTCCTGGTCACGGGGTATGGAGAGGTCAATGACGCGGTGCAGGCGTTGAAGAACGGGGCCTATGACTATTTGATCAAGCCCTTCTCCCCGGACGAGCTCGTCCTTCGCCTCACCCGCTTGAGAGAGCGGCTCGAGTTGAAGCGAGAGCTGGCGCTCGCGAAGCGCGCGCTTCGGGAAGATGTGAGGGGGCCCGCCATCATCGGCTCTTCGCCGCCGATGCGCATGCTCTTTGACCGCATCGAGCTGATCGCTGACAGCGACGCCTCGGTCCTGATCATGGGCGAGACAGGCACGGGCAAGGAGCTCGTCGCGCAGCGACTGCACGCGCTGAGCCCTCGCGCTTCGGGGCCGCTGGTCCCGGTCAATTGCACGGCCTTCCCGGACACGCTCATCGAGGCCGAGCTCTTCGGTTTCGAGCGAGGCGCCTTCACCGGCGCGACCAAGAGACGCATGGGGCGGTTCCAGGTCGCCGACGGCGGGACCCTGTTTCTGGACGAAGTGGCGGAGATCCCGCTGCCCGTTCAGGCGAAGTTGCTGCGTGTACTGCAAGACGGCGTCGTGACGCCGCTCGGGAGCGACAAGGGCGTCGAGGTGGACGTGCGAATCGTCGCGGCGACCCATCGAGACCTGAAGGCGCTGGTCGGTGAGGGGGCCTTTCGAGAGGACCTCTACTACCGCCTCAATGTACTCGACCTGGTCGTGCCGCCGCTGCGAAGCCGCAAGAGCGACCTGGCCGCGCTCGTGTCGGCCTTCATCGCACAATATGCCCGCGACGGTCGCTCGCTCACCATCAGCCCAGCCGCCTGGGGCGTGCTCACTGTCCACGAGTACCCGGGCAACGTCCGCGAGCTTGCGCACGCCATCGAGCACGCCTGTGTCCTCTGCCGAGGTGACGAGATCGGCCTCGTCCACCTGCCCAGGGACATGACGGCCAGTGTGCAAGGCGCGGAGCTCACCTCAGGGCCCCAAGAGACCTTGTCCGAGGCGCTCGCGGGGTACGAGCGCCAGTTCTTGCGAGGGACCCTCAGGCGCTTCGAAGGGCGCCGCCGGGAGGCCGCAGAGGCGCTCGGCATCTCCCGGAAGAACCTCTGGGAGAAGCTGCGCAACCATCAACTGTCCGATGAGGACTTTGTGTAGCCACGCGCTGCCTCCCGCATCACCTCGCGGTGACGTCCGCTACCCGCCGGTAACGGCGCTCGCCTCTCGTGCACGGCCTTGTCAGGTGATTCTCAGGTGATTCTCAGGCTGTAGCCACGCGTTACCCCCTGCGTCACTGCGCGGTGACGCCCGGCACCTGCCGGTAACGGCGATCGCCTCTCGTGCACGGCCTTGTCAGGTGATTCTCAGGTGATTCTCAGGTGATTCTCAGGTGATTCGCCCGTGTGTGTGGGGTGAGGGGGCTGCACCGCATGGAGCTGGCCTGGTTCTTGCTGGGGACCTCGCTGCGAAACGTCCATGGCTGGCTCGTGCCCGCATGGGGCAGCCACAATCAAGACTCGGAGCGGCCCCCCCATATGATGGACTACCTTCCCGTCGATAACATCTCGTCATTCGGGCCGGATATTGACAGCGTCATTGGTCTCGTTTTCCTGATCACCGGGCTCTGGTTGGTCGTCGCGGAGGTCGTGCTAGTCGGTTTCGTGATCCGGTTCCGCCGACGGGAAGGCAAGAGGGCTGTCTGGTTGCCAGGCGAGAAGTGGAGGGCCTCGTCGTGGGTCATCATCCCGGTGGTCTTGGTGGCGCTCTGTGACTTTGCCATCGAGGTGTCCAGCGCTCACGTCTGGGACATGGTGAAGGTCGACGTTCCACAGCATGATGTGCTCGTGCGAATCACGGCGCGGCAGTTCGCCTGGTCGTTCACCTACGCGGGCGAAGACGGTGTGCTCGACACCGATGACGACTTCACGACGGTCGGCGAGCTGCATGTTCCGCGCGACAAGGTCGTGCGCTTCCAGCTCGTGTCCCTCGACGTGCTGCACTCGTTCTTCGTGCCGGCCATGCGCTTGAAGCAGGACGCGGTGCCCGGGCGATCGATCCCTGGTTGGTTCGACGCCAACAAGGAGGGCCGCTACGAGATCGCCTGTGCCGAGTTGTGCGGCGGGGCCCACACGCAGATGCGCGCCGAGCTCGTCGTCGACACACCCGAGAACTTCGCCAGCTGGTCGCGCACCGTCGCGGCCCAGCAGGCCCTTGAGATTCAGGAGGCGCCGTAACATGTCTCACGAGGGTCACGCACCTCAGAGCTTCTGGTCCAGGTATGTCTTCAGCACGGATCACAAGGTCATCGCCAAGCAGTACATGGGCACCGGCTTGCTCATGGCCGTTATCGGCGGTCTGCTCTCTCTGATCGTCCGGCTGCAGCTCGCGGCGCCAGACCAGGCCATCGCTGGCATCGGAGATCTGCCATCCCACACGTACAACGCCGTCGTCACCATGCACGCGACCATCATGGTGTTCTGGGTGGCGATGCCGCTGTTGGTCGCCGGCTTCGGCAACCTGCTCATTCCGCTGATGGTGGGGGCCGATGACATGGCCTTCCCGAGGCTGAACATGATGTCCTTCTGGGTCTTCTTCCTCAGCAGCGTCGTGCTGATCGCGTCGGCGTTTGTGCCCGGTGGCGCAGCAGGGGGGGGCTGGACCTCGTATCCGCCGCTCGCCGCCGGGGTCGAATTCAGTGGCGTGAACTGGGGCATCAACCTGTGGGTCTTGGCGGTCGCGTTGGAGTTCATCGCCTTCCTGATGGGTGGCGTGAACTTCATCACGACGACGATCAACATGCGGGCGCCCGGGATGCGCA
>CAZFPM010000354.1:0-4771 GCA_964520965.1 uncultured Myxococcales bacterium
GCTGCCGACGCAGCCGAAGAAGCTGCCGACGCGGCCGAAGAAGCCGCCGACGCGGCCGAAGAGGCCGCCGACGAGGTTCCACCGGCCCGCACCTTCGCCGACTACGCGGCTGACAACCCGGCTCCGCCTGCTGGCGGAACCTCGGGCGACGCGCCGTCATCCGGCACCGACTGGCGTCGGATCACCGAGGCCGAGCTCCTCGAGCCGAGCCAGACCTACCCCTGGATCGAGTGGCACGGCTACTTCCGGTTCCGGGCAGACAGCTTCTGGAACCTCGACCTCGACACCAACGGCACGAGCCCGATCCTGCCGCCCATCGAGGCGATGATCGCGCCTGGCGCAGAAACGGACTTAGACGGACTCACGGCGGGCGCCGACGACCTCACGAACATCGAGGCGGAGCACATCGGCGGTGCGAACATCCGGCTGCGACTGCACCCCATCTTCCAGATCACGGAGAAGACACGCATCCACCTCGAGCTGAACGTGCTCGACAACATCGTGCTTGGCTCGACCCCGGACGGCTACAACGAGTTCAACCCCACGGCGCTCCGTACGGACCTCCCGGTGATCGGCTTCACCGGCGGGCAGGAGCCGCCGTCGCTGCTGAACGCGGGCCGCGACTCGATCAGCGTCACGCAGGCCTACGGCGAGGTGAACACCTTCTTCGGCACGATTCGCCTCGGCAGGATGGCGTCACAGTGGGGGCTTGGCATCCTCGCCAACGGCGGTGGCTCCTACAGCACGCTCCGCGAGCCGCGCACGAGCTACCGGGGCCTGTCGATGAGCGGCCACGGGTGCATGGACTGCGATAACGGCGACTACGTCGACCGGGCGATGTTCGTCACCAACATGTTCGACACCTACCTCGCGCTCGCCTGGGACTACAACTACGCGGGCCCGACGGACCTCGACCTCGGCGACTACTTCGGCCAGCCGCGGGACCTCGGCCAGTACGACGACGTTCGCAGCATCGTGGTCGCCCTCTTCCAGCGCCCGCTGCGCAACGAGGAGATCGCCGAGCGCAACAGGACCCTCAAGGAGCTCCGCCAGCCCACGTTCGACTGGGGCGCGTACTACGTCTACCGGCGGCAGCTCATCTCCGCCGAGGGCTTCAACGCCGAAGAGCTCGGTACCCAGAGTGACGGCTTCCGCGACAGCGAATTCCTCAACTTCGTGAATCGCGACGCCCGCGCCCACATCCCCGACCTATGGTTCCGCTTCCTCTCCGAGCCCGCCTTCCGCACCCGGATCCGTCTGGAGGGCGAGTTCGTCGGCATCTTCGGCACGATCGGCAACGCCGACCCGAACTCTCAGAGCGACGACAAGGAGCGCGATATCCAGCAGTTCGGCGGCGCCCTGGAGTTCGAGTACGTGCGCGCCGCTCTCGCCACCGGTCTGAACACCGGCTTCGCGACCGGGCGCACGTTCGATGATCCGAATTCCGACGCTCAAGGTGGCTTCGGTGTGAACGACTCGTGGACGGTCCGCGACGACGAGCCGACGATCACCAACTTCAAGTTCGACCGGAACTACTTCGTCGACGCGATCATGTTCCGCGAGATCATCGGCGCGATCACCAACACCGTCTACGTCAACCCCTTCGTCCAGTACGACCTCTTCTCCAAGCAGGATGACAACCTCGGCGTGCGCCTCGATCTGATCACGGCCTTCGCCATGCAGTCGGACTCCACGCCCAGCGGCGAGGGGTACTACGGCCTGGAGACCGACCTGACGCTCTACTACCGCGAGCCCCGTTACGGCGCGGACGTCATGGCCGGTGTCTACCTGCCCGGTTCCGCGTTCGACGCCGTAGAGGGACAAGATCGCATCAACGGCGTCGCCCTCCAGCTCCGCAGGTCGGTCGAGTACCAGCGGAGCTTCGACGCGAAGCCCGCCTGGACGCTGCAGGGTCGCTTCTTCTGGGCGTTCTGACAGTCGGCGCGACCATGCGCCCTGCCCTCCTCTTCGCACTCGCGGCGGCGGCTTGCACCGTCGCCGCGTGCGCTTCGTGGCGGCCGGGCGTGTCCGCGGAGCAAAGCTCGACGGTCGCGCTCTCCGATGAGCCGACGCGGGCGAGGGAACCGCTCTGCGCGACGGCACCCGACGTGCGCCAGGTCGGCGCCAGCATCGTGATCGCCGACGCCTGTGCGACCCACGTCGCGCTCTATCGCCGGGACGTCGTCGCCGGAGATCGTGCCGAGTTCGTCGCCGTCTGCGTCGTCCCGTGCGTCGACGCCGCCGTCGAGGTCGGCGGCGTGTACGCGTACACGACGGCTGCGGTCGTCCTGACCGCTGATGGCATCGTCGCCGGGGGTGCGTCCCCCGAAGCATATGCGGCGCTCGCGGAGCAGCAGCCGACCCCCTGACGCGCAGCGTAGGCGCCCGGACTGCGCACCCGTGGCCGAGTACACGAGGCTGACGCGGAGACGACACACACAGATCCCGGGGATGTCAACGAATCGTCACGGTGAAGGCTTAGATCACGCTTGCCATGACGGCTCCGGCACTGAGCACCCCCAGCGTCCTCGAACGCATGAGCAGCGAAGCCCGGTCGAGCCAATTCGTGACGGTCGCCGCCCGGGAGCGGGTCTTCCTATCCCTGCTGCTCGGCGCCTTCATGCTGACGGCCTTCGTCTACCAGGTGCCGCACCTGGCGATGTGGCTCGGCTTCCTTTTTGCGGGCTACTCAGCCGTCGCCAACGACTCGATCCAGACCCTCGGCACATTCATCGCCTCGAATCGGGACGCGCGCTGGTGGGTCCTGTGGATCTTCATCGGGGGCATCTTCCTGGCGACCGCATCGTACAGCTGGTGGAACTACGGCGGGGACGTCAGCTACGGGCGCCTGACGGCGAAGGGGTTCAGCGAAGCGCCGACCTCGTTCTCGTTCCTCCAGGTCGCCGCGCCCCTCTTCCTGCTGATCGTGACCCGGCTCCGAATGCCGGTATCCACCACGTTGCTGCTGCTGACCTGCTTCGCGACCGAGGCGAGCGGCGTCACGAGTGTGTTGCAGAAGAGCGTCGGCGGCTACGTCGTCGCCTTCGGTTGCTCCGTGGTGATCTGGCTGACCCTCGGCCGCGCGATGAAGCGGTTCTTCGTCGGCACCGCGAATCCGGCGTGGCGCGTGCTGCAATGGGCAACGACCGGGTGGCTCTGGTCGGTCTGGCTGATGCAGGACGCCGCGAACGTGGCGGTCTTCCTGCCCCGCAGCCTCTCATTCGGCCAGTTCCTCGGGTTCGCAGGCGTGATCTTCGCTGGGCTCGGATTGCTCTTCTATCAGCGCGGTGAGCGCATCCAGGAGGTCGTCGACGAGAAGTCTGACGTCGCCGACGTTCGTCCGGCAGCCATCATCGACCTCGTCTACGCGTTCATCCTCTACTACTTCAAGCAGATGAATCAGATCCCGATGAGCACGACGTGGGTGTTCATCGGGTTGCTCGGCGGCCGCGAATTCGCGATGAGCGTGGTCAAGGCCAACGACGGGCGCACGGTGCGCCAGGCCCTGGCACTGATGCTCAAAGATCTCGCCTTCGTGTTCACCGGCCTCGTCATCTCGCTCGGCCTCGCGGTGGCGATCAACGACGTCGTGCGAGAGCCGTGGCTCGGCTGGCTCTTCTGATGTGAGCGACACGATTGCCACCGCACGGCAACCGTCCTAGCCTGATCGGCAGCAGGCCTGCCCGGATGTTGGCCCGACGAAAGAACGCCGGGACGGGCGGGCTCGACGTACGTCCGGAGGCCGAGGACATGAAGCAAGCGCAGCTGCGACAGTTCGGCATGAGGGTCGCCTCGGCGACCCTGCTCTCCCTACTCGTGGCGGCCTGTGGCGGGGGTCAGGAGACCGACCAGCCGTCGACGGCCAGCACGTTCCTTTCCGGCGAAGAGGATCGGCTCTACGGAGAAGGGTTGGAGGCGTGGCGCGCCGGGGACACGGTCACGGCGGAGACGCGGTTCCGCGGCTCCATCGCCGCCAACAGCCGCTATCTCGCCGCGCACATTTCCCTGGCCCAGCTGCTGCTCGAGTTGGAGCGCGCGGCGGAGGCCGCGTCCGGGTTCGAGACCGCCATCGGATTGCGGGACCGATCGGTCGACGCTCACCTCGGCCTGGCGAGGGCGCGGCTGCTGCTCGGCGAGACCACGGCGGCGCGTGACTCCGCCGTGACGGCCGCCACGCTGGCGGAGGCGTCGGGGAACGCGACGTTCCAGGCCAACTGCTTCGGCGTGCTGGGCAACGCGCAAGAAGCGCTCGGCGACATCGAGGCAGCGATCGGGTCCTACGAGCGAGCGCTCCAGATCGACACGGGCACCACCGACGCACGGATCGGCCTCGCCATGCTCTATGCGAGCCTCGGACGGACGTCGGAGTCGGTGCGGGTCCTCGGTAGGGCCTCGCAGTACGAGCACTCCCCGGACGCGCTCGTGCGGATCGGTATCGCCTTCTACGACCTGCACGTCTACGACCGCGCGATCGAGGCGTTGGAGCGGGCGTACGCGCTCGACCGCAACGACGACGACCTCCTCTACTACTACGCGTCAGCCGCCGTCCGTTCGGGACGCAACGACCTCGGCATCCAGCTCGCCAGCGATCTCCTCGCGCGGGACGACGCCCACCTCGGGGCATACGTCGTCCGCGGCGAAGCGAACCTGGACCGCGGCTACACCGAGAACGCGAGTCGCGATGTCGGGGTGGTGCTGACCGCCGATCCCGAGCATTACGACGCCCTCGTGCTCGATGGCGACATCGCGCGCGAAGCAGAGCACTACGACG
>CAZFPM010000355.1:0-418 GCA_964520965.1 uncultured Myxococcales bacterium
GGCGCCACCGTGCTGCCGATCATCCACCGCGCCGAGATCATGGATATCTCGGTCAAGACCATCGACGTCGATCGGCGCGGCGAAGACGGCCTGATCTGCAAGGACAACATCCGCGCAGATATCAAGGTCACCTTCTTCGTCCGGGTGAACAAAACCGGCGAAGACGTCCTCAAGGTCGCCCAGTCGATCGGATGCCAGCGGGCGTCGGATCACGACACACTCGAGGTGCTCTTCGCCGCGAAGTTCTCCGAGGCACTCAAGACTGTCGGAAAGCGCCTCGAGTTCGAGGAGCTCTACACCCGCCGAGAAGGCTTCCGGGACGACATCATCGAGGTCATCGGCAAGGACTTGAACGGCTACGTGCTCGAGGATGCCGCCATCGATTACCTCGAGCAGACCCCCCTCGCCCGCCTCGATC
>CAZFPM010000355.1:431-4728 GCA_964520965.1 uncultured Myxococcales bacterium
TTCTCGACGCCCAGGGCATCCGGAAGATCACCGAGATCACCGCGGCCCAGAACGTTCACACGAACCAGCTCAAGCAGAGCGAGCGCATGGACATCGGTCAGCAGGACCTGACCGCTGACGAAGCCATCTACGTCTATGACCAGCAGCGCGCCGAGGCCGACGCGAAGAAGGAGCGCGAGATCGCCGTCGCCCAGGTCCGGGAGCGCAACGAGGCCGCACGCTACCAGCTCGAGGAGCAGAAGCAGACCGAGCTCACGCGCCAGGTCGCCGAAGAAGAGGTGAAGAAGCGCGAGCAGGAGATGCAGCGCAACATCGAGGTCGCCGAGAAACAGCGGCAGCGCATCGTCGTCATGGAACAGGTCGAGGTCCAGAAGGCCGAAGACCTCAAGCAGGTCGAGCGAGAGCGCGAAGTCGAGCTCCTGCGCATCGCCAAGGAGAAGGACATCGAGCGCGAGAAGAAGGAGATCGCCGACGTGATCCGCGCCCGCATCGCCGTCGACAAGACCGTCGCCGAAGAAGAGGAGCGCATCAAGGACCTGCGCGTCGTCGCCGAGGCCACCCGCCTCAAGGACGCCACCGTCGTCACCGCCGAGGGTGAAGCACAGTCCGCCCTCGTCATCTCCGTCAAGGCCGCCGAGGCCGAACAACAGGTCGCCAAGCACCGCGCCCAGGAGCGGATCACGCTCGCGGAAGCCGAGTACGAGGCCGCCGACGCCGTGGCCCGCGGAAAGATCCGCCTCGCCGAAGGTATCCAGGCCGAAGAGGCCGCCGCCGGACTGGCCGCCGTCAAGGTCAAGGAAGAAGACGCCGTCGCGACCGAGAAGCAGGGCCTCGCCAAGGCCCTGGTCACCCGCGAACAGATGACCGCAGAAGCCGTCGGCGAAGAAAGCAAGGGCATGGCCCAGGTCCGGGTCGAAGAAGCCGAGGCACAAGCGATCATCAAGCGCGGAGAAGCCGAGGCAGACGCGATCGAGAAGCGAATGCAGGCCGAAGCCGCCGGCCTCGCCGAGAAGGCACAGGCCATGCAACAACTCGACGGGCTCGGCCGCGAGCACGAAGAGTATCGCATCCGATTGGACCTCGAGCGCGAGGTCGCCTTCAAGCGGTTCGAGACCCAGGAGAACATCGCCGAAGCCCAGGCCCAACTGCTCGGCCAGGCCTTCGACGATGCCAAGTTCCAAATCGTCGGCGGCGACGGGGAGTTCTTCGACCGCTTCGTCAAGGCCCTCGCCATCGGCAACGCCGTCGATGGGGTCATGGAACACTCCCCCGCCGCGCGACAAGTCCTCGGAGAGTACGCGTCCGGCGACGCCAGCCTCCGCGAAGACGTCAAAGAGGTCCTCGCGACCGGTGGCGCCGACGCCCTCAAGGACCTCTCCGTCGCCGCACTCCTCGGCCGCCTCGCCACCAACGCCGACGGCTCCAAATCCGAAGCGATCCGAGCCCTGGCAAACAAAGCCCGCGAACTCGGTCTAGACACGTGAGGAAGGGCACTTGGGGCGTTGCCCCAAACCCCAGCAGGAAACTGAGTTTCCTGCGCCTTCCATCTTTGGAAATCCGGAGGACTTCCAAAGAGGTGGAGGGTCAAGGGAACTCAGTTCCCTTGCGGGGTGTGGGGCAGAGCCCCGCGTTCTCCCCTCTCCTGTTCTCCCCCTGCTGAGACATGGTTGATAGGACGACTGGTGTGGAGGTTGAGGTTGATCCGACGGCTGATGCTGTGGAGGAGGGTAACTATGAGGTTATTCGGCGTCGGTTGGTGGGGAGTGGGGAGGAGTTGCGTGGGAAGGCGGAGGCGCTGAACGGGCAGCGCACGGCGGTATTCGGGTCGAGCGAGTTGGTGGTTGCGGCGAGTGCGCGGGTTCGGACGGATCACAACTGTGTGCCGCGGGACATCGTGCAGGTGCGTGGCCACTTGTTGTTCGGATACAACGTGCGGGTGGGTTTGAAGCAGGAGATGTCGGTCTCGGACGTCTTCAGCCTGCACACCTTTGCGGAGACGGCGGACGGGGTTGATTTCCCCGGTTCGTCGTTGTCGGAGGCGGCGGACGGATTCCTGGGGGAGGAGCGTTTCACCAAGGACTTCGTCGAGACGTACAAGTACTATCGAGAGACGCGGCTGAGGCAGCTGCGTGTGGTGGGCGGCAAGTTGTTGGCGGTCTTCCAGTATGGGGACTCGGACCGCGACATTCGCGTGTTCCGGTGGACGATCCAGCCTGACGGGTCGTTGGCGTACGTGGACAACCGGGGAGAACGCGACCATGTGTTCCCGGCCTCGCACGGGTTCGAGTGGCGGGCCACGACGCGAGACGACCACGTCGAGGGGCGACACCCTCACGTGGCGATCCTGGACGAGGTCTTCGTCGAGACGGTCGGAGGCGACCTGACGGTCAAGGTCGAGAACAACACGGACGACGGTCGCGGGGTCTACTCGGAGCCGGTAGATGACCCGAAGCAGACCCTCGACGACGGACGCATCGAGTATGCGAAGTTGGGCGGGCTGATCCTGCTGCGGATCCGTCCGTACGGAGAGGAGGTCTGGCGCCACCTGGTATTCAACACGCGCACGAAAGAGGTTGTCCGCATCGACGCGATCGGCGCATCGTGCCTGGCGTTGCCCGAGGACCACGGGATCATCTTCCCGGGTGGATATTACCTGGAGACGGGGGACCACAAGCTCTTCGGTGGGGAGCACAAGGGCCTGGTGTTCAACGAGATGGTGCGCTCCCCGAACGGCGAAGACGTGCTCTTCGTCTTCTACGAGCCGGCGTCCGGGCACTATCTGCTCCTGCCGTACAATCTGATCCGCAAGGAGGTGCAGGCGCAGATCGTCTGCCACGGGTACAGTGTCTTCGAGGACGGTCGGGTGGTCGTGTTCCGCGCGGCGACGGACGACCCGGTGCGGGTGCATCCGATGCAGGTGTGGGCGACGCCGTTCACGAGCCTGGAGCACGCCGAGACCGGGCCGAAGGACGACTCGTTCCTGGCGAGGGTGGGCAACGCGGAGCTCGTGCGCGGCATCAGCGAGGCGCTGTCGATCGTGCGGATGATCGAGAACACGGAGCCGACGCGGCGTTTGTACGAGGACCTGATCGCGGCTGTCCGGCGCACGGTCGACGGATTCTACTGGCTCGATTCCTCCGAGGTCGGCGACGTGAAGTCGACCCTGGAGAAGGTGCGTTCGAACGCCGAGCTGATCGTCGACGAGTTCGAGAAGGTGGTCGCGCTTCGGCGCCAGGCCGACCAGGCGCTCGGCGAGGCTGACGCGCGGCACCGGGAGCTGATGAACTCGGTCCTGCCGGGGTCTCTGGACTCCGTCGACGCGTTCATGGGTGCGATGGCCGACCTGCGGACACACCGCGGGCACCTGATCACGTTGCGGGACGTCCGGTATATGGACCTGGAGAAAGTCGACGGGTTGGAGGAGGAGAACGTCGGGCGCTTCGACGAGGTCTCGCAGGCCTGCGTCGGCTTCATGTCGTCCGCGGAGTCGCTTCGGCCCCTGGAGCAGAAGCTCGACGAGCAGCTCGCGGCGATAGAGGGAATCGCGAAGACCTCGGAGGCGAAGGCGATCGGCGAGGAGATCGACCGCGTTGGCTTTGGCCTGGAGGTGTTGTCGGAGGTGATCGCCGGTATCGAGGTCGACGATCCGACCCAGCGCACGGCGATCCTGGAGGGCGTGTCCGAGGTCTTCGCCCACGTCAACCGGGTGCGGGCGACCTTGGAGACGCGTCGGCGGGCGATCGCGTCGCACGAAGGGCGCGCGGAGTTCGCCGCCCAGTTCACGTTATTTGCTCAGAGCGTGACGAGCGCGCTGTCGTTGGCGGACACGCCGGAGAAGTGCGACGAACAGCTCTCGCGCCTTCTGCTGTCGTTGGAGGAGCTGGAGGGGCGGTTCAGCGAGTTCGACGACTACCTGACGGACCTGGCGGCGAAGCGCGACGAGGTCTACGACGCCTTCGACGCGAAGAAGCAGACCTTGCTCGACCAGCGGCAGCGACGGGTCGCGAACCTGATCGCGGCGGCCGGCCGCATCCTCGGCGGGGTGAAGCGTCGAGCGACGACGCTGGGCGACATCGACGCGCTCAACGCGTACTTCGCCGCCGACGCGATGGTGCTCAAGTTGCGCCAGGTGGCCGAGCAGCTCGCGGAGCTTGGCGACTCGGTCAAAGCGGACGAGCTCATTGCGCGGCTGAAGTCGGAGAAGCAGGACGCGCTGCGTGGTCTCCGTGACCGGGCGGATCTCTTCGAGGAGGGTGCGCAGGTCATCCGATTGGGGCGGCATCGCTTCAGCGTCAAC
>CAZFPM010000356.1:0-4726 GCA_964520965.1 uncultured Myxococcales bacterium
GCGACCACCACGTCGTCGTGCCGCTGCAGGTAGGTGCGCACCGCCGTCTTGAGGCCCGAGAAGGACCAGTTCAAGCCGCCAGGATCGGGACGGGGAAACCGGATGGCGTCACAACGCCCGGTCTGCGCGAGGCGATCGACGACACGGACACGCGGACTGCCTTCATCCACAAGGTCTACTTCTTCATCAACCTCGGCGCCCTGGTGCTGCAGGGGCTGACGGGTCCGATCCTCAAGCTGGCCGGCGCGGCACGCACGCTGGTCGCCATCCCGCTGGTCGTCGGCGGGAGCGTGGTCGCGTTCGCCCTCGCCCCCGGGGTCGGGGTGGTGGCGTTCGCCAAGGTGGCGGGCAAGTGCTTCGACTACTCCCTCTTCCGGGCGGCCAAGGAGATCCTCTACATCCCGCTCTCCTATGCCGAGAAGACGCAGGGCAAGGCGTTCGTCGACATCCTGGCCTACCGCGTGGCCAAGGGCGGGGCATCTCTGTTGCTGCAGGCGATCCTCCTGGTCGCGTCCGCGGCGCTCGTGAGTTGGGTCGCGGTGCTCTTCGTGTTCGCCTGGCTCGCGGTCGCGATCGTCATCGGTCGACGCTACCGCGATCGGGGCTCCGAGTAGCCTAACGCCGCATCCCGGGGCCAGCCCCCGACATACGATCAGGCGGGTGCCTGCGCGTCGAGCACCAGTGCCGGCGCGCCATCGACGCGGTCCACCGTCACGTCGACGAGCCCGGCCGAGCGCGCCATCGCTACGAACTCGTCCCGGTCGAACGACCGGCCGGCGACCCAGGTGCGGAACCCGGCGAGGGCCACGCTCCGGAGCAGTCGCGGGATCCGCCAGCGATTCACGAACGACACCGTGTCGTCGAAGGTACAGGCGCGGTCGACCTCCACGACGAAGACCCGCGCTCCGGGCTTTGCGATTCGCCTGCACTCGGCCAGCCCCCGCCTCGGGTCGGGCCAGTGCTTGATCGACGCGACGCTCAACACGCCGTCGAAGGTGTCGTCATCGAAGGGCAGGTCCATCGCGTCGCCGACGGCGACCGGAACGCCCGAGCGGCGGCGCGCACGCTCAGCCTGGTGCGGTGACAGGTCGACGCCCTCGAACGCGATGCCAGCGTGTCGGGCGACGAGCGCCGCGAGCACCTGCCCGCCCCCGCAGCCGACGTCGATGACGCGCGATCCCGGCGCCGGGGAGAACGCGAACGAGTCGGCGTACTCGACGATCGCGGGGGCGACGAAGCGGTCGTAGATCCACGCCTCGGCAGCCGAGTACGGCGTGGTCATGTCTGCGAGCAGGGTCATCGACAGCGTGCCGTGGAATGAGCGCGGACGCCCGCGGTCGGCGTCATCGGACCGGGCTGATGCGAACGGTGCGCACGGCGTCAGAGCCGTTTTCGCGGGTGGAGTCGATGATCACGTCGACCGCTCCCGAGAGGTCGTGGGTGCCGTGCAGGTCCCAGACCAGGCCATCGTTGTCGCGCTGAGCGATGCGGCGTTCGACACCGCCGACGATCGCCAGCATGCCCGCGGGATTCCGATTCGTCGTGTGTCGGCCTTCGATCCACACCTCGTACCGATCGGCGATCACGTCGTCGAAGCGGAAGATCGCCCGTCCATGGGTCGTCCGGTCCGGGTCGTAGCGGCCGTCGCACTCCGTGTGCTCGTCGAAGCGAGCAGTGTACGCGTAGTCCCGGCAGTCCAGCACCCAGTTCCGGCGCTGCTCGAACGTGGCGTCGCGGTAGTAGATCGACCGCTCCACTCCGTCGCCGGTCGGGCCCGGGTCCGGATCGGGACGGGGGTCGACGCCCAGCGCCGAAGCGAACCAGCCGATCACGGTGTCGGCCGCGTGATCGAAACGGAGGTTCCGCGGACCCGAGTCGGGAATCGGGTAACCCTGCGCGGGGTCGTACCAAAGGTGGAACCAGAGCCCGGTCTCCTCGGCGCGGGCGATGGCCGCGGTCGCGTCCGCGCCACCGAAGCCGCCAGCGAAGCCCCATCCGTCGTTCGAGAACGAGTCCGGAGGCCGCAGCCCCCCGGGGAGTGCGGCGATGGCACCCAGGCTGTGCAGGTGGTTCTCGTGGAAGTCGCCGACCCGAGCGCTATCACCGAACCCGCATCCGCACGGGTTCCGTCCGACCGGATCCGCCCACCCGCCCGCTGCGACGATCGCTGAGAGCGCGGTGGCGCCGGCCTCCGTGAGGTTGTCCTCCAGTGCCAACGCGAGCCGGAAGCGGATGCGGTCACGGTATTCGGAGACGACCTCGTCGAGCTCCCGAACGTAGGCCTCCAGCTCGAGCTGCACGGCCCGGTCGCCCCGGATCGCCGCGTCGAGATCCTCGGGCCCAAACGGGTATGCTCGCGCGTACCCGGGGCGACGGACACCCGGGCCGTTGAGCAGGAAGAGCTGAACATGGCGCTCGGTCGCCCCGGGGGTCGCCGCGGCGAAGCGCTCGAGAAAGAGCGCGAGCGCTTCGAGATGCGCTGCGTTCGCCGCCCGAGAACCGACCTCGCCGGTCGTGAACATCTGAACCCCATCGCGCTCGTAGACCGGTCCGAAGTCGAGCAGCACGGCCGTGAACGGACGAGCGAGTCCGCCGAGCACCGCGAACAGCTCCGCCGCCGGGAAGCGGGGCGAGAGCGCGGCGAACGCGGACACGCCGAGGGGCGTCGCGTGATCGATCACGTCGCTGGGGATCTCGTCGCCGCACCCCAGACCCGGGCCCGTGGCCTCGATGCGGACGTTCGCCACGCTGTAGAACGACACGGCCGGGGCGTCGACCGCGAGGAAGGCGAGTTGGTTCGTGCCGGCGACCAACATCCCGCCGAGATCGAGAACGACTGCGTGCGGTTGTCGAGCGCCTCGTCGGCTTCGAGCGCCATGCGGGCGCCGCCGTTGACGCGGAGCCAGCCCTCCTCGCCAGGGTGGTCCATGTCGTGGCCGTCGTAGTGCAGTGTCGCCGCCGTGATGACGGACGGGTTCGGTACCCCGGGCACCTCGACGACGACCCGATCGATGCTGTCGCTGTGCGTGTTGACCCAGTGCTCGCCGCGGGTCCCGCGATAGATGCACGTCTCGATCACCGGGTCGGGTGGCCCCGTGTCCGGGAGGTCGACATCGACGGGCGGGATGTCGGCGAAATCGGATGCGCCGTCTGTGGTCCCGGTCCCGCCGTCAGTGCGCGTGTCGTTCGCCGGCGTCGCGTCGCCCGGCCGGGACGCGTCGTCCGCGTCCCGCGTGCCCGTCGCTGCGTCATCCACTCCGGACAGGTCGCTCCCAGGGTCTCCGGCGTCTCCGGAGATGGCATCTCCGTCGATGTCGGGCACGCCGGACCGATCGCCCGCGCCGCTCTGCGTCTGTGCGCACGCGCCCAGCATCAGCGCCACCCCGATGGCCGCGGCGAGCCCCACGACCGGGGTACGCCAGTGAGAGAACGACGATGGCGACCTGACCATGAGACTCTCGGGAGGAGGGCGCCTCATCTTGCAGGGACCCGCCGCGGCCCGCAAGCTGCGAAGCCGCGTCCCGCGTCCCGCGTCCCGCGTGGCGATCGTTGCCGCCGCGGCCGCTGGGGCCGATACTCGGACGGTCGATCCTCCTGAACTCCGCCGTGTCAGCATTCTCCGCAGGCCCTCCCGTCGAGCTCGTCGAAGCCGCACCGCGGTCGACCGCGGACACGCGCTGTCCGGAGCAGTACCGCGACGGAATCGCGGTCGTGACCCTGCACGACGGTGACCGCGTCCCGCCGGGTCTGATCGCTTCGCCGCGGATCGCTCCGCTGGCCCAGGACGGGCAGCTGGCCGCCGCGGTCGACCGGGTCCGAGATTGGGGCGCAGACCGCGTCGCCCACCACCTCGCCTCGGCGCTCGGGATCGAAGGACACCACAGGGTTCGCATCTCGCGCGCGGTCGTCGATTTCAACCGGTTCCCGGGGGTCACCCGGCACGGCGCGGACCATCTCGACAAGCTCGCCCTCGGTGGCCCGGTCGCCGAGGCGCTCGACGACGACGAGCGACGCGCCGTGCTCGCGCAGTGCTACGACCCGATCTCCGCCGCGATGGAGCGGGTCATCGACGGGCGGCTGATCATCATCTCCATCCATACCTACGACGAGCGGAACGCCACCGACACCCAGCGCCCCGAGGTGAGCCTCCTCACCCGGTCCGACAGCTACCAGCGTCACTCGCGTCTCCCGTTCGGCCTCTTCGACCCCCTCTTCCCCGACGTGCTCGCCGAGTCGAGCGCCAAGCGGGTCCTCCGCGACCGCATCGCCCTCACGATCGAGAAGGCCGGCGTCTCGCTCGAACACAACTACCCCTACTGCCTCCCTGACGGCAGCCTCGAAATCCGCAGCCAGCCCTGGCTCTTCTTCCACCGCCTGCGCCATTCGTTCGAGTCGGACAACCCGGAGACCCTGGACGATCCGGTCTTCGACCTGGTCTGGGAGATGCTGTTCAACACCAACCTGCGCCGCGCCGACGCCGGGGCGCTCAGCCGCTATCTGCACCGATATTGCGCCGCTCCGACAGGAAGCGAGGCGCTCTTCGACGTCGCCGGGCAGGCCTACGGGCGGATCAGCGGCTACCTCGAGCAGCGGCCCCACATCGTCTCCGACTACCGCCGGTCGTTCGATCGGACGAGCGCGATCACGCTCGAGATCCGCAAGGACATCGTGTGGCGCTTCGACGACGGGTTTCCGGCCGGGCCGGACGAAGACAGCGCCCGTCACC
>CAZFPM010000357.1:0-4705 GCA_964520965.1 uncultured Myxococcales bacterium
CAACGAGAACGGCACCGAGGTGCTCGCCGGAGGTTTCGAGTACTACGCAGAGCCCGACATTCGACAGGTCTACCCAGGAGCCGGGCCGACCGCGGGCGATTTCGAGGTCGAGCTACGCGGACACGGTTTCGGGCGCGACGACACGGTCCACTTCGGTCCGAGCCCGTCACCCGACATCGACTTCCTGAACGCCGAGACGCTCATCGTCGACGTGCCGCCCGGAGCGCCAGGCGCCACCGACGTGACCATCGTCGGCCCCCGGGGCGGTGACACCGAGGTCGGCGGCTTCTACTACGTTGCAGAGCCAGACGGAGAGCTGGTCGTAGCCGCCGTACGCCCCGCGACCGGCGGCGCTGACGGCGGGTACGCCGTGACCGTGGCTGGACCCGGCGTCGGCGATGCCGAGCGGGTGCGCTTCGGTTCCACCGACGCGGAGATACTGGAGGCGTTCGACGGCGCGGTGACGGTGACGGTGCCAGCGGGCACCGGCGAGGTCGATGTGCACGTCGAGACAGCAGACGCCGAGTCGACGCTGACCAACGGGTACCGGTACCTGCCCGAGCTGCGCCTCGACGAGATCGAGCCCGCCGAAGGAGACGTTGCAGGGGGTGACACCGTGACCTTGCGGGGGGCAGGTTTCGTCGACGGAATCGAAGTGCGGTTCGGACCGGTCGCCGCCCGCGGGGTCCGCGTCTCGGGCTTCGGCGAACTTACCGCGACGACACCGCCGGGCTCGCTGGGGACCGTCGACGTCACGCTGCGCGACGCGTCCCGGACGGCGACGCTCGCCGACGGCTTCACCTACACCGAGGAGGCCGAGGTCTCCTCGGTCACCCCGACCCGCGGGGCCATCGCCGGCAACACCTTCGTCGTCGTCCGGGGTCGTGGATTCCACGGAGACGTGCAGGTGTTCTTCGGTGACTACGAGGCACCGGTGGTCGCCGTCGTCGACGCGGCGACGCTCGAGGTCCGAACGCCCGAGGTCCCCGAGCCCGAACGCGTCGCGATCCGGGTCCTCGTCGACGGCGTCGAGCTGCGCACCGGGAAGAACTTCGTCTACTACGACCCGTTCTCGCCCGCCGGCGGCTGGTGGGGAGACCCCATCGACGGCTCGGTCAACGTCACCGTCCTCGACTCCGGCTCCGGTGACCGGATCGAGAGCGCGTTCGTGACACTCGGCCTCCGGGCCGACGACCGGCGCTGGACGTGCACGACGAACGCGATCGGGCAATGCACGATCTCCGGTCCGGGGCTCCGCGGCGAACAGACGGTCAGCGCGTCGGCACTCAACTACTCCGCGGTGACGGTCAACCACGTCGATGCGGAGAATGTGATGATCTTCCTGAGCTCGACGGTTCCGCCCACCCCCGGGGCGCCTCCTGGCGGAGAGGCTCCGATCATCTCCGGTCTGTTGAGCGGGCTGGACAAGATCACCGACCCGGCCGACGACGAGGTCCTGGTCGGCGTCATCCGGACCACGACGCCCGGCGTCGGCGCGCAGAACCCGCCCGGGACCGGGTTCGCCCAGGTCGTCTGGACCGGTGGCGACGACCCGATTCCCTACGAGATGTTCTCGCGCATGGGCGAGCTCGCGGTGGTCGCGCTCTGCGGCCTGTTCAACGAGACTACAGGTGAGTTCACCCCGCTCTACATGGGGGTGCGGCGAGGTCTCGCCGTGCGCGGCGTCGGTACGTATACGGTCGATCTGGATTGCGACATCCACCTGAACCAGACGCTGACGGTCAAGTTCACGAACCCGCCGATCGCGCCGGGCGGCCCGGACATCAACCAAGCCATTCCCTACCTCGACTTCGGCGGCGAGGGAGCGGCCGACCTGCTGCGCACGGCCGAAGGGCGCACCGACGTGGTCTCGAATGACCACTTCGCGCCGCTCGACGAGCCGCAGCTCGCCGGCGTGGACTACGAGATCATCGGCCAGACGGTCCCCAACGACGGTGGGCTTCCGTTCGCCGTCGCGTTCGGCCGGGACATCACGAATCCCGACGCTCGCATCACGCTCCCGGCGATGCTGCCCCCGGCCGACCTCCGCTACCCGGCGCCAGGTGGCGTCGCGGTCGAGCGACGCTTCGAGTGGGAACTCGCGACCCGAGAACGCCCGGACTTCTATTACGCGTATGTCCAGAACATGGCCCAGGAGATCACCTACTGGGAGGTCTGGCTGCCGGGTGACGAGCGGGGATTCAACCTGCCGTTCTTCCCGCCCGACGAAGACTCCGTGGCGCTACCGAGCGGTCCCCTCATCCTGATCGTGCTGTCGATCAAGGCGTTCACGTTCGACTACGACGCGTTCGAGTTCAACGACTTCGGGTCGTGGAACTGGCGGTCGTATAGCGCCAACGGTTGGGTCTGGATCAACCCCTGATCGGCGATCGGGTCGTACGACGCCGACGGACGTGATAGTCGACGGCCGCCTGTTCCCGCCTCGGTGGTGCGCGTGACCAAGACGACCCCGATGATGCGGCAGTACCTCGACGCGAAGGCTGCCCATCCGGACTGCATCCTCCTGTTCAGGATGGGGGACTTCTACGAGGTCTTCTTCGACGACGCTGTCACGGCCTCCCGCGAGCTCGACCTCACGCTCACGGCGCGGGGAAAGGACCAGGGAGAGCCGATCCCGATGGCCGGCGTGCCGCACCACGCTGCGGTCGGATACATCCGGCGGCTGGTGGCGAAAGGGTTTCACGTCGCGATCTGTGACCAGCTCGAAGACCCTTCGCGCGCGAAGGGAATCGTTCGCCGGGGAGTCACCCGCGTGATCACGCCAGGGGTCGTGCTCGACGAGGACTCCCTGGACGCCAAGAGCAACAACTACCTCGTGTCGCTCGCGGCCTCGACGGCGCGGGACTCCGATGTGACGGCGCTCGGGTGCGTCGACATCTCGACCGGGGAGTTGCGCGTCTGCGAGCTCCAGGCGACCGATGCGGTCCTCACGGAGTTACGCCGAATCGGACCGGCTGAGATCGTCGTCGCGGAGGGCCAGACGGCGGGGCTCGAGGTCTTCTCGACGTCGGTCGACGCCCTGTTGACGGTTCGCGATGACCGGTCCGCGTCGCTCGAGCGGGTCGTGAAGGCCGCGGAAGGTACGCTGCTGGCCAGGCGGGAGATCGGGCAGGTCGCGGCGACACTCTCGACATCGGATCTGCGAGAACGTCTCGCCGAACTCGACGCCCACCACCTGCGGGATCGTGCAGCGGTCGACGCGGCGCTGGCGCTGCTCCTCGACTACCTGATGGCGACCCAGGGGGGCATCCCTCGGCATGTCGGTGCGCCGACGGTCTATCGATCAGAGGACTTCGTCGTCCTCGACCCGGCGTCGGCTGCGAACCTCGAGATCTTCGAAACCCTGATGGGCGGGAAGAGGCGGGGGAGCCTCTTCGCGGTGATCGACGAGACGGTCTCGGCGGCCGGCGCTCGTCGGCTGCGCACCTGGCTCTCCTACCCGTTGATCGACGTGCCGACGATCCGGCGACGGCAGGGAGCGGTCACGACGCTCGTCGACCATCTCGCCGTGCGAGAGAGCCTCCGGGAGGAGCTCGGCCGCGCCTCGGACATCCAGCGCCTGTGCTCCCGACTCACGGCCGGTCAGGGCAATGCCCGCGACCTCGTCACGCTGCGGACGACCCTTGCCGTCGTGCCCACGCTTCGCGACCTTCTCGACCCTCTGGAGGACGATCTGGTCGCGGAGTTGCGCGCCGGTCTGGACCCCTGCGATGACCTCGGTGCTGCGATCGGCGCGGCGATCATCGACGAGCCTCCCATCGCCCTCACCGAGGGTGGCCTGATAAGACGGGGCTACAACGCTGATCTGGACGAGCTGATCGCGCTGACGACCGACTCCAAGCAGTGGTTGTTGGAGTTCGAGGCCGCCGAGCGCCAGTCGACCGGGGTCCAGTCACTCAAGGTCAAACACAACAAGGTCTTCGGCTATTACATCGAGGTTACCCGCGCGAACCTCGAAGCGGTCCCCGACCACTACATCCGGAAGCAGACGCTGGCGAACGCCGAGCGGTTCTTTACGCCCGAGCTCAAGGAACGCGAGGAGGAGATTCTAACGGCCGCCGAGAGGAGAGCCGCGCTCGAGTACCGGATCTTCGAAGAGGTGAGGGCGCTCGTGCTCGCGGAACTCGCCCGACTCCGGGGAACGGCCGAGCGACTCGCCGACCTCGATGCCCTGGCCGCGTTGGCCCATCTCTCCGCCCGCCGGGACTACTGCGCTCCCGAGGTGACGGAGGAGGCCGGCATCGAGATCACGGCCGGGCGACACCCCGTCGTCGAGACGATGCTCGCTGCCGAGCGTTTCGTCCCCAACGACATCGTGCTCGACGACCAGAGCCGGCTGTTGATCATCACCGGGCCGAACATGGCGGGCAAGAGTACGGTGATCCGGCAGGTTGCCCTGATCGCGCTCCTCGCGCAGATCGGGAGCCACGTGCCGGCCCGGCGTGCGCGTGTCGGTGTCGTCGACCAGATCTTCAGCCGCGTCGGCGCCAGCGACAACCTGGCGCGTGGGCAGTCGACGTTCATGGTCGAGATGACCGAGGCGGCCCACATTCTGGCGAACGCCACCGACCGTAGCCTCGTGGTGCTCGACGAGATCGGCCGCGGCACCGCGACCTACGACGGCCTCTCCATCGCCTGGGCCGTGGCGGAGTTCCTGCACGACGAGCTCGGTGCATTCACGCTA
>CAZFPM010000358.1:0-4658 GCA_964520965.1 uncultured Myxococcales bacterium
CCGCGTCGAGCGTCAACCTCGCCGACGTCGTCGGGCGGCTGCTCGCCGAGATGATCAACTACGGCGAGCAATCGGGGCGGCTCACTCGGATTCGGGAGCAACTGGAGGAGCAGAACCGCCTGCTCGCGGAGGCCGCGGGAGGCGGCTCCCAGGCCTGTCGTCTGCTCGAGGCGTCGGTCAGTCCGGCGATGGGCCACGCTGTCCACCTGGGCCGCCAGGTCGCACCGACCGACACGCCGGTCCTGATCGGTGGCGAGACGGGCACGGGCAAAGAGGTGCTCGCCGAGGCGATTCACGCGTGGAGCGCGCGCGCTGCCCAGCCGCTGATCCGGATCAACTGCGCCGCGTTGCCGGGCTCGCTGATCGAGAGCGAGCTCTTCGGCCACGTGAAGGGCGCGACCCGAGACCGGATCGGGCGCTTCCGTGCGGCCAACGGGGGCACGCTCTTTCTCGACGAGGTCGGGGAGCTCGGCGCCGAGCTCCAGGCCAAGCTGCTCCGGGTACTGCAGGAGGGCTGCTTCGAGCCGGTGGGGAGCGACCGGACCGTGCGGGTCGACGTCCGCATCGTGGCCGCGACGAATCGAAACCTCACCGACGAGTGCGCCGGGGGTCGCTTTCGCGAGGATCTCTACTACCGGCTCGCCGTCTTCCCGATCACGCTCCCCCCGCTGCGGGCGCGCCGAGAGGACATCCCGGTGATCGCCCGCGGGCACCTCGCCGCGCTCGCGGCGCGCACCGGGCGGGGGCCGTGGAGTCTCTCGGACGCAGAAGCTTCGGCGCTCGCCAAGCGAGATTGGCCCGGCAACGTCCGGGAGCTGATCAACACATTGGAACGAGCCACCATCATGGCGACCGGTGCGCTGGTGGCCATTCCGGGCGCCGCGTCGTCCCGAGCCGCGAATTCAGCGGTCGCGTCACCCGACCCCGTCGGCGACGGTCCGTTCCCGTCACTCGCCGAGATGGAGCGCAGACATCTCCGTGCGGCGCTGGAGCGAGCCGGCGGGCGCATGTCCGGCGTTGGCGGTGCCGCCGAGCTGCTCGGGCTCCATCCGAATACGCTGGCCAGCCGGATGAAGAAGCTCGGCGTGCGTCGCGACGCCACCTGATCGCCATCGGCGGGCGCCCGGCGAGCATCGAGGGTCGACCGATGCGCCAGGCAGGCGCAAGAAGGTGCCGGTTGCGCCGACCTGTGTGCGCAGCGACAATGCCTGGGTCACTCGTTCGAGGTGCGCTTTGCGAACCCCCCTCCTGAGCGTCGCGTTTGCCGCGACAGCCTTGGTCCTGCTGGTCGTGCCGAGCGGCGCAGCGGCGCAGGACGTCGTTCTGCCCGGCTTCCGCGCAGAGCTGATCGCGGACGCGCTGTCGGCACCGGCAGACGTGGTGGTGGATCGCGGCGGCGCCGTGTTCGTCTCCGAGAGGGGAGCGGACCGCATCACGCAGGTCTGGCCGGTGTCCGAGCCGGTGCCGCTGGTCGAGGGCATCGCCGGACCGTCGGCGCTGGCGATTCCGCCGGTCAGGTTCGCGGCGGGAATCTACGTGACGAGCATGGGCGCGGACGGAGTCGGCGCGGTGTCGGTTCACCGCGTCGATCGGGAGACCGGCGAGGTCGGCGAGGCTTTCGCGTCGATCGCCAACAACGAGGCCGGGGCGCTGGACATCGTCTTCGATCGCGCCGGCGACTACGACGACGAGGTCTTCGTCGTCGACACCGTCTCCCCCGACTCCGTCGTTCGACTCGGCCGGGATCTACGCCGACTCGGCGCCTACCCGACGCGCGACGACCTGGTCGCGCTGGCCATGGGGCAGGGAGGCGACTTCGGCAACGACCTCTACGAGGCCTACCGCGGCGTCGACGGGACCGAGAGCGCTCTCGTCCACCGGCTGCCGAGCGGGGCGACCGAGGTGCTGGTCGAGGGAGAGGCGCTCGGCACCCCGTCAGCCATCGATTTCGCCCCGCCGACGAGCTGTTTCGGCGACTTCGTCTACGTGCTCGACGCGGCAACCGACACCCTCGTCCGGCTCGATGTCGCCCTCAACCTCGACGTGGTGGCGGCCGAGCTCGGCATCGACGACGATGCCGGGAGCGCCGGCCTCGCCTTCGACCAGGAGGGTCGCTATCTCTACATCGCGAGGGCGAGGCAGGGCGCGTGATCCGCATTCGCCCCGACGGGCCCGACAACGACGGCGACGGGCACCTCGACCGCTGCGACACCGACGACGACGAAGACGGCGTTCGTGACCGCGAGGACAATTGTCCTTTCGTCGCCAATCCGCTCCAGGAAGACAGCGACGACGACGGCGAGGGCGATCTCTGCGAGCCGACGCCGGACCCGGGCGCGGATCCGGCCCCGGACGCCGGTGCCGATGGCGGCTCGATGGGTGGCGACCAACCGGCAGGCCGAGACGCCGGCGTGCGCTACGTCGACGCTGACGGCGAAGGGGGCGGCCGGCTCCGCGCGCGGAGCAACGCCGGCTGCCGACAGACACCGGCCGGGCGGAACGCCAACGCGTGGGTCCTCGCCGGCCTGCTGGCACTCGCGACGCGCCGACGGCGCTCCCTGGCGGGGCGCCCTCCTGGGGCATGACCCGTGGGCGGCGAGCGTGGTGGGAATCATCGGCCGACTCTCGCGCCGCCGCGTCACGACGGCGCGCGTCGACCTGCCCGCGTGCGACCACCGCAGCCCTGGTCGCGCTCGTGCTCGCCTGTTCGCCGGGGTGCCGCGACACTCCGGATTCCACACATGATCTCCCGGCCGCCTTCGACCCTGATGGGCTGCGCACCTTGCCCCAACTCGCTGCGCATGCGGGCCCGTGGATGATCCCCGACGACGTCCGTGCCGCGGGGGAGCGCCAGTGGGTCCGCTACGATAGCCCCCCGCCCTGGGAGGGCGGGCGCAACTGCGGCGGCACTTTCCACGCGGGGACCCGAGAGCTCGCCGAGTACCTGGTCGGGAACTTCGAGGCGAGCAGCTACGGCGGCTACTCGTGCCGCCAGAACACCGCCAGCCCCGGTCAGACCTCCGTGCACGGCACGGGACGGGCGATCGATCTCTTCGTCCGCCTCGACGGCGGTCAGGCCGACAACGATCGGGGGGACCCGATCGGCGCATGGCTCATCCGGAACGCCAGCCAGATCGGGGTCCAGTACATCATCTGGGATCGATGGCAGTGGAACGGCAGCCGCAGCGGCCGCAAAGACCGCGCATACGGCGGTCCCCACCCGCACCACGACCACCTGCACATCGAGCTCAATCACGACGGCGCCGCCCGACGCACACCGTGGTTCGACGGCGGCGGCGACCCACCGTGCTCCCATGATTGCTCCAGCGGCGCGCGGCGCTGTCGCGGCGGCGGCTGGCAACAGTGCGGCGACTACGACGGAGACCCCTGCCGAGAATGGGGCGGCGGCGGAGCCTGCGACGGGCGGTGTTTTTCGGACGGGCGATGCTGTTCCGAGGGCTGCTCTTCCGGGAGCCGACGATGCGTCGGCAGCGGTTACCAGGTGTGCGGCGATCACGACGGAGACCCCTGCCGAGAATGGGGCGGCGGCGGAGCCTGCGGAGGCGCGTGCTGGAGCGACGGCCGCTGCTGCGACCACGACTGCGCCCGCGGAGAGCGCGAGTGTGTCGACGGCGCCGACTTCCGCGCTTGTGGCGACCACGACGCCGACCCGTGCCGAGAGTGGTCCGGACGGCAGTCCTGCGACGGCACCTGCTGGGGCGCCGGTCAGTGCTGCTCGAACCAGTGCGAGCTCGGCGCCCTCCGCTGCCTCGACGACGGCTGGCAGGAGTGCGGCGATTGGGACGACGACCCCTGCACGGAGTGGGGCGCCGGCGCTCCCTGCGGTCCCGGCGCGGTCTGCATGAACGACGGCGAATGCCTCGACCTGCCCGAGGATTGCGCCAACGGCATCGACGATGACGCCAGCGGCCTCGCGGACTGCGAAGACCCCG
This sequence comes from uncultured Myxococcales bacterium, assembly GCA_964520965.1. Classification (GTDB taxonomy): domain Bacteria; phylum Myxococcota_A; class Bradymonadia; order REDH01; family REDH01; genus CAZFPM01. The sequence continues at coordinate 3,954 of CAZFPM010000358.1, forward strand.
TCTGCGAGCCCGCGTTCGTCTGCTGGTCTCCCGAAGATTGCCAGAACGGCGAGGACGACGACTTCGACGGAGCGGCCGACTGCCTGGACGACGACTGCGCCAACTCGATCCATTGCTGGCGCGACGAGATCTGCGACAACGGCATCGACGACGACCGCGACGGGCTGACCGATTGCGACGACCCCGCCTGCGTCGGCGCCCTGCGCTGCGTGCACGAGGGCTTCGAAGACTGCGCCAACGAGGCAGACGACGACGGCGACGGACAGACCGACTGCTTCGACGACGATTGCACCGGAGCGTTGCGCTGCGAGGAAGGCCTCGTCGACCCCGGTGAATGCGTCGACGCGATCGACAACGACGGCGATGGCCTCGCCGACTGCGACGATCCCGCCTGCGACGACACCCTCTTCTGCAGCCCCGAGACCGACCCCTGGCACGACGAGATCGCCGCCGACGCAGGCGCAGGGACCCCGCCCCCGTCCACGACCGAACCCGACATCCCGCGCTACCCCCAGACCCCCGACGCCACCCCCGCCGACGCCCGAGCGCCCGCCCCCACGGCCCGCTCGACCGCCGCCCGCGGCTGCGCTGCTGGACGGTAAGCGACGGCGTTGGGGCTTTGCCCCAAACCCCAGCAGGAAACTGAGTTCCCTGCACCTTCCATCTTTGGAAATCCCGCGGATTCCCAAAGAGGTTGAGGGTCAA
>CAZFPM010000359.1:0-4651 GCA_964520965.1 uncultured Myxococcales bacterium
GCTCCTGCATCCCGCTCGGCTGGGTCTGCGACTTCGACAACGACTGCGGCGACGGTTCCGACGAGGCTGGTTGCGGCGATTGCTTCTTGGGGCAGTTCCGCTGCGACGACGACAGCTGCGTCTCCGAAGACGCCGTCTGTGACGAGAGCGACGACTGCGGTGACGGCTCCGATGAGACGGGCTGCTCGGTTGTGTGTAGTGTTGATGAATTTGAATGTGATGATGGTTTTGTGTGTGTTGAGGAAATATTTCTTTGTGATGGAGCGATGGATTGCGCCGACGGCTCCGACGAGGCCGATTGCGCGGCCTGCGGCGCGGGCGAGTTCGAGTGCGGCGACGGCAGCTGCATTTCGGATGGCTTCCTCTGCGACACCGACAACGACTGCGACGACGGGTCCGACGAAGCCGGCTGCGGCGATTGCGGTGCCGACCGGTTCACGTGCGACAACGGCGACTGCATCCCGCTGGGTTGGGTCTGTGACTTCGACAACGACTGTGGCGACGGCTCCGACGAGTCCGGCTGCGGCGAGTGCTCCTTGTCGCGATTCCGCTGCGACGACGGGAGCTGCGCCTTCGAGAGCGACGTCTGCGACGGCACCGATGACTGCGCCGACGGCTCCGACGAGACGGGTTGTCCGGACGTCCCCTGCACCGATGGCGAGTTCGAGTGCGGCGACGGCGCCTGCATCCCCGACAGCGCCGTCTGCAACGGAGCGACGGACTGCGCTGACGGTTCCGACGAGGCCGACTGCCCGGCCTGTGACGCCGGCGAGTTCGAGTGCGGCGACGGCAGCTGCATTTCGGCTGGCCTCCTCTGCGACACCGACAACGACTGCGACGACGGGTCCGACGAAGCCGGCTGCGGCGATTGCGGTGCCGACCGGTTCACGTGCGACAACGGCGACTGCATCCCGCTGGGTTGGGTCTGTGACTTCGACAACGACTGTGGCGACGGCTCCGACGAGTCCGGCTGCGGCGAGTGCTCCTTGTCGCGATTCCGCTGCGACGACGGGAGCTGCGCCTTCGAGAGCGACGTCTGCGACGGCACCGATGACTGCGCCGACGGCTCCGACGAGACGGGTTGTGCTCCCTGAGTGAGCGCCGGGTCTGACTTCGGTCGGACCCGGCTGTCGTTCTCCTCTTCGCTGACCCTCGCCCGCTCCGTTGGTCTGGCGGTCCGGCCCGCCCCGAGCGGAGCACCGGATAGCCGACGGCTCGCGGTGGGCGATCAAGGGCAGCGAAGCGACGCTCCGCTCGGGGCGGGCGCGTCGGCGGCCACCCCGAATTCCGAGAGGAAGACGATGCGCCACCTTCGAACCGCGGCACCTGGAGTTCCAGCCCGGAGCCGGGCGCTGCGCTTGGGCACGTTCGTCGCGACGCTCGTCTCTGCCATTGCCACAGCCTGCGGTGGAGGAGGCGGTTGGGAAGACGACAGCTATCGCATCGGGCCGGGCGACGCCGGGGCGTTCACACCGCCCGAGGATGCCGGCTGGAACCAGCGCGTGCCGGAGAGGGGCGAGGACCCCTTTCCTGCGCCGACCGAACCCGGGCTCGCCGACGACGACCAGGACTGGCGATGCGACGCTCGTCCGGTGCCACCGCGGATCGGACACACCGAGATCGCGCTCGTCGGGGTCACCGAGTGCCTGGCGAACGAGGAAGCCGCGCTGCCGGGAGACGACATCTGGGTCTCGCCGGACGGGACCGGCGGCGGAGCTGATCGCACGGACCCACTGGGTGGGCTCACCGACGGCGTGTGCCGCGCGAAGCCCGGCCAGACCGTGCACCTGCTCCCGGGCACCTACCACGAAGGGGTGGTCGCCGCGTTGCTCGGCGATCCGGACGGTGCGCCGATCGTGATCCGCGGTGAGCCGGAGGAGGGCGCTCCGGTCGTGATCTCCGGCGACGGCTGGCGCACGCACGGGATCGCCCTCGTCGAGTCGGACAACGTCGTGATCGAGCGCGTCGAGGTGCGGGGCTTCACCGACTCGGGCGTCTACGCGCTCGATGGCGAGCGCATCGTGCTCCGGGCCGCGGTCGTGCAGGGAAACGGGCGATGCAGTGTCGACGAGGATGCCGAGGACGAAGGCTTCGGGATCAACCTGCTCGCGGTCGAGGAATACGTCGTGGAGCGCTCGGCTTTCGTGGACAACGGCCCATCACGCGCAACCGTGCTCGGTGCCCGCGCACTCGGCACGGCCGTCAACACCTTCGAGAGCTCCGGCATCGTTCGGGACAACGTGATGTACTACAACCGCGGGGCCGGGGTCCTCGTCGAGGACGGGCACGACACCCTCGTCGAGAACAACCGCATCGAGGCCAACTGGCTGCTCCTGGAAGGCGACTATTGGGATGGCGGGATCTGGGTCGACGGCAGCGTCGACGTCGAGCTCGTCGGCAACGAGATCCGCAACAACCACGGCGGCGGCGGAATCGAGATCTCGGACGAGGACGACGGCTTTCCGGCGCGGTCCGTGCGCACCGTCGTGCGTGACAACGTCGTCGAAGGGCACTTCGCCGGTGTTCTGGTCTGGGGCTTCGAGGAATGCCCGCCGCCCGCCGAGGCGATCTCGGACTACGCGTCGCTCGAGACACGCAACACGTTGCGCGACAACACGTTCCGCGGACAACCTCGGGACGTGTGGTGCGACCCGGAGTTCATCGGGGGAGAGGCGCCGTAATGTGCGGTGTGCAGGCGGCGCCCGATGCGCCGCCTGGCGGACCCGTTCGGCGGCCGATCGCCGCCACGCGTCCGGTCACTCCAGCGTCAGGATCTCGAAATCGGCGGCGATGAGGGTCCGCAGCTCGCCCTCCACGCCCACCGAGCCGGCTATGCGGACGGTCCGCCGACCGGCGGGTAGCGCGGTGTCCGTCGTGCCGATGTACTGCTGGGTGTAGACACCGTCGCCGGCGGTGACATCACCGCCGCTCGCGCCGTCGTCGTGTAGGTCCCAGCCTCCCTGGCTGATCGAGTCCTCGCGATCCTGTTCGCGCCTCAGACGCACGTTCGGTCCCCAATCCAGCGACGGCCCACCGGTGACCTCGGCCTCCATGACGGCGAGCGGGCCGCCGGCGGTGATCGGCGAGGGCGTGATGCGGGCCCGGTCGAACGACGGATGACCCTCCGCCGACACGCCGATCTCGAGCACGGCGAGCTGGTTGAGGCCGTCGATCCCGGTGACGTAGGCAATCCGGTCGCCGCCGCGGCTCGCCGTGCCCTTGTTGAGCCAGAAGCCGATCGTGAAATTCCACCCCGATGCGAAGGGGACGCGGGGCGCGCCGTCGCGACTCACATCGCGGCCGTCGTCGCCAAGAAAGACCCGGGAGCCGTCCGTGGCCACCGACAGGCGCGCCCCGCGGGTGTTCGTCGACCGGCCGAGATCGCCGGGAACCACGGTTGTCGGGGTGCCGCCCCACAGCGCCGACATCAGCTCGGAGCCGGCGCCGCGCTCGATCTCGTAGAAGAAGGTCTGCCCGTCTCCGCTCATCGCCGTCGCGAACACCCAGGTTCCGCTGTCGACGACCTGCAGGCCGCCGTCCCCCGACGTGAGCACGTGGATCACGTCGTGCTCGGGGCTGGGAGCACTCTCGTCGTACGTCGCCGTGAACGCGATCCGCACCCCGTCGTCCGAGACGCCGAGGTTCTCCGGGCCGGCGTCGTCGTGCTCCGCGAGCTTCGCGAAACCGGCCCGCCAGGCGGCGTCGCGGGTGATGTTCGGATCCTCACAGAAGCTGTGGATGCCCGGATCCGGATGGTTGGCCAGCATATACCGGATGCCCCGGAGTCGGGGGCTCGTGTCGGCGTGTGCCGCGAACACCGCCTCGACGTCGTCGCCGAGCCCGAGGTCCGCGTGGGCCACGACCGCGGACAGCATGGGCGTGCCCAGGCTCTCCAGCCAACGGGTCTCGCCGACAGGGCCCATGGGTCCCGCCTCTTCCCATCCCGCCTGGATGTGGACGAACCCGACCACGTCGCGGCCCCCGGTGTCGGCCCGGTAGTCCGCGGGCAGGTAGTCGCCGAGCACATGCTCGCCGCTGCCGAAGAACCCATAGAGATCGGCGGGGAAGAGCCGCTGCGCGGCCCACAACATCAGACGCGGGTGCCAGCCGAGCAGCTTCACCAGCGGGGAGCCCTTGCGCGGCGTGCGACGCTGGTCCCACTGGTGGATGTGTGGATCGAGGATGGGGAAGGTGTTCGTGGGCATATGGCCTTCGCGTGGGCCGGCGGCGGACCGGGGGTCAGGTCAGCGGCGGGGTGACGGGATTCGGATCGGCCGCCGGGCGGTGTCGTCGTCGAAGAGGGGCTCGACGAGCTCGAGCTGCGTCGCAAACACAGCCGGGTCGCTCGTCGGCGCTTCGCATCGCCCTCGTTCGCACACGTACGCCGTCGCCCGGCCTTCGCGGGCCACCTTGTGCTCCACGATGGGCACCGTGGTCGCGGCCCCCTCGACCGCGTCGACGGCGACCACCGCAGTCACGGTATGTGGCAGGAAGCGGCGACGGCGCTCCGCGAGCAGATCCTCGACCCCACTGTCCCCCTCGGGCACCACCACCACGATCTGGCGTGCCGTGTCCAGGTGGAGGTCGAGCGCCGCGAGCATCAACGGTGCGGAGCGACCGCGCCGTTGCAGCGTGCCGGCGAATGCGGCGA
>CAZFPM010000360.1:0-4617 GCA_964520965.1 uncultured Myxococcales bacterium
TCGCCCGCTTCCAACCGCCGTTGCGGGTGTCGGCGGCGTGCGCGCCGGGAGCTCGTGCGAGCTCCAGCATCAAGGCGATCGTATGTTGTGCGACGGACTTCGTGCTGTACGCGGGGACATTGCACACGGTCACGCCGCTCCGGTTCGCCGCGGCGAGGTCGACCACGTCGTATCCGGTGGCGAGCACGCTGACGAGCCGGACCGTCGGGTGGGCGTCGAGCGCCGCGGCGGTCAGGCGCACCTTGTTGGTCAACACGACGGTCGCGTCGGCGATCCGCTCGCCGACGTCGCCCGGATCCGTCGCTGCGTACAGGGCGAGCTCGCCGAGCGCGGTCAGTGGTGTCCAATCGAGGTCGCCGACGTCCAGGGGGTGGCTATCGAGGACGACGATCTTGGTCGGCATCGGTCGGCTCCGGGTCGGCGTTCGGGGCAGCGGACCGCGTCTGTGGTGGGCGCAGGCTCACGTGGATGAGGCCGCCGATCAGTGCGCCCACCGCGTCGGCTCCGAGGTCAGCGAGGTCGGCTGTCCGAAACGGGATGTAGCTCTGTAACAACTCGTCCGCGGCCCCGGCCCCGAGGGCGAGCAGGACCGCTATCGACACGCGCGCCGACGGCTTCGCCCACGGCGCTTCGAGCGCAACCGCACGCGACACCAGGGCGCCGAGACCGGCGAACTCGATCACGTGCGCGACCTTGTCCTGCAGGACGAACAGGTTGACCGGAGGCCCGGGGACCGAGAGGCCGCTGAGTGCGAGGACGACGGAGACGTAGGCGGCGATCGGCGCCCAGGCCCGAGCAGTCACAGGTCGTCGATGTCGAACTCCATTACCTCGGGGTACTGGAGCTCGAGCAGCGCGGAGCGGCAACGGCCAAGATCCTGGAACAGGCCCGGATGATACGTCGATGTCCCCCCCTCGGCCCCGTCAGGGCCGATCGCGAACAAGCGCAGCGGCTCGGAGAGGGAGCGGTCGAGCAACAACACCGGCGTCTTCCCGATCGGTTGGCGCGTGTGCCCCACCTCCTCACCGAGCTCCAGCCCCGGAGGCACGGAGGTCAACAACAAGGTGTGTCCGCGCAGATGATCGCGCGCCATCAGGAAGCCGACGAGGGCGAACAAGATGATGGCCGTCAGCCGCCACGCCCAGACCGAGTACGCGTCGCGCTCGGCGCTGACGATCTCCAATGCGCCGATCTCGTCGACCGACGGGGGCTCCTCGTACTCGTCGACCCCGTCGGAGACGGCGGGCTCGACCGCGGCCGGCGTGGCTCCGTGTACCGCCTCGGCGAACGCCTCGGCGAACTCCTGAGGCGACGCGAATCGGTCCTTCGGGTCGCGCGAGAGCGCCTGCTGGACGACCAGCCAGACGTCGTCGTCCGGATCGATGCCGCGGGGTTCGAGCGGTCGGTCGCGGATGGTGGCGTGGATGCCCTCGGTCGGGTCATCCATGCTCGTGAAGAAGGGGTGGTGCGCGTTCAGGGCGTGGTACGCGAGGCAGCCGAGGGCATATACCTCCGCCCGGGGGTCGTCTTCGAGCACCCGCCCTTGCAGGGTCCCCGCCGGCCGGGTCCGCAGTCTCAGCGTGGTGGCCCGGTCACCGTCCTCGTCGTCGTCGGTTCGCCGTTGCGACACCGTGAAGCTCTCCGGCGGGATGTGCCAAAGCAGCTCGGTCGACGGGGCGCCGGACATCGAGATCGTGTCGTCGCGATAGAGCACCTCGCCGACGCCGAGCAGCACGATCTCTCCGTCGTCGCCGACCCATACACGGTCCGCAGTCGGGCCGCGGTGGATCATGCCGACCTCGCGACAGACTCCCAACGCGCGGGCGACCCCGGTGATCACTGGCACGACGCGATCGGCGTCGAAGCGCCCTTCGACGCGGAGGCGATTCAACAGCAGATCGCCCTCGGGCAGGCGGAACACGAGGAAAGGCTTGGTCGGGTCCTCGATCCCGGCGTCGATCGTGTCGGGGAGATTCGGGCCGCGGACCTTCCCCGCCTCGGACTCGATAGCCCACCGGATACGCGTCGTGTCTCGGTGGCGAAGGCGGAGCTTGATCAGGGACTCGTACGACCGCACGTGGATCGGCAGGTCGAAGAGCTCCCACACGCCCGCGTACGTCGTCACCATAGCCCCGCGATGGACGATGTTCCCGACTCGATACTTGTGATCGAGCTCGAGAGTCATGCCGGTCAGGTCGCTGCGGTCTACCATGCGAATGGACGCGGGGGCGTCGGGTACCTACTGCTCAGCCGGAAGCCGGTCTCCTAGATTCTCCAACTAAGGGCGTTCCGGCAAGTTTCCGCCGTCGCAGGCCGCAGTTCGGCCCACTCGTCGAGCGGTACCCGCGGCCGCAGGCCGCCGCCCCCACCCTCCGGCGGCGGGTATCAGTAGCCGGCGGGTGCTCCGAGCTTCCGAGGATCGGACGCCGCCTGCCAGCCGTCGGCGTGCTCCCAGATGATCTGTAACGCCGAGCCCAGGGGCCGCTCCTGCACTGCGTAGCCGAACCCCGCGAGCCCGTCCGCCCAGCGCGCCGCGGGGTGTTCCTCGACGAAGGCGACGAAGGGTTGCCACTGGTGGTGGAATCGCGGCCCGGACACCGCCGCCGAGGCGTCGGAGTCGAAATCGATCATCCGGATCAGGCCCAACAATGTCTCCGTGATGATCAACGGGCCGCCCGAGCCGCCGAGTACGCCCACGAGGGCGTCGTCGCGAACGACGATGGTCGGCGACATCGACGACAGCGGACGCTTCCCGGGTGCGACGGCGTTGGCTTCGCTCCCGACCAGCCCGTACGCGTTGGGGACCCCCGGCTGGGACGCGAAGTCGTCCATCTCGTTGTTGAGCACGATCCCGGTCTCGGCCCCGATCAGGTGCGAGCCGAACCCGGTGTTGATCGTGACCGTGCACGCGACCGCGTCGCCTGCTGGGTCCACCACGGAGAAGTGCGAGGTGCCGTGGTCGTCCGGTGTGCCGACGAGGCGGCCGTAGTCGGTGACGTCGAGCGTCCGAGTCGGTCGGTATGCGTCGAGAATCTGGTCTCTGCGTTCGTCGCCGAGGAGGTGATCGACCGGCACGTCCCAGTACGCGTCGTCCCCGAGCTCGCTCGCGCGGTCCGCGAAGAGGTGGGCGAACGCCTGCATGACGATATGCGCGGTGATCGGGTCGTCGAAAGACAGGCGGTCGAGGGCGAAGTGCTCGAGCACGCGAAGCGTCTGAGCGATCACGATCCCGCCGCTCGAAGGGGCAGGGACGCCGTAGATCGTGTGGCCCCGGTACTCGCTCACGATCGGGTCGCGCCACCGAACGGCGTACCCGCCGAGGTCTTCCAGCGTGACGACGCCCCCGGCCGAGCGGACCGTGTCGGCAATGTCGTTCGCCGTGGGGCCCTCGTAGAAGCCTGCGGGGCCGTCGTCCTGGTATCGACCGAGGGCCTCACCGAGCCGGCTCCGAACGATGAGATCACCCTCGACGGCGAGCTCGTCGGCCACGGTGAACTCCGCGACCAACGGCGAGAACTCAGACAAGCGCGCGTCCGTGCGCAGCCGCTCCTCGAGCAGCGGACCGGCGCGGAATCCGTCGGCCGCGAGCCGGCGGGCGGGCTCCACCACATCGTGCCACGGCAGTCGTCCGAACCGCTGGTGAAGGGCCCACCAACCGGCGGCCTCTCCGGGGACGGCAACCGCGAGCCCGCCGTAGACCGACGCGTCTGGATCGTGTTGTCCGTCGATGACGAACATGTCGCGGTGTGCGGCAGCAGGGGCGGTCTCTCGGAAGTCGAGCACGAACACGTCGCCGGTCTCCCCGTCCCGGAACACGACGAATCCGCCCCCGCCGATGCCTGATGCGAACGGGTTGACCACGCCGAGGGTGAGACCGACCGCTACGGCGGCGTCCGCGGTGTTGCCGCCGGCGCGCATGACCTCGACTCCGACCTCGCTGGCCACGAGGTTGTCCGCGGCGACCATGCCGTGTTCTGCGAGCACGAGGTCCGACGCGCGCGCTGCGGCAGGCGGCCAGGTTGCGCCCGACAGTGCGAGCAGCAGTCCGCCGACGAGCGCGAACCGACTCGAGCGGGGCCGCGGGACTCGGTATCCGGCGTCCGCGCCGCTCTCGGTCAACGGAGTCTCCGGCGGCGGTCCGAGATCTCGTCCGCGTTCGGGAAGAGTTCGTCGGCCACGTCGAGCATCTCCTCCGCCTCTTCGGTGCGGCCGACACCGAGGAGGGCGTCGAAGAGCGCCATCCGATATGCCAGCGGCGCCCCTCCGACGTGCTCCACCGCGAGCTCCGCGTGTCGCAGGACGGTCTCCGGTGGGAGCGATCCTGGGAATTGCAGCGCTCGCTCGGCGACGCGGAAGTTCAACGGGTCGTCGCTCGGCCGGGACAGCGCGAGCTGGGATTCGTAGGGAACGACCCGCTCGTAGAGCCCCGCGCGCAGCATCGCGTCGATGAGGAGCCCGAGCCAACCCTCGATCCGGTCGTCACGGGCCACCGCGGGCTCCAGGAGCGCGACCAGCGCGTTCCAGTCCCCGGTCGCGGCATGAAGCTGCGCCAGGTGATCGATGGCGCGGACGTGGCCAGGACGGACGGAAAGGGCCTGCTCGTAGCGCGACCGGGCG
>CAZFPM010000361.1:0-4609 GCA_964520965.1 uncultured Myxococcales bacterium
CGAGGCCAGGAGGTCCAACACTTCCCTGCCCGCCAGCGCAATCCCGCTCACCTTCAGCCGAAGCCGATCGACTAACACGCCTTCGACGCCGGGCCCCCATAGGTAGCAGCGCATCTGGTACTTCCGGCGCAGCACGCCGAGTTGCCCCATCAAGTCTGCGATCCGGTCCTGGTCCGCATACCGGTCGAAGACGCACAGCTCACCTAGCTTGTTCGCCTGCTCGGGGGACGGGGCCCACGACGGTCGCTCATCCGAGGCGGTCACGGCTGCTCCCTCCCGATGTGCTGGGTGCCTTGCGCTGTGCACTCCACGTGCACTCCACGGAATCGCTCACTCTGCGATAGGCGCATAACCCATTGAAATCCTTAGTGGGCGCAACTGGGATTGAACCAGTGACCACCTGCTTGTAAGGCAGGAGCTCTCCCACTGAGCTATACGCCCGATCCCCGCCGCAGCGGAGTCGCTGGAAACTAGCTTGCGGGGCGGGGTTGTCAAGACAGGCGTCCGACCGCCCGGCAGCGGGGCGCTGGCTGGCGGCGCCGGCCGGGCACCGCAACCCAAGCCGGCCTGATCGGTGCGCCCCGCGCCGACACGCGGTACGATGCCTCCATGCGCCGAACCGCCCTGATCGCCCTCGTCTTCCTCTCGCTCGCCCTCGCCCCGACCGGCGACGCGCGCGCTCAGGAGCCCGTCCGCATTGGGGAGATCAGCCGTTGGGAGGATGTACCGGCCGCGCTCGTGCGGAGCTACCGGCGGGCTCGGCTGGTGCAGTCGTCGCTGTCGCTGGCGACCGGCACCGTCGGCGCCGTCGGTGGCGCGCTCGAGCTCACCGGATCCAGTGGGTCTACGCCGCCGACGACGCCGTGTTCGGCGCTCTGCTGCTCACCGGCGGTCTCAGCTCGATGACCATCGGCATCGTCGGATTCGCCCGCCCGCTCGCCGATGCGGAGTTGCGCGCACAGGCGTTGGCCGACGAAGAGGCGGACGAGGCGACGATTCGGGCGTGGGTCGCGCAACGTCGCACCGTCGCGCACCGGGCACGCGCACTCCGAGCGATCGGGTTCGGCGCCACAGCGGCGGGCCTCCTGCTCAGCGCCGCCCTGGTCGACGATGCCTCCCAAGGCAGCGACATCGCCGGATTCGAGACCCTCGCGGGAACCGATGCCGATGTCTCCACCGCTCGGCGCACGCTGGCCGTCCTCGGCGGGGTCTCCGCAGGGATCGCCCTGACCGTGGGCCTGCTGCCCGGCCCCGAGGACCGCCTCGTGCGGCGCCTCGAGGGTGCCGACGGCGCAGTGGTGAGTGTGGCCGTCGCCGGGCGCGGGCTTCGATTCGGGGTCGCCTGGTAGGCCGAGACCGCCTTCAGTCGGCCCAGGTCTCGGCTGGCTCCAGCATCACGTCGCGCCCGGTCTCCCCTTCCGGCGCAGGCGCATCGATCAGGTAGTGCAGCCCGCGGCTCTCCTGTCTCTGCCGCGCCGAGGCGACGATCAACCGGCCGACGGTGATCAGGTTCCGCAACTCCACGACGCTTCGCTCGGGCACCAGGTCGCGCACCCAGGACTCGGCTTCGTCGTAGAGGAGCGCGAGGCGGCGGGAGGCACCGTCGAGGGAGCGGTTCGTGCGCACGATGCCCACGCGGCCGGACATCAGGCGCCGGAGCTCGTCGCGCATGATGCGCATCTCGGCGCGATCACGCTCCCAGATCTCCGTGGCACCCGACCAGTCAGGGCGCTCCTGGCTGAATCCGTGGGCCGGCTGTTCGGTGGCGACCGCAACGGCGCGGCGGGCGAAGACCAACCCCTCGAGGAGGCTGTTCGACGCGAGACGGTTGGCGCCGTGCAGCCCCGTCGAGGCCGCCTCGCCGATCGAGAGCAGGCCGGCCACGCCGGTGCGGCCGTGCAGATCGGTGGCGATACCGCCGCATGAGAAATGCGCGGCCGGTGCCACGGGAAGCGGCCGCTGTCGCATGTCGAGGCCGAGATCCATGCACCGCTCGTGGATCGCCGGGAAGCGCTCGACGAGGAACTCCGGGTCGACCTTCGTCATGTCGAGGTAGACCGGACCGGTCATCGCGATCTCGGACACGATCGCCCGGGCGACGATGTCCCGCGGTGCCAGGCTGGCGAGCGGGTGGATGTCGTCCATGAAGGGCTCGCCCCGGCTGTTGACCAGGACACCGCCCTCGCCGCGGAGGGCTTCGGAGATCAGGAACCCATCGGCCTGCGGATGATTCAACGCCGTCGGGTGGAACTGGATGAACTCCATGTTCCGGATCGCACATCCGACCCGCCAGGCCATCGCCACGCCGTCGCCGGTCGCCACGTCGGGGTTGGTCGTGTGTGCAAACAACCGCCCACATCCGCCGGTGGAGATCACCGTCGCACGGGCAGACGCGAAGCGCAGGTCGGCGCTCTCGTTGTCCACGAGCCACACACCGACGCACCGCCGATCTTCACCCTCGCCGACGACCGCGACATCGACGGCCGTGTGGTGCTCGAGGATGTCGATGTTCTCGCGGCCGCTGACGGCGTCGATCAGCGACTCCTGGATCACCGCCCCCGTGATGTCGCCCGCGTGCAACACACGGCGCGCGTTGTGGCCGCCCTCACGGCCGAGGTCGAACTCGCCGGTCTCGTGGGTACAGGCGAACTCTACGCCCAGGGCGACCAGCGCGCGGATTTCCGCCGGCCCCTCGGACACGGCCACGTGCACGGCGTCGGAGTCGCAGAGGCCCGCGCCGGCGACGTGAGTGTCCCGCGCGTGCGCTTCGAGCGTGTCCTCCGGGTCCATGACCGCGGCCACGCCTCCCTGGGCGCGGCTCGACGACGACAGGAAGAGCTCGGACTTGGTCGCGACGAGCACACGCCCGTGGTCGGCGGCGTGGAGGGCGAACCAGAGGCCGGCGACGCCGCTCCCCAAGACGACGAAGTCGTATCTATCGGACGGGGTCATACCGGCGCCACCGCACCGCTCTCGACCGCGAACCCCGTGTTCCGTGCGCGGTCGACGATGCCGGGAAGCACGTTCGCCACCTCGTCGATCTCGGCCGCCGTCGTCGCGGGGCCGAGGGAGAAACGAACGGCGCTCCGGAGCTCCTCTGCCGGGACACCGACCGCCCGCAACACCTGGCTCGGTTCCGCGCGGCCGGCGGCGCATGCCGAGGCCGTCGATACCACGATACCGCGGCTGTCGAGCAGCTGCGAGATCACCTCGCCGGACGTCTCGGGGAACACGATGTTTGCCGTGTTCGGGAGGCGGGGCTCGGTGCCGATCACATAGGCGTCGTGGCACCGTGTCAGCACCTGGGAGATCAGCGCGTCGCGCAGCTCCGCGACGCGGTCGAACACACCGGTGCGCAAGGCGTCGGACGCGATGTCAGCCGCGACCCCGAAGCCGGCGATGCCGGGTACGTCGAGCGTCCCCGGACGGCGGCCCTTCTGCTGCGACCCGCCGCGCAAGACGGGCTCGAGGACCACGCTGTGCCGCACGACCAGGGCGCCGACCCCCTTCGGGCCGCGGAGCTTGTGAGCACCGACCGCCATGAGGTCGACCTGCGCGTCGCGAAAGCTGACCGGAGTCTTGCCCGCCGCCTGCACGGCGTCGCAGACGAAGGGGACCCCAGCCTCACGGCAGAGCGCGCCGATCTCTGCGACCGGCTGGATGACGCCGGTCTCGTTGTTCGCCCACATGACGGAGACGAGCATGGTGTCCGGGCGCAGCGCGCGCCGCACCTCGTCGGGACTGACCTGGCCGCCGACGTCGACGCCGAGCCACGTGACGGCGTGACCCTCACGTTCCAGCTGACGCACGGGCGCCCTGACCGCGGGATGCTCGATCGCCGACGCGATGATGTGCCCACGGGTGTCGCCGATGCGCGCGAGCCCCATGATCGCGAGGTTCAGGGATTCGGTGCCTCCGGAGGTCCACACGATCTCCGCCGGCGCGCAGCCCAGGAGACCGGCGAGCGCGTGGGACGCTCCGGCGGCGACCTCGGCTGCCATTCCCCCGCGCGCATGCGCGCTGGAGGCGTTCGCCCAGGCGTGGCGCATCACGCGCGCCATCGCTTCGATGACGCGCTCGTCGGGAGGGGTCGTCGCGTTGTGGTCGAGATAGATGTTCATCTGGCGGCGCCGTGCTCCAGCATGCGCTCCAAGGCCAGCCGGGAATCGGCCGCGACCTCGGCGTCGACGGTGATGCGCTGCCGCACGCGGCCTTCGAGCAGCTCCTCGAGGATCCAGAGCAGGTAGGGCGGCCGGATGCGATACATCGTCGCGCAGAGGCACTGGAACGGGCTCAGCGAGGCGACAAACCGGTCCGGGTGGTTCAACCGGAGGCGGTTGACCAGGTTGATCTCGGTGCCGATCGCGAACGCCGTCCCCGGTTCGGCCCCCGAGACGAGCTCGATGATGCGGTGGGTCGACCCCGACGCATCGGCCGCGCGGACCACCTCGAACGCGCACTCGGGGTGCACCACCACGCGGATGTCCGGGCGCTCGGCGCGCCAATGCTCGACGTGCTCCACCGCGAAGCCCTGGTGGACCGAGCAGTAGCCGTCCCACAACACGACCGGAGCGTCCTTCAGCTGCTCGGGCGTCAGTCCGCCGTGCCG
>CAZFPM010000362.1:0-4559 GCA_964520965.1 uncultured Myxococcales bacterium
GACGAGTGCACGCCCGGGACACGGGAGTGTACCGGCGACGCCAGCGGGCGGGTCGAGTGCGAGCCCGGACCCGATGGTTGCGCCCGGCCGTCGGGGATCATCGCGTGCCGCGGCGCCCAGATCTGTGTCGACGGCGATTGCGTCGACGAGGTCGTGTGCGTCGACCGCGACGGCGACGGGCACGGACCAGGATGCGACGACGGGGCCGACTGTCGACCGCACGACGCCACGGTCTTTGCCGGTGCCGAGGAGCGGTGCGACGGACTCGACGGTGACTGCGACGGCGTCATCGACGACGGCGGGGTCTGCCTCGACTGCGTCGCTGCGCCGCCCGGTGCCCCCGTCGCGCTCGCCGCTGGCGAGACCGCGCACCGCTTTTCGTGCGGTGGGTTCGAACACTTCGCCCTGTCTGGAGCACCGGCGGGCGCTCGCCTGTCGGCCGTCGTCGGCTCGGCGGGTGGGAGGCTGGAATTCGAGTACGGCGCCCTCGCCGACGGGCGGTTCGCGGCGGCCGGCGACGGATGGCCCATCGGGGAGTCTTCCGCTGCCCTCTGGAACGCCGGGGGAACACCGGCGGTTCGCGTCTCGGCTCCCGCAGGGCTTGCCTATGCGGTCGCCGTGAGCGCCGAGCACGAGGGGTGGACGTGCGGAGTCGACGCCTTCGAGCCGAACAACACACCCGGGACCGGCGCCGAGATCGGGGCGCTGCCTCACGTGGGAGCGGGCCAGCTCTGTGGGGGTGAGGTCGACTTCTACCGCATCGACGCAGCGCCCGGAGACACGATCGCGGCGTCGGTGGTCTTCGAAGGGGAGCCGAGCCGTGACCTCTTTCCGAAGATCTGGCGAAACGGTGTCGAGATCAGCCCGTCGTTCGCGGGACCCTTCGGTGACGCCGGGCTCCCGAACGGCCGCAGAGCCCACTTCCGCGCCGACCTCCCGGGGACATACGCGGTGGCGGTGCGGGGCCTGACCCCGGCGACGACCAACGACTACGCCCTCTCGATCGTATCCATCGCCGATGCCGGCTGCGCCGACGATGCCGCCGAGCGCGCCGACGGCTTGGACGACGACACGTTGGAGACCGCGCGGGCACTCGCCCGCGGCGCGACGGCCGAGGGGACCCTGTGCCCTGGGGACTTCGACGTCATCTCGGTCGGACGGCTGGCTGACGGACAGCAGTTCTCAGCGACGTTCGAGTACGACGACCGCGCAGGAAACCTCGACTTCGTGATGTTGCGCGGGTCCTGGCGTTCGCTCTTCCACGACGGCGAGTCGGACGATGCGCGCGTCGAGTTCTCGACCAACGTCAGCACCGCGGGGAACTACTTCATCGTGGTGTATGGACGCTCGGCCCACGAGACCGCGGACTACTCCTTCTCCTTCGAGGTGCGATGAGCGACGGCTCCGACCAGGTCGAGGCGGCGCGAGCAGCGGCGCCGGAACCGGCGACGGTCCCGTTCAGTGTGGCGGTCTGGGTCGTGGTCGTGGGGCTTCCGGTGATCGTCGCCGCGCTCGAATTGGGGGTCGCCGTGGCGGCTCTCCTCGTCGTCGCCGCGCTGATCTGGCGTTGGCTTCATCACATGGCGCCGTTCTTCCGGAGGCGACGGCAGCCGGAGCTCGTGCTCGACAGCATCACGGCGAGCCACTTCGTCGAGAAGGTCCGATGGTCGCTCGACCGGCTCGGGGTCGCTTACGTCGAGCGCAAGAGCGCCGGCGTGCTTGGTGTGTTGCTCACCGGTCGCACGGTCCCGAGGCTCCGTTTCCGCACGGGGCTCGTGGTCTCGTCGATCGGCAACTCGGCGGAGATCCTCCGCTACCTGTGGGGACGCTATGGCGTGCACTTCGGTGAGCGGGCGCTCTTTCTCCGCCCGTCGGTCGACGCGCTGACGCTGGAGCGACGCCTGGACCGCTACGGCGTCGATCTCCAACAGTGGCTCTACGCGCACCTGCTCCAACATCGGCAGGTTGCGCTGCTAGCCTGGGGCGTCCGGGACCCCGAGGTTCCCTGGTGGGAGCGCCTCGCAGTGCGGGTGTTCTACCCCGTGCTGGCGTTCTTCATGGTTCGGGTCTTCCGAATCGATCCGGACACGCGGGAGCGGAGCGCGCGACGCATCGAGGCGCTGCTGGACGACATCGAGGTGATGTTGGCGGACGGTCGCGAGCACCTGCTCACGGGTCCCGATCCGAATTTCGTCGACCTGACGTTCGCCGCGCTGTCCGGCGTCTGGATCTGGCCGGACAACTACGGATGCGGCCGTGCAGCCACGGTGCTCCCGATCCGCGATCGCCTTCCGAAGCCGATGGCAGACGACGCGGCCCGTTGGCGCGAGCAGTTCCCACGCTCGACGGCGCTGGTGGAGCGTCTCTACGCAGAAGAACGCGCTCCCACCATTGCCGACTGAACCCGCGGCTCGGCGATCAGGGCGCGTCGACGCCGCCGGGCTACCACCTCGGCGCGGGGGTCGCTATCGTCGTGATCGAGTCTCCTACGTCGCTCGCGCACCCCGACGCATGTCCGCGGACCATCTCTTATTGCAGGTCGCCCTCCTCCGGGAGCACATCCTCTCCCGCAACCCGGAGACGGTGAACCAGGTGCTGGTCGCGCTTCAGCCTGCGCGGCAGCTCACCGTCGGACCCACCGAGACCAATATCGTGCTCGTGCTGGACGACTCGGGATCGATGACGGGCCAGCCCATCGAGCAGGTCCTGGCGGCGACCCGGGCGATCATCCAACGGCTGGGTCCCCACGACAACCTGGGCATCGTGGGCTTCGCCGACGACGCCGAGGTCGTGCACCCGATCGTCAGCGGAGCCCAACGAGGTAGCCTGGAGCGGGTCACCGATCCCTACGTCTGGGCCCACGGCCGACGCGGCTACGGCACCAACATGGCGCTGGGGCTCCGTCGAGGCATGGAGGAGCTCCAACGCCACGTGCATCCGACGCGGATCAACCGGATCATCCTGCTCACCGACGGCTTCGCCTCGAATCCGGAGCAGACGCTGGAGATCGCCCGGCAGGTGAGCGCAGCGCGGGTGTCGATCGTGTCGCTCGGCTTCGGCGGCGAATTCGACATGAACTTCATGGATCAGATCGCGGCCTACTCGGGCGGAGCGGCCGAGTACATCGACCCGCACTACCTGAACTCGGCGATCTCGAACTTCCTCGACCAGCTCTCGAGCATCCAGAACCAGCTGACGGACAACACGCGGATCACGCTGCGATTCCGCGGTGACCATCGGATCACGGACTTCTACCAGACCCACCCGAAGGTCATCTATCACGGGCTCGCGCGGCTCGGGCCAGACCGCTCGTGGACCCATCGCCTCGCCGACGTGGAGCGGAAGGCCGGACTGGAGATGATGTTCACGATCGTCCATCCGCAGGACACCGGGGGGCGCAAGCTGGTGGCCGAGGTCGAGGTTCGGTACGACGTGCCGGCCGCGGCGCTCTTCGACCAGGAGCTCACGGGCCGCATCGTCGTGGAATACGGCGACGACGAGCGCGCGTTCATGACGGTCGATCCGCGGGTCCAGCGTCGATACAACGACGCGTTCGTCGAGAAACAACAGCTCCGAGCACGGCAGCTGATCGACGTCGGTCAGGTCGACGACGCGATGCGCGTCCTCGGGACGATCAAGAAGCGCGGCAACGATGCGGTGAAGGAGCTCGCGGAGGGCACGATCAAGAAGCTTCGCGACGACGGCAGCGTCGACAACGAGGAGCTCTACCGGCTCAAGATGGGCACCCAGAAGAAGACTCGTGACGATGCGCAGGAGGAGGCCTGATGCAGTGTCCGTCGTGCCACGCCGCCGTGCCGCCGGGCGAGACGATCTGCCTCGACTGTGGGACCGAGCTCGTCTTCACCACGCCACCGGCGGTCGCCCCGCAGCCCGTCCCGGAGCCGAGTGCCCCGAAGCACCCCGGCGGCAAGGAGACCCTGTGCGCCGATTGCGGGGAGCGGGTTCGGCCGGACGCGAACGGCTTCTGTCCGATCTGCGGACACGACTTCGGCGGCCGCATCGAGATCGACGAGGACGAGTTCTTCCGCGACCCGCCTTCGCTGGAGCAGGCAATGGAGGCGGAGCGGACCCGTCTGCGCGCCGATCTCGACCGAACGATGCCTCCGTCGCCGGTGGTGCAACCCGGGCCCGCCGGCACGATGCCGCTGCCGGGGGACACCCCGCCGCCCCGCGACGCCAGCGTCGAAGATCAAGCGCAAGGGGAGATGCCGCTGCCCGGCGACCGCCACCGCCAACGCTTCCGCAGCTCCAACAACGGCGAGTACCTCGCGGTCGAGGCCGAGGCCTGGCTGATAGTCGAGGGAGGCCAGTCGGTCTTCTTCGACGGACGCATGACCGGTCAGGTCCGCCTCGATGTCGACCAGATCCTCATCGGCCGTAGAGACCCGTCGCAAGGTCACTATCCGGATATCGATCTCGGGCACTTCCGCCACATCGACGGCCACATCTCCCGCCGGCACGCGCGCATCTACCGGCGGCAGGGGCAGTGGTTCCTCGAGGATCTGTGCGACAACGCGGCGACCTACCTCAACGACAAG
>CAZFPM010000363.1:0-4504 GCA_964520965.1 uncultured Myxococcales bacterium
CGCCACCGCCGTCGTCGCCACCGCCATCGTCGCCACCGCCATCGTCGCCACCGCCGTCGTCGCCACCGCCCGTGTCATCGCCGCCGCCGGTATCATCGCCGCCGCCGGTATCGTCGTCGCCACCGGTATCGTCGTCGCCGCCACCGTCGTCGCCGCCGGTATCACCGGTGCCGGTATCGCCAGGGGCAACGTCGGTGCCGCCGTCGTCGTCCTCGGAGGTGTCGCACGCGCCGAGCGCCGCAGCGAAAACGAATGCACAGAAAAACGTCAGAATCCGACTCGGGGTGCCCATGGGGTCTCTCGCGTGTAGGGAAGTGGGTGCGCGCCACCATAGCGGTGACACCGATTCGACGGAAGAACTCCGCGGCATCGACCGATCGGCCGCCGATGCGTACTTCTTCCGGGAGGACGACATCGCCCCGCGGGCCCGCAGGGATCGGCACCAGGGTCCGGCCATGGTAACGGTCGCCGATTCCCTGTCCACCTGCTTCCCTTCTCACGAACGGCACGCCCATGAACGGGGATTGGCGCGGCGAACCCGCCGCGGTCGACTGGTGCGAGCCGAACTACGCGGTCACCCTGTGGATCGCCGAGTTCTGGAACACGTTGTCCAGCGTGGTCATCTTCGCGGCCGGCGCCGTCGGGCTGTGGCGCTGGTGGGGACGACGCGGCGCGATCGAGCCACGATTCGCGGCGTGCTTCCTCGGTCTCGCCCTGATCGGCCTGGGGTCGACCGCGTTCCACGCGACTCTCCTGAAGCTGTCTCAGGCCAGCGACGAGTTGCCCATGATCTGGCTGGGCCTCGCCTGCTGCTACTGTCTCGGCACCCGGCACGCCGACGACACGCCGAGCCGGCGTCGCCGTTGGGGCTGGGGGCTCGGTCTGTACGGAGCGCTCTTCTCCGTCGCCTACTTCGCGGTGGCGAACTACTTCGTGTTCTTCCTGGCCAGCTACGCCGCGGTGGTCGCCTACATCAGCGTGATCACGTGGCGCGTCGTCTTCCGCGAGGTCCACGGACCCGCGCTGCGGCGGCTCTTCTGGTGGTCGATCGGTGCCTACCTCGGGGGCTTCGCCCTCTTCTGGATTCCCGAGCGCACGATCGGTTGCGACCACGCCCTGCAGGTCGCGCAGCTTCACGCGTGGTTCCACCTCGCCGGGGCGGTCGGCCCGTACACGTGGGTGCTCCTCGCCGTGACGGACCGCCTGCTGCGACAGGGCGGCGAGCCGCGGCTCACCCGACGACCCGTGCCTTTCGTCGAGCCGGCGCCCGAGCTACCGGTTACTCGCCTCGCTTGAGCCGGTGCAGGTGCTGCATGAAGAGCTTCAACACATCGAGGAGCTCGACCATGCGGGCGTTGACGGCGCGCCCCTCGTCCATCTGGCGCGTCGCGGTCTGGATCAACGGCACCATCGTTCGCTCGAAGATGGCGACCTGCTGCCCGAGGAGTCGCTCGGCGTCCTGATCCCAACCACCGGTCGACAACACAGCGGAGGCCGCTGCCGGAGCCGGGAGCCCCTTCTCGCCCGCCGCGGGCCGGGGTGCAGCCGCCGGTGCCTGGGACTGCATCCGGGTCGCCAGCTGACCGAGCTGGGACTGCTGCTTCGAGACCAGGCGGAGCGTGGCGTCGAGCCGAGCGAGCATCGACGCGATGGCCTCCTCGGTCGCGACGCTGAGGCCGGCCGGCGCGCCGCCCGCGCCCGCCCGTGCTCGAGCTGCGGCAGGCAGCGGTGGCGGCTCGGCTGCCCCCTTCGCTGCCGCCGCCCGCGAGACCTGCAGGTTGGCCTCCATGGTCGCATTCAGCTTGGCGAGCACCGGCACCAGCGCAGCGACCGAGGACGAAGCCTCTTCCGTCGATTGCTGCGGCGTGACCTGCTGCGCGAGGCTCTTCGCCAGGCGCTCGAGCGCCGGCGCGAGCGCCGCGCTGCCGTCGTGGGATTTCTGGTTCTCGTAGGCGGCCGCGAGCCGCTGGTCCATCTGCCGCAGGATGGGCGCGATCGACCGAGCCGGATCGGGCGCGGGGCGCGCGAGGCCCGTCGCCAGGGTATCGAGCTTCGCCATCAGCGGATCGACCCACGGCGCCTCCTTCGTGGCGGCGGCCTGGACCTCGGCGGCCCGCTCGGCCTCCTGCGCCCGCTGCGCCACCTCGACCACGCGCGCCTCGCGGGCATCGTCGGCGGCGTGCACGAGGGTCTTCTCGATGCCCTGCAGACCCTGGGCGAGGCCGGCCAGCGTGCCGGTGACCCGGGTCATCGGGTCGTCTTCGTCGCCGCCCATCAACCGCCGCCGCGAGACCCCGTCCTTGATCTGCGCCCACCGGGCGTCCTGCTCTTCGGTCAGCGTGCCCCGGAGCTCTGCGAGCTTGAGCAGGTTCGACTCGGCACCCGTAGTCAGGGTCTGCGCCTCGCCGTTGTAATGGTCGTCGATGACGTCGTCGACCTCGTCGGCGGTCATTGCCGAGACCAGCTTCTCGGCGATCTTGTTCATGTTTCGATAAGAGCCCTGGAGCTGGAAACGGGGCTCTGTCCGGTCGGCGTCGGACTGGGCGGCCGAGCGGATGTACTCGACGTTCACGCGCAGGAGCACCTCTCGCGCCGCGAAGAGGTGCGCGAGCACCTTCTTCATCTCGTCGAGCTCGACGGCGGAGTAATTGTGCTTGAGATCGCTCGTCGGCACCTCCTTGCCGCGGGCCATGTCGATGACGTGGTAGACGTCTTCCATGCCGCGGGAGGTCATCTGCGCGAGCGCACCGTTCGAGGTGAGCGCGTTCTCGACGAACGAGAGCGCGAACTGCTCCTCGCGTCCGGAGAGCACGTCGCCGAGGTTGTAGACGTCGGCGCGGTTGGCGAGCATGTCCGGGATGCGGAACATCTCGCCGGCCTCGGTGTACGGATTGCCCGCCATGACGACGCAGAACTTCTTGCCCCGCAGGTCGTAGGTGCGGGTTCGCCCCTTCCAGACACCCTCGATCTTCCGGGTCGCGTCGCACAGCGAGATGAACTTCTGGAGCAGCTCGGGGCTCGTGTGCTGGATGTCGTCGAGATAGAGCATCACGTTGTTGCCCATCTCGAGCGCGAGGTTGACCTTCTCGACCTCCTGCCGAGCAGTGGCGTTCGGGGCCTCCGACGGGTCGAGCGAGGTGACCTCATGCCCGAGCGACGGTCCGTTGACCTTCATGAACACGAGCCCGAGGCGGCTTGCCACGTACTCCATCAACGTCGTCTTGCCGTAGCCCGGCGGTGAGATCAGGAGGAGCATGCCCATGAGGTCGGTGCGCTTGCCCTCGCCGAGCGCACCGGTCTGCTTCGCCAGGTTGTCGCCGATCAACGGCAGGTAGACGTCGTTGATGAGCTTGTTGCGCACGAACGCGCTCATCACCCGGGGCTTGAACTCCTCGAGCCGCAATCGCTCGCGCTGGTCCTCGACGAAGCGTTGTCGCTGCTCACGGTAGGCGCGGAAAGCCGGCACCCGCTCGCGAGCGAACGCCCCGACCCGGGAGAGGAACGCGTCGAGACGCAGCTCCAACCGCCCGTCCCGAACCCGACGGTGCTGGCCGAGCAGCCCGTCGACGGTCACCGCCAGCTGCGCGCTCGAGGTCGCCCTCTCCATGGCGCCTTCCGAGACCACCAGCACCGCCGCCTCCAACAGCGCCGGCGCACTCGACGCCAGCGACTCGTCGTTCGCCACGAGCCCGCGGACCCAGGCCGTGGCGATGTCGAGCCGGTCCTGGACACGGTCGCCGAGCGCCCGCAGGTCCTCGTCGAACTCCCGGCGCGCCCCCTGGTCCTCGAGTCGTCGCACGAGCGCATCGCGAAGCGTCACGGCGTCGGCGCTCGTCACGAATCGGGGGTGGTCGGTCGCGAGCTCCTCGACGAGGTATCGAGCGGCCTCGGGTGCCAATCCGGACGACCAGCCGATCCGCTCGCCGAAGTCGCGCAGCGCCGGGCCGATGTCGTCGGCCAGCTCGACGGCGGCCGGTGTGTGTGTGAACGCGGCCCGCACCCTGCCGACGCTCCGGCCACGCCGCAACCACGCATCGCGGTCCGGGGACCCGGCCTCACAGGCCCAGAACAAACAAGCCAACGCGCGCGCCTCCGGCGCGAAGCGCAAGAGCCCCGCCGAGGCATGCAGCTGGAGGAGCCGCTCGAGGATGCGGGCGGCGTCGCCATCGTGGACTCCACGCTCGTATCCTTCGTCGTAGCGTGCCGCCGCCGCCTCCCGAACGAGCGCGAGCACTCCGTCTTCTTGCAGCGCGGATTCCCGCAGTTTCTGCAGGCTTAATTCATTTCGATGTTCTTGCGCATCAAAGAGTATCGTCGCGGCGAGATACTCGCTCCGGTAGACGTCGTCGGTCTCCGACACGAGCTGTTGGGACCAGAATTCACGGCTGTCGCCGAACGCATCGGCCGCGACCGGATCGAAGAAATCGGTGCCCGCCAGGTGCAACGCCATGCCGCCCTCGTACGGCACCATCGTCAGCTCGAGCGGTTGGGTGTTGACGCTGAA
>CAZFPM010000364.1:0-4501 GCA_964520965.1 uncultured Myxococcales bacterium
GCTCGGCCTCCCACTGAATCGACTCGTCCAGCTCCTCGCGCGTCATCAGCGGAAGCGTGATCTTCTTGATGATCACGCTGTAGCCCGCCACCGCCATCGCGCACTCTTTCTGCCGGATCTTGTTGCGGCCAGCGAGTTCGCGAACCGCGTCCACGATGACGCCGCTGTTCATCACGGCGCCCTCGACGATCGCTTCGTCAGGCAGCTCGACGGAGTCGAAGACCTGGAGATTCAGCCCCCGCTTCGTCTCCTTCAAGAGGCAGGCCTTCACGCTGCTCGCGCCTATGTCCAGGCCCAAGAGGTTCTTGCCTTTGGCCATGTGGGCGTCTCCGGGCGGAACGGTCTACAGAGGCTGGGCTGACGATAACTCTACCCGAGGAAGTGTCAAGAAATCGAACGTTTCGTCAACGGGCATCAACTGCCCGTTTTTCAAGTGGAATCTGGCACGAACACCCCCGATTGCCCGCGCCGCGCGGTGTCGATATTCCTCGCCGGCACCAGCGGCTCACTTCCCATGACCGTCGGCACCGGATAGAAAACCACGACGCCGGAACAACTTGCAACCTCCCTGCGAACCCGTGACGAACCCCCGCGTACTCGTCGTCGACGACGAAGAGAACATCCGGCACATGCTCTCCCTTCTGCTCAAGAAGGAGGGGTACTCGGTGCAGACCGCTCACGACGGCGAGGACGCCCTCGAAACCCTCGGACGCGCCGAGTTCGACGCGGTCATCTGTGACCTCCGCATGCCCAACCTCGACGGCATGGGGTTGCTGCGAAAGCTCGCCGAAGAGAAGGTGACCACCACCGTCATCGTCATGAGCGCCTACGCCGACATCGATGACGCGCTCGACGCCATCAAGGCCGGCGCCTACGACTACGTCGCCAAGCCCTTCAAGAAGGACGAGATCCTCTTCACCCTGCGAAAGGCCGAGGAACGGCAGCGACTCCGCGACGAGAACGAGTCTCTGCGCAGCGTCGCCCGCGGCGGCGAGGCTTTCGAGGGAATCATCGCGCGCTCCGGCGCGATGACCCGCATCTTCGATACCATCCGCAAGGTTGCCGACTACAAGTCCACCGTGCTGCTCGCCGGGGAGAGCGGCACCGGCAAGGAGATGATCGCGCGCGCGCTGCACCGCCATTCGTCCCGCGCCGACCGTTCCTTCGTCACAGTCAACTGCGGCGCCATCCCCGAAGCCCTGCTCGAATCCGAGCTCTTCGGGCACGCCAAGGGCGCGTTCACCGACGCGTCCCGGGACAAGAACGGACTCTTCATCGAGGCTCACGGGGGCACCCTCTTCCTAGACGAGATCGGGGACATGCCGATGTCGCTCCAGGTCAAGCTCCTGCGCGTCCTCCAGGAGGGCGAGGTCCGGAGGGTCGGCGAGACGCGCCCGAGAACCATCGATGTCCGCGTCGTCGCCGCCAGCAACCAGAAGCTCGAAGACCTCGTCCGAGACGGGGGATTCCGAGAGGACCTCTACTACCGACTCAATGTCCTCCCGCTCCGGCTCCCACCGCTCCGCGAGCGACGCGAGGACATCCCGCTCCTCGTCGAGCATTTCGTCGCCCGCTACAACAACGTGATGCGCACCGAGATCGTCGGGGTATCCCCCCAGGCGATGTCCCTGCTCGCCGACTACCACTGGCCCGGGAACGTCCGCGAGCTGGAGAATGTCATCGAGCGGGCAATGGTCCTCAGCGAGTCCGAGGTCATCGGTGCGGACGCCCTGCCCGAGAACGTCCGAAAGGCCCAGGACGAGGTCCGCACGATCATCGACTCCGACGAGCTCTCCGTGAAGAAGGCGAACCGCGCCCTGGAGACCATCTTGATCCGCAGGGCGCTCGAGAAGACCGGCGGCAACCGAACCGCCGCCGCCAAGCTGCTCGAGATCTCCCACCGGGCCCTGCTCTACAAGATCAAGGAGTACTTCCCCGACGGCATCTGAGGGCGCAAGCCTGCTCGCCCTCCCCTCTCTGCCGACGCGGATCCGAAGCTCATCCGGCCCGGAGCCAGACCGTGAACGTCGCGCCATCGCCCGGCGTCGACGAGACCGTCAACCGGCCGCCGTACCCCTCCACGATCCGCTCGCAGATCGCCAGGCCGAGGCCCGTGCCCTCCCCAGCCGACTTCGTGGTCACGAAGGGCGTGAAGATCGATGACAGCAGCGGCTCGGGTATCCCCGGTCCGTCGTCGCTCACCTCGACACGGACCCAATCCTCGCCTCCATCCGCCACCGCCTCCACGGTCACCTCGACACGGCCCGTCCCCTCCGTCGCGTCGGCCGCGTTGAGGAGCAGATTGAGGAAGACCTGGACCAGGCGATTCTCGCTCGCCACGACCGGCGTGGCGGCCTCCCACTCCGGGACATCGACCCCCAGGTACCGGCCCCGCGGGTGGTGTGAGCAGAGAGCAACGGCCGCGACCAGCGGGGTGTGGACATCAACGACCTCGGCCTCGGACGCCGAGACCCGCGCGTAGTCGAGAAGACTGGCGATGATCCCGCTGATCCGGCTCATCTCCCGCTCGATGCGGGCGACGATGTCGTCGATCTCCTCGCCCGACAGCGACTCCCGCTCGCCGAGCAATTCCGCAAGACCGATGACCGCGGCGAGCGGGTTGCCGACCTCGTGGGCGATGCCGGTCGCGAGCGCGCCGATGGTGGCCATCTTCTCCGATCGCAGCACCTCCCGTTGCGCATCTTCCAGAGCCCGGTTGGCCTCCGCCAGCTCACTCAGGCGGCTCTCCAGGGCGTCGCGCTGTTCCCGGAGTCGCGCCACCATCACGTCGAAGTTCTGGGCCAGCGTTCCGATCTCGTTGGACGCACGCACGGCGACACCGCGGCTGAGGTCGCCGTCCGCCACGCGCTCCGTCGCCGCCGAGATCACGCCGATCGGGCGCACGATCAACCGCGTGAGCAGGAAGAACCCGACGACGACGATCAGCAGCGCGTCGAGCCCGATGTAGAGCATGATCAGCTGTTGCGACGACCCGATCAGGCGCTGCACCTCGCCGAGCGGGAGCTCGAGCCGCAACACCGCGAGCGCCTCTCCGGGAGCACCGATCGGGGCGAAGACCTCGACCTGTCGGATCTCGTCGTCGGTCGTCCCCAACGCCGCATGGAGGTCGCGAGAGGCCAGCACGACCGGCAGCTCAACGGCGTCGATCTCCGCGTCGGTGCCGCGAGGATGGGCCGCGAGGACCCCCAGCTCGGAGTCCGGCCCGACCACCCCGACGACGGTGATGCGGGTGGCCTCGAACTGTTGGGCGAAGAGCTCGCTGAGACGGTCGAGGTTGGCCCGGTTGTAGGGGTCGGTCAGGGGCAGCTCGTCGTCGATCGCCGCCGCCATGGTGGTCGCCGCGATGCGGGCGACCTTCTCGGCGTTCCGGAGCGCCTGCGCCTCCATGTTGTTCTGCGTCAGCCCCAACATCGCCAGCGAGACCAGCGCGATGGTCGTGACCATCAGCAGGATCAGGCTCAGGAGAATCTGCAGGCGAAGACCGAAACGCATAGGCCGTCAGGGGAACACGCCGCCGGTCGTCCACGACACGACGAAGCGTCCGATAAACAGGTACTCGATGGCTCCCAGAGCCAGGAACGGCCCGAAGGGGACCGCCATTCGCATGAATCCGTCGTCCGCCGCGGGCGTCCGGGCAGGCGGGTCTGCGGTTTCGGCTCGCACGTCCACGGTTTCGGCTCGCACGTCCACGGTTTCGGCGGACGCGGCGGCGGTCTCGGGGGGCGTTCCCGACCCATCGTCCGGCGCCGACGGTTCAACCGCCTCGGACAGCCCACCGTCGGTCCCGAGCACGGGATGGCTCTCCCAGTAGGCCTCCTCGTGCGCGCCGCGGATGAGGAGGCTTCCGGCGGCGGCAGGGTCCCGGCCGCGGGTACGCTGGATGATCAGGGCCACGACTGCCGCGAGCGTGCCCTGCAGCGATGCGAACATCAACACGAAGGGGATGGCCAGCCAGCCGAGGTTCGCGCCGATCGCCGCCATCATCCAGACGTCGCCTCCTCCGATGCCCGCGATGCCGCGGAGGAGCATGTATCCCTTGAACACCAGGAGCACGATCGCGGCGCCGGCGAGCAGACCGATCATGCTGGAGACCCAGTCGACGGCTGGGAAATAGTCCAACCAAACCCCGGTGGAAGGAGAGCGGAGCGTCGGCGCGATCGCCGCCGCGACCAGACCCCAGACGATGGTCGGGATCGTCAGCTTGTGCGGGATGATCGTGAGATCGAGGTCGATGAACGCGATGCCGACCAGCGCGAGGACGAAGTAGAAGTGCAGGAGGAAGAGGCCGAGGACGTTCCAGACGGTGTCCGGGTCGAGCCGACCGGCGGCCACATGGGCCATGAGCGCCGTCGACAGGAGGGCGACGAGGGTCTCGACGAGCGGATAACGGGAGGAGATCGACGTGCTGCAGGCTCGGCAGCGCCCCCGCAGCCAGAGCCAGCCGAAGACGGGGACGTTATGCCAGGCGCGTATGGGCGTC
>CAZFPM010000365.1:0-4482 GCA_964520965.1 uncultured Myxococcales bacterium
GGTCGGCGGTACGCTCTGCGGCCGACAGCTGCTGCCGACGGTGTGGCTCGCCCGAACCGCGAGGAGCCTCTGCCTCGGGCTGCGCGCCACCGATCTCCACGGCGGAGAGTATGGCTATCGAGAGGCGCCGCGGACCTCGAGCGGGCCCGATCTCCGGGCGCTTTTCTGCGACTCGGAAGGCCGAGCTGGCGTCGTGACCGAGGTCGCGCTCCAGTTGACGCCCGCCGCGAGCGTGGAGTGGTACGGAGCCGACCTTCCGTGGGGCGCCTGGGCCCGAATTCGGCGAGTGCTCGATCTGCATCCGGGCGTCATCACGCTGCTTCGCGGCACAGCGACGCGGCGCTTCCGCGTCGCCGTCGTGCGCGGTTCGCACGTCGCCGACCGAGCCGTCGACCAGTTGGTCGCCCTCGGGTTCTCTCCTTCGGACGACGACGGCGACGACGACGCGCCGTCCGTCGTCCTGTCGATGCCCTGGCAGCTGCTCCCCGGCGCCGCACGCGCTCAGCGATCCAAACGCCTGGACCTGCGAGTCATCGGCGGTGGAGCGACCCACGTCGCCGTCGCGGCCAGGTTGGCCGAAGCCGAGGCCGAGCGCCAGGCGCGCGCCTGGGCGGGGCGCATCGCCGCGAAGGCCCCCGGGCTGACCCGTATCGGCGTGGTGTCTCTGCTCGAGTCGCCGGCTGCCGCCTGGGCACTCGACGCGATTGCAGGAGGTACGCAGTGAGCGCCCTGCGCTACACGGCCGAACACGCACGAGCGCTCGACTACTGCACCTTCTGCCCGCGCCTGTGCCACTTCGCCTGCCCGTCCGCTCTGGGGGAGTCATCCGAGACGGCGAGCGCGTGGGGTCTGATGACCCTGGCGAACCTCGATCGCAAGGGCGAGATCTCGTTGCACGACGGCGGGTCCGACCATTTGTGGGAGTGCGCGAGCTGCGGCCGGTGCACCGACTTCTGCAAACATGGGAATCCCGTCGTAGACGTCATCGCGATCGCACGCGCCATGCAGGTAGCCCGCGACGTAATCCCGGCGGCCGTCCGTGAGATGAAGGCCCGCTTCGTCTCCGATGGCGCTCCCAACCCGTTCCCGGCCGCACTGAAACGAGACCGCGCCCCGGAGCCGGCGGCGATCGGCCTCCTGTTGAGCTGTGCACATCTCGAGAGCTTCGACCGGGCGCGCGTCGACGCGCTCGTCGCCTTGCTCCGCGCTATCGCTGGACGTGAAGTCGCCCTGGTCAACAGTCAGACCGCTGCCTGTTGCGGCGGCGTGGCCCGCCGCGCCGGACTCGTCACCGAGGCCGACCGGGCGCGCGACGCAATGATCGCGGAGACGGCCCGCTACGAGCTCGTCCTGACCGATTGCTCCGATGCCGGAGGCGAACTCCGCGGCCGCGACGCCGGTCCCGACGTCGTGCCCCTCGTCCGGTATCTCGCCGACCGCGCCGACCAGGTCGCAGGGTTGGCCGACGGTAACGCCGGCTCGATCACGCTCCACGGAGGCTGTCGCGAACGGCGGAACTGGTCGTTGCGAGACGACGAATGCGCGGTGCTCGGCGCCCTCGGGTTCGAGGTCACCGATGCATTCGCCATCCACGGCAGCCAGGAGTGTTGTGGTGGCGACGCCGTATACGCGGCGGTTTCTCCCCGGGGGGCGGCGGTGGCTGGAAAAGCTGTCGTAGACGGCGCCAGAACCCACGGAGGGGCCCTGGCAACCTCGGCTGCCCGATGCTCGCGGCACATGACCACTGCGTCGGGCGAGACCGTGCGCTCGGTGCTGGACCTGGTGTTGGAACGATGTTCGACACCAAGCTGACGACCGTCATCTACAACCCGGCTGCGGCGGCCGGGCGTGTCGGCCGCGACTGGCCGAACCTGTCCCGCCAGCTCACCGACATCATCGGCGACGTCAGCTTCGTGCCGACCGAGGCGGCCGGTCACGGGATCGAACTCGCCGAGCGCGCCGTGCGCCAGGGAGCGACGACGGTCTTCTCGCTCGGCGGAGACGGAACGCACAGCGAGGTCGTAAACGGAATCATGCGGGCCGAGGCCGACGTCGGGGCCATAACCCTCGGCGTCCTCCCGGCCGGGACGGGTGGAGATTTAGCCCGGATCCTCGAGCCCCCCCGCGACCCCATCGAGGCGGCCCGGTACGCCACCACCGTCGAGTCGCGCCCGATCGATATCGGCGTCGCGGACTTCGTCGACGCAGACGGCCGACCCGCGAGGCGCTACTTCCTCAACGTTGCCAGCTTCGGGATCGGCGGACTCGTCGACACCATCGTCAACGAGTCGTCGAAAGCCCTCGGCGGCCGGGTGGCGTTCTTCGTCGGCACCGTCCGCGCGCTCCTGAAGTACCGACCCGCGACGGTCCGTCTGTGGCTCGACGGCGAAGATGTCGGAGAGCACACGATCCAGCTCGTCGCCATCGGCAACGGGCGGTACTGCGGCGGCGGTATGTTCATGGCGCCCGAGGCCGAGCTCGACGACGGCGTGTTCGACGTGGCGATCATCCGCGACGCGCCGCTCGGCCAACGAATCGCATTCCTGCGTCGCATCTACTCCGGCACGCACGCGGAGCTGTCGGCGGTCGACACCTACCGCGCCTCGGAGATCCGCGCCGAGCTGGTGGGTGACGCCCCGGCGTGGATCGACCTCGACGGCGAAGCGCCCGGGTTCGTTCCGGCCACGTTCTCGATCCAGCCCGGCGCGATCCGGCTACTCGGCTGACATGGCGAAACGCCGGAGGAAACGAACGGCGGCAGCGGCCGTCGGGTCTGCGTCGCCGGCCGATGAGCCGACGACCGGCGATCGGCTCGGGTCGGACCAGCCTCGCATCGGCCGGGCGCGGCGGGTGGTACGGTCGTGCCTGAGGATGCCGGGCCGGTTGTGGCAGGCTCGCGGGGATCTCGCTCTGGCCACGCTCTCCGGCGTCGCCGTGTTCCTCAGTTTTCCGAACTGGAACCTCTACCCGCTGGCGTTCGTCGCCCTGATCCCTTTGCTGATCGTCGCCGAGCGCGGCTCTGCCCGGCGTGCCTTCGGATGGGGATTCTGGATGGGCTGCGTCACCAACGCCGGGGGCTTCTACTGGGTGATCGGGCTGCTGCGCGACTTCGGCTACCTCCCGCTCTCGGTGTCGACGCTCGGACTCGTGCTCCTGTCCCTGGAGCAGGCTGTGTGCTGGGGCGTCGCGGCCAGCGCAGGGCGTGCTCTTGCCCTGCGCGGCGTACGCGCGATCGTGGCCTATCCGGTCGCGCTGGCCGTCGCCGAGCTCGTCACCCCGATGATCTTCCCCTGGTACTTCGGCAACTCACAGTGGACGAACTACGCGTTCATCCAATCGGTCGAGATCGGGGGCGTGACGTTGATCTCGGGGCTGCTCGTCGTCGCCAACGTATCCCTGCTGTCGCTGGCACGCCGGGTGCGCCGCGGCGGGCCGCTGCCCGTGCACGCACTGGTCGGGCTCGGACTGCTGGCCGCGAATCTCGTCTACGGCGCGATCCGCATCGTCGCGGTCGACGCCCGGACCGCAGAAGCACCGCGGCTCGCGATCGGCCTCGTCGAAGCAGACATCGGGATCTACGAGAAGGCCGACCCCGCACGGGTCCGGGACAACCTGCTGATCCACCAGAACCTCTCGGCCCAGCTCGCGGAGCAGGGTGCGCAGCTGATCCTCTGGCCGGAGACCGCCTACCTCGAGCGCCGGTACCACTTCACCACCGAGCCGGTCGCGAGCCTCGCCGCGGCCCGGGAGGCGGCCGGTGTCAGTCCACGTCTCGACCGGCAGGCGACCTGGCTCCCGCCGAGCTCGGCCCCGCTGGTCGCTTCCGCACCCGACGACGACGAGCGCGGGACCGTCCATCGCGACCGCGCTGCTCCCCAACGGGGTTTCCGGACGCCGATGCTCTTCGGCACGCTGATGTGGAGCCTGAAGTCCGACGAGCAGATGCGGACGGACCCGCCCCGACGCGGGCGTCCACGTCCCTATGTCACGAGCAACTCGGCGCTGCTGATCGATGACGGCGGGCGCGTCCTCGGCGCCTACGACAAGAACCTGCTCATGCCGTTCAGCGAACACGTGTGGCTCGGGCACGAGATCTACCAGTGGACCGGGGTCAACCTCTACGACATCATCCCCTCGGCCGGCGATTTTCTCATCGGAGAGCCGCCGGAGGCATTGCGTCTGCCGCGGCCGGGCGGGGAGGGCGAATACCGGCTCGGCGTGATGATCTGCTACGAGGACATCATGGCGGACTTCGGCCGCACGATTCATCGCGCGTCGCCGGATATCCTGTTGAATCTCACGAACGACGCCTGGTTCGGGAAGACAGCGGAGCCCTATCTGCACCTCGCCCTGTCGATCTTCCGGACCATCGAGCAACGCACCTACCTCGTCCGCTCGACGAACACCGGTGTGTCGGTGTTCGTCGATCCGGTCGGCCGCGTCGTCGCCGAGACCAGCCTCGACGACGCCGAGACGTTGCTG
>CAZFPM010000366.1:0-4474 GCA_964520965.1 uncultured Myxococcales bacterium
TGCTCGTGCGCGTCGGCCCACAGGTAGATGTGGTCGAGCTTCAACGCGATCGGTACGAAGAGCAGCGCGAAGAGCGGCATCGTTACGGCGATGTTCTCCCCGATCCGTCGCAGGGCGATGTGCCAGCCGCCGCGGGCCACGTAGAAGATGGCCAGGAAGAAGGCGGCGCCGATGGCGATGCTCAGGAAGTACATGTACGCGATCAGGTACGCGTACTCGGCCTCGCCATGCTCGCCGTGCATGGCGAAGAGGCCGCCGAGCCCGAGGACACCGACGACGAGGCCGATGAGCGGGATCTTCCGCCACACCGAGTCCTTCGGGAGCGTGACCTGCTCGGCCGTGATGGTCTTGGGGGTCGTGCTCATCACCTCCACCCCTGTTGCGACGCGATCTCGTTGGGGATCTGCGCGATGGGCATTTCGTAGCTGACCTGCAGGGCGCGGACGTATGTCGCGATCGCCCAGCGGTCTCGAACCGGAACCAGCGAGCCGTAGGCCGGCATCGTCCGGATGCCGTTGGTGACGATGTCGTAGAGCCGGCCGATCGGGTACCCGCGCGGTGTCTCGCCGTGCAGGGACGAGACCGCCCAGGTCCAGTCGCCAGCGTCGGCGCCGCGCCGGGGGACGATTCCGCCGTTCTCGAGGCCGGCTTCGCCGTGGCATGGCGTGCAGTAGATATCGAAGCGTGCCTGGCCGCGCTCGAGCAACGAGCCGTCGAGGGCCATGCCCTCTGGCAGGTCGGTGGCCCACCGTCCGCCTGGCGCGCGACCCTCATAGAGGTGCGCATCGACGCGAAGCTCTCCCTGGGCGACCGTGCCTTCGATGGCCGGTCGCATGCCACGGCCGTCGGCCCAGAAATCGGACGGCTCCTGCGGGTCGATCCGGGTCACGTTGTCCATGTTCGGGTTCAGATGCACCGGCGGCGAGTGCGACACGTCGCCTCGGCACGCGGGTGCGGCCAACGCTGCCAGCGTCAACCACCCGAGGAGCCCGAGAGCTCGCCTGTTGTCGGTCGGGTTCTGCATGGGATTCCTACTCGACGTACTCCACGTGGGCCGCGCCGAGCCCCTTGAGGAACTCGAAAGTGCGGTCCCCGTCGAACTTCGGGTCCTGCGCCTCGATCGAGATGAAGAAGCGGTCGTCGCTCGCTCGCTCGAAGCGCGGTGAGTTGAAGATCGGGTGGTGGAACCTCGGGAGCCCGTTGATCGCCAGCATCCCGATGACGGCCGCGAAGGCGGCGAAGAGCACCGAGAGTTCGAAGATGACCGGCACGTAGGTCGGCCACGCGGCGAGAGGCTTGGCCGAGATCACCAGGGGGTAGGCGCGTGAATGCACCCACCACTGCAGCCAGATGGCGATCGTCATCCCGGTCAGGCCGACGACGAGCACGATCCAGGGCAGGAACGAGAGCTTCAGCCCCATCGCGCCGTCCAGCCCGTGGACGGGAAAGGGTGTGTGGGCGTCCCACTTGCGGTAGCCGGCGTCCCGGACCTTCTCGCACGCGTCGAAGACATCCGACGCGGTCTCGAACTCGGCCAGGACGCCCCAGTGCTTCGTGTTGGTGGCCATCAGTGGGCACCTCCGTCGGCATCCGCATGGTGGTGCGGGTCCGCCTCCGGCATGACCGCTTTGATCTCCGCGAGGGCGACCGCCGGCAGGAAGCGGACGAAGAGGCAGAAGAGGGTCAGGAAGAGGCCGAAGCTGCCGATGAACGTCGACGCGTCCCAGAAGGTCGGCCGGTAGTAATCCCAGCTGCTCGGCAGGAAGTCCCGATGCAGCGACGTCACCGCGATGACGAAGCGCTCGAACCACATGCCGATGTTCACGAAGATCGACAGGATGAAGATGAAGATCGGGTTCGTCCGCAGCTTCTTGAACCAGAAGAACTGCGGCGAGATCACGTTGCAGCTGACCATCGTCCAGTACGCCCAGGAGTAGGGGCCGAACGCGCGGTTCACGAACGCGAACTGCTCGTACTCGTTGGCGCCGTACCAGGCGATGAAGAACTCCATCGCGTACGCGTAGCCGACCAGGGAGCCGGTCAGCAGGATGATCTTCGCCATGTTCTCCAGGTGGCGCACCGTGATGATGTGCTCCCACCGGAAGAGGGTCCGGACCGGGATCATCAGCGTCAGCACCATCGCGAAGCCGCTGAAGATCGCGCCCGCGACGAAGTAGGGCGGGAAGATCGTCGTGTGCCAGCCGGGAAGCTGCGCCACCGCGAAGTCGAAGGAGACGATCGAGTGCACCGAAAGGACCAGCGGCGTCGCCAGCGCCGCCAGCAACAGGTAGGCCCGCTCGTAGTGCAGCCAGTGCCGGTTCGACGACCGCCAGCCGAGCGCGAAGAAGGCGTACAGTGCACGGCTGACTGCGCCCTTGGCGCGGTCGCGCATCGTCGCCAGGTCGGGGATCAGACCCGTGTACCAGAAGAGCAGGGAGACCGTGCCGTAGATCGAGACCGCGAACACGTCCCAGAGCAGCGGGCTCCGGAAGTTCGGCCACATCGCCATCTGGTTCGGGACCGGCGCCATGTAGTACGCGATCCAGATCCGACCGACGTGGATGCCCGGGAACGTGAGCGCGCAGGCGACCGCGAAGAGCGTCATCGCCTCGGCCGCCCGGTTGATCGACGTGCGCCACCTCTGGCGGAAGAGGAAGAGGATCGCCGAGATCAACGTCCCCGCGTGGCCGATGCCGACCCAGAAGACGAAGTTGACGATCGCCCAGCCCCAGGCCGCCGGCATGTTCAGGCCCCAGATCCCGGTGCCCTCCCAGAAGAGGTAGCCGATGCTGATGCCGAGCACGCTGAGCAGGGTCAACGCGAAGGCGAAGACCGCCCACCATATCTTCGGCGGACCGTCGAAGATCGGTCGGACCACGTCGTCCGTGACCTGCTGGAAGTCGGTCCGCTCCAGGATGAGCGGCGGCCGGCGGTCGACCGGATCGTACGCGGAGTTGTCGGGTCCAACGAGAGCCATGGCCTACGCGAGCTCCGGGTTGGGGTTGGAGATCCTCGCCAGGTAGGTCGTCCGTGGATGGACGTTCAGCCAGGCGAGCATCCCGAAGTTGTGGTCCTTGGCGCGCAGTCGTGAGACGCGTGATTCCGGGTCGTTGACGTCGCCGAAGACGATGGCGTTCGTCGGGCATGCCTGCGCGCACGCCGGTGTGATCGAACCGTCGACGACGATCGCATCCTCGGTCGTGATCTTGGCGTTGATCTTCGCCGCCGTGATCCGCTGCGTGCAGTAGGTGCACTTCTCCATGACCCCACGGAAACGGACCGTAACGTCAGGGTTCTTCTGCATCTGGGACAGCGGGTTCCGCCGATCGTTCTCTTGCGAGTAGTTGAAGAAGTTGAACCGGCGAACCTTGTACGGGCAGTTGTTCGAGCAGTAGCGCGTCCCGATGCAGCGATTGTACGCCATGTCGTTGAGCCCCTCGGGGCCGTGGGTCGTCGCCGCGACCGGGCACACCTGCTCGCAGGGCGCCGTCTCGCAATGCATGCAGCCGACCGGCTGGACGGCGACCGACGGGTTGTCCGCGTCGCCCGCGAAGTACCGGTCGAGACGGATCCAGTGCATCTCGCGTCCCTCGAGCACACGCTGCTTGCCGACGATCGAGATGTTGTTCTCGGCCTGGCAGGCGATCGTGCACACGTTGCAGCCGATGCAGGTCGTCAGGTCGATCGACATGCCCCACTGTTGACCCTCGGTCACGTTCGGCTGCTCCCACAGGGAGTGCAGCCGGCCGGGCTCCATCAGGTCGAGCTCGCGAACGAACTCCGGGTTCTGGACCAGCTCGCTCACCGTCCCCTCCCGGTAGATGGCGCGGCCCTCCAGGCTCCAGTGGTCCTGCGTGGTCGCGAGCCGGTACTCACCGGCCGCCCGGGTCACGGTGGCGCCCATGGCGATCCACCGCGCGTCGGAAGCACGAACCCGGTAGGTGTCGAAGCCGGCTCCCTGCGCGACGTAGCCGAATCGACGGCCGTAGCCGAGGGGAAGCACAACGACGTTCTCGGCGACTCCCGGTACGACGTGGGCCACAATCTCGATCGAGCGACCGCCGACGCCGATCGAGACCATCGGCGCGTCCTCGTACGCGTAGCGGACGGACGGCACGTCGGGGTCGTCTTCGTCGCTGTAGAACGGGATCCCGATCGACCGAGCCGTCGCCGGTCCGATCAGCGCCGCGTTGTCCCAGGTCAGCTTGGAGACCGTGTCGGGCAGCTCCTGCAGCCACGCGTTGTTCGCGTAGCGGCCGTCGTAGACCTTGGAGTCGAGGGCGAACGCGACCTCGTACGCCCCGGCGGTCGGGGGCGGAGGCGTGTCAGCAGCGACCGCCGCGCCGAGCGCGGACCAGTCCCAGTTCAGCGTCGGGTGCCTCGGATCCCCGCGGCGCAGAACGCCCTCGTGCAGCCACTCCTGCCAGCGCTGCTCCAGGCGGCCGGCGCCGGCCATGGCCCAGTGCAGGCGAAG
>CAZFPM010000367.1:0-4400 GCA_964520965.1 uncultured Myxococcales bacterium
CGGGTCCGGCGCCGCTTCGCAGCTGACGTAGCCCTCGTCGCAGGTGCACGTGCAGGCCCCCGTGTCGAACGGCGAGTCGAACTCGCCGCACTCGGCGCAGAGGAACGCGTTGTCGGGACAGTCGTCGAGCGCGCCCGTCCGCCACGGCCGGCACTGCCAGCCCTCGTCGCAGACCTCGCCGGGGAGCGGCAGGCCGAAGCAGGAACCGGGCGGGCATTCGTCCATCGGGATCGTGTCGGGCGGGCAGACCCAGCCGCCCCCGACGCATTCCGGGACCTCGAAGAAGTCGCCCCCGCACCCGAACGTGCACATCGGCGGGTCGTCGGTGCACGGCGCGTCGATGGTCGGGTCGAGGGTCACGTCGTCCGCCGCGTCGTCCGGCGTGTCCACCGGCGCGTCGTCCGGCGTGTCCGCCGGCGCGTCGTCCGGCGTGTCCACCGCCATGTCGTCCGCGTCGTCTCGGCCGTCGTCGCCCCCCACGTCCACGGTGTCGCCCGCGTCGTCGCCGGTCGTGGGGTCCGGCCTCGGGTCGCTCGCCGCGTCGGCGGCCGCATCCGCCGTCGCCGCGTCGTGACCCGCGTCGCCGGCGCTCGTTCCATCACCGCCCTCGTCGGCCGGTGTCGAGCCGCACGCGCTAAGCAGAAGGGTGACGAGGAGGATCGACAACAGTCGCATGGCAGTCTCCGACGAGCTCGCCGCGCACGCCGTTCGGCGCCGTGGGGGGGCTGGTGATGGCCGATCGAGGGATCGCAGCTCCGATCGTAGCAGTCTTCGTGCCAGGGGTGGCCGGCGACGGTGTCCACCGCCACCCGCCCGCCCGCCACCACCGTTTCTCGTCGATCCCGGACCCGTCGTATCGAGAAAGCTCGCGTCGCACACGAGACAATCCCAGACCCGCCCGATCGAGAATCCCAGACCCACCTATCAGCTTCCTGACACCCTCCGGCGCAGCAGACCGCAGGCACGTTGAGCAGACGACCGCCTCCCACACCCCCGCGCCGCCCGAGTCCCCGCTCCTTCCGCTCCGCCGAACGAGCCCACGCTCCGCGCGCCCCTGCCTGAGCAGGGCTCGCCGGGCTCGCCGGGGCTCGCCGGGGGGTGACGTGAGGGGCGCGCGCGACTACAATGAGGTCATGAGCGTCGCCCCTCCCATTCCGATTCCCGAAGAGTTCGACTCGCTGTCGGTTGCCGACAAGAAGGCGTTCCTTGCGGCTGTGCGGGCTCGCCTGGAGCAGAGTCTCGAGGCATCCGAGGCCGACCTGGAGGAAGCGATTCTCGACGTCGTCGACTTCCGGAGGCGCGAGGTCGCGGAAGGCCGCCGCCGACTCCTGAGCCGAGACGAACTGATGGGGCCCCTGCGCGCGAAGTACGCCAAGGGATGAGGGCAACCGGGTTCGGCGCGGACGAAGGCGTCGCGGGGGACATCGACGAAGCTGCTTACTGATACGAAGTAGAGTTCGGTGCAGGCGAAGGCTTTCTGGCGGCGGTCGACGCAGCGTTCGACCAGATCCTCGAGAACCCCATGAAGTACGCCGCGAAGCTCCGCGGCGTCCGTCGCGCCCCAGTCCATGGCTATCCGCACGGAGTCTACTTCACGGTCGGCGAGGATCGGGCGGTTCACGTTTGGGCTGTCGCGTCGGGACAGCGAGATCCGGCGTACTGGCTCGAACGTATGAACGCGCGGCGATAGCTCCCGAAGCGTGGCCAGCCGGAGCTCGACGCCTGGGACCAAGCTGCTCAACCATACGATCGACCTGACGCCCTCCCTTCGGTCGGGTACCCTCCTATGAGTCATGTCAACCCCCCGTCGTTCGAGCGGAGGGCGTTTTGGCGGTCAGTTCATCGCTCAACCTCGTGGCTGGAGGTGCCGAGGGCGGGCGTCACGAGAGGCGTCTCAGCCTCCTATTCGCGGTCTGTACGGGCCAGCCTCGACGACTGTGGGGGCCCGTGCCGCACGTTGTCTGTTCGGTCCGTCGCCAGGCCGCAAACTCCCGACGCGGCCGAGCCGCAAGGGGACCCACGCGGTCCTGGCGAACGAGCGCCCGTCGGCGCTCACCCTCGAAGCCTCGATGACGGGGAAGCTCGGTCATGATGCCTGGCGCACTGAAAGCCGCGATGGGTCCCACTCCGTGCCGTCGCGCCACATCCGCCACAGGATCGTCGCCAGACGGCGGGCGACCGCGACGACAGCACGTTTGCCACCGGCGCGTTGCTTGATGCGTTCGTAGACAGCGTCCAGCGCCGGAATCCCTTGGCGCGCGAGCCACGAGATCTCGACGAGTTGCGAGCGCAGACGTTTGTTGCCCGTGCGTGTGATCCGGCCCCGGTGTTGCCGGTCGCCCGAGCTGTACTCCGACGGCGTCAAGCCGAGCCAGCTCGACAGCTGTTCGGCGCGCTCGAAGCGATTCGGATCACCGATCTCGGAGATGAACATCGCGGCCGTCAGCGCGCCGACGCCGGGTGCGGCCCGAAGGCGAGCGTAAGCCTCGGCCTGGTCGTGAGCCTTGCTTGCGCGCTCGAGCTCGACGTCGAGCGCATCGATCTCGTGCGTGAGGTCACGCGCCACGCGCACGAGAGCGCCGAGCGCGATCCCGACAGCGTCTCCGGGCGAGGCGTCGTGCTCGAACCAGCAGAGCAGCTTGTCGCCCCACGACGCCTTGCGCAGCTCCTCCGGCAGCGCGATGTCGTGCAAGAGCAACTTCGCCCGAAGCTGCGTGTCGGCGCGGCGGCGGGCACGAACGAGCTGGTCACGGGTCCGCACGAGCTCACGATGTCGCTCCTCGGCGACCGTGGGGACGCGAACGGCCTGCAAGATCCCGCCACGCAGCAGCGTGCAACGGAGAACCCGCAAGGGCCGGCCTCGTACGCGACCCGCACCCGTGCCCCTTGCAGCCGCGCGATGAACTGCTCGAGGTGGGGCGGCTCCGAGCCAAACGTCTCTCGACTCACGAGGCTCCCGTCCTCGAGCAGGACGGTTGCTGAGATCGACGACTTGTGGACGTCCAGGCCCACGTAGAGCGTACCCTGGGTTGCGATCGGTTCGGGCTTCAACACGTAGCGCTTCATCACCGGCCTCGGGAGCAGAGGGGAGAGACGCAGCCGTCGCTGCAGCAACGGCAGTAGGCTCTCCTGCCGTCACTCGCCACTGGGCGGCGTGACGACTACCATGGCAACTCCCGCCGTCGGCTTTGCCGCCTCTGGTCGGCGCAGGTTATCTCAGGCACGTTGGGTGCACGACGATGCATCGAGCGCTCCGCGGTTCGGAGCGTCATCAGTTCGACTCGCGCCGCTGGACCGCACCTGCCGAACCGAGCCACCGGGAGACTTGAGAGAGAGCGCCCCGCCGCGATCCTGAGACTTGGAGGTCGGATCTCGCCGAGGTACGCTCGTCTAGATGAATGTACGACCCGATCAGCTTCGGCAGCCGGTGGCGCGGCCCTTCTTCGGCTACTTCGGCGGGAAGTGGCGGGATACACCCAGGATGTACCCATTTCCGAAGTACAACCGCGTAGTCGAGCCCTTCGCGGGATCGGCTGGATACGCCGTCAGACACCACTACTTGGACGTGGTGCTTGTCGAAGCGGACCCCGTTGTCGCCGCTGTGTGGCGTTTTCTCATCGGCGCGACACGGTCCGAGATCCTGTCGCTTCCGGATGTCCGCGCGGAGGCATCCGTCGACGACATCGACTGTTGTGATGAAGCGAAGTGGCTCATCGGGTTCTGGTTGAATCGCGGCGTCGCGCGCCCGAGGAAGAGGCCATCGAAGTGGATGCGGGAAGGGATTCGACCCGGTTCATTCTGGGGTGAACGCGTACGTGATCGTATCGCCGATCAGCTTGAGTTGATCAGACATTGGACCGTTGTGGAGGGCGACTACCGGTCCGTGCCGGATGGGGATGAACCCGCCACCTGGTTTATCGACCCGCCCTATGAGGTCGCTGGACGTCACGGGTCGGCGGGGATCGACTACGACGAGCTTGGGACATGGTGCCGCCAACGTCACGGGCAAGTCATCGTGTGCGAGCACACCGGCGCGTCGTGGCTACCTACGGCCTCACCGGGGATTGGCTAATCCGGGCGCGCCTGGACTGATTGCCTGCCGCCCGCGCCCGCACCACCCGTGGCACTCCGTCTCGGCGAGAGGGGCCACCGCGGGCGGTCCAGCCCGGGACCGGCAGGCGCGCGGGATCAGCGGCGGCCCTGGGTCCGCTGAAGACCGTGACGCCCCGGCCCCACAACAAAGCGATCGTCTTGACGCCGCTCCCTCGGGTCGGTTCCCTCGCTGCGTCGCCTGCGCCGACTCTGGTCGGCGGTCGGCGCCTCTCCGGAGACGCCGCAGAAGGTGGCCCGCGAGAATGCGCGCTTTCGCCGACCACGGAGGAGTCTTGATTTCGCCATGC
>CAZFPM010000368.1:0-4335 GCA_964520965.1 uncultured Myxococcales bacterium
GGTGCAGACCGCCGCAATGAGCTTCTTCATCGCCGGCCTCCTCTCCATGGCCTTCATGGGCTTCGCGGGGCTGTTCAGCGGCGTGGGCTGACTGGTGGAACACCTCGTCGCCATCGGCGGATTCGCCCTCGCGTGCATGGTCTGGATCTGGATCCAGCGCGCTTCGGCAACCCAGGGGATCCGCCCGCGGGACGGCGCTTGCGGCACCTGCGGTGGCCCCAAGGACGAGCAGGGTCGGGCCGAAGACTGCCTCGGCGACGCCTGCCCGAATCGCGAAGACGGCGACGCGCCACGGGAGCGCCCCGGATCGGCCACCGCGGTCTTCCTGCTCATCATCGCGACCGCCCTTCCGCATCACGCGTGTCATGGGTCGACCCAGACGGCGGAGCCCGCACCCTCGCTGCAGGTCGAGGCCGAGACGAACCTGATGGGAACGCGCTGGGCGATCCGCCTCCTGACCGAGGGGAACGTCGACGAGCACGCCGCTCGAACCGCGATCGATGCAGCCTTCGCCGAAGTCGCACGGGTCGAGTCGGTGATGAGCGAGTGGCAGCCACAGACGCCGATCAGCCTGGTGAACGCGGGCGCCGGAGGAGACCCGGTCCCGGCGCCGCGCGAGCTCGTCGACATCGTCCGGCGCGGGCTCGCGCT
The DNA here is from genome assembly GCA_964520965.1 of uncultured Myxococcales bacterium. Classification (GTDB taxonomy): domain Bacteria; phylum Myxococcota_A; class Bradymonadia; order REDH01; family REDH01; genus CAZFPM01. Next base: position 652 of record CAZFPM010000368.1, read on the forward strand.
CGGAGAGGAAAGCCGCGGCGCGTTCGACATCACCTGGCGGGGAATGGGCGACCTGTGGGCCGTCCATCGGGACGACTTCGCCGTGCCGGAGCCCGCCGCCGTCGACGCCGCGCGGGCACGCGTCGACTACCGCCTGGTCGGGGTCGAAGACGATGCGATCGAGCTTCCCGCGCCAGGGATGGCTCTCGGGCTGGGCGGCATCGCCAAGGGCTATGGGATCGACCGGGCTGCCGAGACCCTTCGCTCGCACGGCATCGAGAGCTTCTACATCGACGGCGGCGGCGACGTCGTCGTGGCTGGTGGACGTGGCGGAGAGCCATGGCGAGTCGGCGTGCGGGCACCAAGGGGCGGGCGCACGGACCTGATCGGGGTGTTGCGCGTCCACGACGGCGCGGTGGCGACATCGGGCGACTACGAGCGGGTACGGGTGATCGACGGACGGCGATACCATCACATCATCGACCCCAGGACGGGCTACCCGACCGAGGGCATGTGGTCGGTGACCGTGTTCGCGCCGACAGCCGAACGCGCTGACGCGTTGGCGACGGCGGTCTTCGTCCTCGGAGCCGAAGAGGGGCTCGCGCTGATCGAAGCCGAGCCGAACAGCGAGGCGCTGGCGGTCGACGACACCGGCTCGCGACATGTCACGGGCGGGTTCGGCGCGATGTTCGAGGCGATCCCGGGCGACTGACCGGATGCCTCAGCCGGGCGTGTCCGGGTCGGCGGTGGCACCGTGCCGGCGCCCACGACGGCCGAGGATCTCGAGCGCGATCTCGTGCCGCTCGTTCGCCGACAGCCACTGGTGTGCGAGCGGGAAGACAGATGCCTCTTCGCGCTCGAAATGGGGCAGGTAGTGCGCTTCGATGGCGGCGATCGAGTCTCGGAAGTGCCGCCGGCTGAGCACGGCATCCGGCGTCGCGATCAAGGCGAGGTCGTGGGCCAGGGGCGCCCACACCTCGCGAAAATGCACGTGCTCCTCGTCCATTTCCGCGACCAGCTGGAGCGATGCCGACTGGTCGTCGCCGGCTCGTCGGAGCGCATTGATCAGCCGCGGCAACAACGAGTTCGTCTCGTCCTGCTCGTGGAGCGGTCCGTAGGTGTCCATGAAATCGAGCACGTCGCCAGCGAGTGTGCGCGCCTCTTCCCAGAAGTCCGCGCCGCCGACCTCGAGGTCGGCCTCGATCGTTCGGATCTCCGCGAGGCGTCGCCGCACCTGGTCGTGGTATTCGATCAGGAGGACGACTCCGTCGTAGCGTTCGTCGTTCGGCATCACCGGCCTCGGAATCGGTCGTCGCGTGCCCGCGCCACCGCTTCGCGCACCCCGCACCGGAGCGCGGTCGGTCGGCGACGAGCCCGTTCGCAAACGTCTACCCGATGGGTCGCGCGAATCCAAGGCGACGCACTTCCCACGGCGCCCCGGCAGCATTAGGGTGGGCTCTCTCAACCAGCGAGGTGGCGCCATGACCTTTCGGGGACCACGCCGGTCCGGATACGCATCGCGCTCGGTCATCGCGGGGGCGTTCGTCGCGCTGCTGGCGCTCGCCATCGTCGGGCCGTTCGAGGTTTCGGCGCAGGCCCCGGCAGTACAGGCCCCCGGCGAGAGCACCGTCGGGGACGGGAGCGGAGAAGCGGAGGGGAGCGCGGACGTCCCGTCCGACGGCAAGGCCGAGGGGAGCGGACAGGCCGAGGGCGAAGATGATGTCGCGGCGGATCGGCCCACGATCCCGTCGACCGACGAGCACCCCCCCGCGCCGCGCATCTTCGAGACGACTCCGGAGCTCGGCGTACTCGTGGTCGAGATCGACGGGGAGATCACGCCCGGCATGGCAGCCTTCGTGTTGCGGGCCGTCGACGAGACCCATGTCGAGGCGGGCGACCCGGAGTCCGGGCCCGCCGTCGACCTGCTGGTCATCGACGTCGACACCTTCGGCGGACGCATCGACTCCGCCGTGATGATCCGCGACGCGTTGCTCGACGCGGACGTGCCGGTGGTGGCCTACGTGCACAACCGCGCGATCAGCGCGGGCGCGTTGATCACCTACGCTGCGGACTACATCGTGTTCAGCCCGGCGGCGAGCATGGGGGCGGCGACGCCGATCCAGATCCAGGGCGGCGACGCCGTTCCGGTCGACGAGAAGATCACGAGCTACATGCGAGCCGAGATGCGAGCGACGGCCGAGGCGAACGGCCGGCGTACGGACCTCGCCGAGGGAATGGTCGACCGGGTGGTCGCGATCGAGGGCGTCGTGAACGACGAGACACTGCTCACCGTGACGACTGGAGAGGCGGTCGCCCTCGAGGTCGCGGACGGTGTTTCGCCGTCGCTCGGGGAGATGCTCGACGAGATCGGGGCGGGCTCGACCCCACGCAAGACGCTCAAGCAGAACTGGGCGGAGAAGCTCGCGATGTTCATCACGAATCCGGCCATCGCGGGGCTTTTGATGAGCTTGGGGATTCTCGGCGTCTGGATCGAGATCAAGGCGCCTGGATTCGGCGCACCGGGCACGATCGGCATCATCTGCCTCGCGGCCTTCTTCTTCGGCCACATGGTCGTGCACCTGGCCGGGTGGGAAGAGGTGATCCTCGCCCTCGCCGGTTTGATCCTGCTGGCGGTCGAGATCTTCGTGATCCCGGGGTTCGGGGTGGCCGGAATCCTGGGCATCCTCTGCTTCCTGTCGGCGTTCGTGTTGGCGCTGATGGGACTGCCGCTCGGGGTGTCGATGGAGATCGGCACCCTGAACGATGCGGCGTTCCGGGTGACCATGTCGCTGTTGGTGGTGATCGCCGGAATGTTCGCAATTGCGAAATTGGTGCCGGCGCGGGCGTTGCCCGGGTGGCTCGTGCTGCACACGGCGATCGACGACGAGTCGGGCGTCAAGTCGCTGACGGACGGCCGTGGCGAGGACAACAACCTCGTCGGCGCCGTCGGTGTCGTCACGACCGACCTCCGGCCGGCCGGCAAAGCCCGGGTCGAGGGCGAGGTGCTCGACGTCGTCGGGCGAACCGAGTGGATCGACAAAGGAACCCGAATCGAAGTGATCGAGGTGGCGGGCGTACGCATCGTCGTCGACGCGATCGAAGAAACAGCCGGGCCCGACCGGCTCGACAACGAGGAGGCCTCGTAATGGAAGATGTGTTCTGGCTGCTCCCACTGATATTCATCGGATTCTTCGTCCTCCTGATCCTGTACTTCGTCCCAATCGGGCTGTGGGTATCGGCGATGGCCTCCGGGGCCGGTGTCGGGATCTTCCAGATGGTCGCAATGCGGCTGCGGCGAGTGGCGCCGCGCCTGATCGTCAACCCGCGGATCAGCGCGGTGAAGGCGGGGCTCCAGGTACCGGTCGATCTGCTGGAAGCGCACTTCCTGGCCGGAGGCAACGTCAATCGTGTGGTCATCGCCCTGATCTCAGCACAGAAGGCGGGCATCTCGCTCGATTTCGAGCGCGCAGCGGCCATCGATCTCGCCGGCCGCGACGTGCTCGAGGCGGTCAAGATGTCGGTCAACCCCAAGGTCATCCAGACCCCGAAGGTCGCCGCCATGGCCGGCGACGGCATCCAGCTGATGGCGGTCAGCCGGATCACCTTGCGCGCAAACATCGACCGGCTCGTCGGCGGTGCGGGTGAGGAGACCATCCTCGCCCGCGTCGGCGAGGGCATCGTTACGACCATCGGCTCCGCGCAGAG
>CAZFPM010000369.1:0-4303 GCA_964520965.1 uncultured Myxococcales bacterium
GCAACATGCTCGGCTCGGCCGGCACGCCGGTGGCGCCGTACACGATCATCCTGCTCAGTGGGGGCGATGGTCCCGACGATCGCCGGGCCGACCGTGACCGCCAGCGCAGACAGCGCGATCGGGATCGTCGGGACCGTGACTTCGATCGCGACCGGGCCAACACCGCCGACGAGATCTTCCATCTCTCCCTCGGCGCCGGGACCGGCATCGGACTCGCCACCGCGGAGCCCAACGTCTACCACGACGACATCGAGCTGAACCCCGGGTTGGCCCCCACGCCGATCCACATCGGTGTCGAGGCCGGATTCGCGCCCGGTCGCGGCTCGCTCCACGTCGTGCCCTTCCTCCGGCTTCAGCTCGTCGCGCTCGACACGGGGCTCGATCCGCTCCCGCTCTTCGGTGTGAAGGCCCGCTACTTCTTCAAGGACACGCTGCCCTTGCGCGTCTATGCCGAAGGAGGGCTCGGTTACGGCGATGTCAGCCACCTGGTCCTGCTCCAGCAGATCGAGCCAGCCGGCACCTACGACACCACGAACGAAGGCCCCTTCCACATGGGTGCCGGATTCGGGCTCGTCTACATGTTCGGCGAGACAGTCGGCCTGCAGACCGACCTCTACGCGATGTTCCTGGTCGACCGGATCAGCCTCCACTTCGACCTCACGGCCGGTCTCTACTTCGGGTTCTGAGTCCGGAGCCGAAGCGGCGGCACCGCCGCGGTCAGCCGAGCGTGCGTTGGTCTTCGAGCCACGCCGCGAGCCGGCGTAGCGCGACCCCACGGTGACTGATCGCGTGCTTTTCGTCTGCCCCGAGCTCCGCCATGTGGCGGCCGCCTGGCAGCTCGAAGTACGGGTCGTATCCGAACCCGCCGGAGCCGCGAGCGTCGCGGCCGATCGCTCCTGCGCACGAGCCGTCGAACGTGCGGGCCCACGACCCCTCGAGCCGGCCCTCGTCTTCGGCGCCGAATCCCGGGATCGATCGCGCGGTCCGACCCACCGCACCCGCGGGCGCCAGTGCGAGCGGCCACGCGACGGCGATCACGCACCGATACCGTGCGTCCCGACCCCCACCCTCGACATCGGCCAGGGATCGCAGGAGCTTCGCGTTGTTGGCCTCGTCGTCGCAGGCCGGTCCGGCGAACCGCGCCGAGTGCACACCGGGCCCCCAATCGAGCGCCCGCACCTCCAGGCCGGAGTCGTCGGCCAGGCAGACCCGGCCGGTCGCGTCCGCCCAGGCCGTCGCCTTGATCACGGCGTTTTCGGCGAAAGTCGCGCCCCACTCTTCGACGTCGAGCCGGTGACCGACCTCCGCCGGCGAAACCAGCGAGATGCCAAACGTACCGAGGACTTCGCCGATCTCCCGGAGTTTGTGGGCGTTGCCCGTCGCGACGAGCCAGCTCACGCGCGGAATTCCTCGAGCCCGAGGCGGTCGGTCGCCGGACCGAGCGCCAGGAGTTGCGCCTCGACGAGTTGGCCGATGGCAGCGGCACCGGCGTCGAGCATTTCGTCGAGGTGGGCCCGCGAGAGGGTCCCGTGCTCCCCGGTCGCCTGCACCTCGACGATCTCACCGCGGCCGGTCATCACGAGGTTCGCGTCTACCTCGGCGCGGACGTCTTCTTCGTAGCAGAGGTCGACGAGGCAGGCGCCGTCGACGACGCCGCACGAGACGGCGGCGACGATGCCTTGCAGCGGCGAGGCGGCGATCTGGTCGGTGGCGATCAGGTGGTCGCATGCCAGGCCGAGTGCGACGAACGCGCCGGTGACCGCCGCCGTCCGTGTGCCACCGTCGGCCTGGAGCACCTCGCAGTCGAGGTGGATCGTCCGAGGACCGATCGCATCGAGGTCGATCGTCGCCCGCACCGAGCGTCCGATCAGGCGCTGGATCTCGTGCGTTCGCCCCTTCACCTTGCCGCGGGTCGACTCGCGCGCGGTCCGGGTGTGGGTCGAGCCGGGCGCCATCCCGTACTCTGCCGTCAGCCAGCCCCCGATGTCTCGCCGGAACCGGGGCACGCCGTTCTCGATGGCCGCCGTGCACAGCACCATCGTTCGCCCGAATCGGATCAGGGCGCTCCCTGCGGGGTTGGTCGTGAAACCGGGCTGGATCTCGACTCGGCGCAGCCCGTCGTTCGGTCGTCCGTCGTTTCTCATATCGGCTCGCTTGGGTTGGATTCCCCCCTTCCTTGCCGATCGTGCCGCGGTCGTCCACTCCGATGTGGGCCGCCCTCGGCGCGCCGTGGGCCAGGGCATCGCGGGTTTCCGAACGCGCGAGTTGCGGTGGATCGTCTCCGCGCTAGAATCCGCCATGCCGACCCCGAGTTTTCGATGCCCCGTATCCAGATCATCGGCGGACTGTCCCTCGTCCTCGTCCTCGCCTCTGCCGCCCGACCGGCCGAGGCCGTGGAGCCGTTCGCCCGATTGCGGACGATCGTGCTCGACCCCGGGCATGGCGGGCTGGACTCCGGATGCATTGGCGTCGCCGGTGTTCCCGAGAAACTCCTGACGCTGACGGTGGCCGGTCGACTTCGCGATGCGCTCCTCGACTGGGATCCGACCATCGACGTCGTGCTCACGCGCACCGACGACTCCTATCCGTCGCTTGAGGATCGGACCCGGATCGCCAACGAGGTCAGCGGCGACGTGTTCTTGAGCCTGCACTTCAACTGCGCCGAGAACCCATTGGCCGTCGGCGTCGAGACCTTCTACCTGGAGCCGACGGGCACAGCTCCCGGCGAGATCGTCCCTGGCCGAGAGCACTTCGGTCCGGCGATGCCACGGACCCCGGTCGGGGTCAGCGGCGACATCGCTGCGTTGATCGTCGACGACCTGACCCGAGAGGGGGCGACGGCCGAGAGCGCGCGGCTCGCCGAGGTCGTCCAGGGAGCCCTGATCGACGAGATCGGAACCGCCGATCGTGGTGTGCGGCAGGCACAATTTCGGGTCCTGCGCGGCGCTCGGATGCCGGCCAACGTCGTCGAGCTCGGCTTTCTGACCCATGAGCGGCAAGGCAAGGTGGTGTTCGGCGATGCATACCTGGACGATGCCGTCGGCGGGCTCGTCGCCGCGCTGGTCGAATTCGATCGTTGGGTCGACGACGTTCGTTTCGGGACCCACCCCGTGTTGCCCCCGGCGACGCTGACCGCGTCCTACTGACCTCGCCCGGGACGCTTCCCGCTTGCCCTGTCCGGTCCGACGCTCTAGGTTCCGCCGGCCGCGGGGCGTGGCGCAGCCTGGTAGCGCGACGGCTTTGGGTGCCGTAGGTCGCAGGTTCGAATCCTGTCGCCCCGACTCGACAGCGTGCTCATTCGGCGGTTGGGCTGACGGTCATTGGCCCATCCGGAGATTGTGTTCGGGCGCGGCTCGCGCTAGACGCTCCTGCCGAAGAGCGCCCGTAGCTCAGCTGGATAGAGCACCGGCCTTCTAAGCCGGTGGTCGCAGGTTCGAGTCCTGCCGGGCGCGCTCGCGGGCGTCGATTCGCGACGACCGCCACGCACGGAGGCTCGCGTGCTCCGCACGCCCATCGGAATCGTCCTGTTCGTCACCGCGGTCGTGTTGCCGGGGAGCGCGATCGCGGACGCCCCCACCGCCGGATCCGGCGAGGGGACGAACGTGGCAGACTGCCTCGAGCGACTCGGCGATCGCCTGGACGACGAGGGCTACACCCACCGACTCGTGCTGGAGCGGTCGTTGGCGGCCCCGAGCGTCGTCGATGCGACCGAGGCGCTGGCGGGGGAGGGCGTCGCGGCGGTGACGCTCCTGACCGACGGCACTCGTGCGCACGCCGTCACGCCCTTCGCGAACCACCGCGCGGTCCGGATGATGATGCAGCGGGCACGGGACATGGAGCCGCGGTGGGGGGATCCTGTCTGCTTGTTCACCGAGATGTTGGCTCGGGAATCGCAGACCCGCGGCTGGCTGCGCGGCGTGTTCCTGGCGATCGCCATCGTGTGCCTGGGCGCATTCGCGACGGCCCGCAACCGGGTGTTGACAGTCCGAAATCGACCGTGATAATCCCGCGCACCCCACGGCCGGTGACGGCCGGAAGGCGCCCATGGTGGGTGTAGCTCAGTTGGTTAGAGCGCCGGTTTGTGGTACCGGAAGTCGGGGGTTCAATTCCCCTCATCCACCCTCCCGCGAACGCGGGGAGCCCCACGCACTCGTAGCTCAGTTGGATAGAGCGCCGGACTTCGAATCCGTAGGTCGCAGGTTCAAGTCCTGCCGAGTGTACTCCCCAACGGGACCGGCCACGGTCGGGTGACAACCAAGCGCCCTTAGCTCAATCGGCAGAGCAACGGACTCTTAATCCGCAG
>CAZFPM010000370.1:0-4293 GCA_964520965.1 uncultured Myxococcales bacterium
ACGTCCCGAGGCGGTAGTCCGCGGGCTGCGGGTCATGATGCGGCAGGTCGGCGCGGAGCGGGGCTACATCGGCGTCGAGAACAACAAGGCCGACGCCATCGAGGCTATGCGGGCCTTCGCCGGCGACGCCATCGAGGTCGTGTCGCTCCAGGTGAAATACCCGCAGGGAGCGGAGAAGCTCCTGGTCGATGCCATCTTCGACAAGGAGGTCCCGGTCGGCAAGCTGCCACTGGACCTGGAGATGGTGATCCACAACGTCGGGACCGCCGCCGCGATCGCCGACCTCATGGACGCCCAGGTTCCGCTGATCGAGCGGATCGTGACGATCACCGGCCCGGGTATCCGTCGGCCGAGCAATCTGATCATCCCCCTCGGGACCCCGATCCAGGCAGTCATCGACCACTGCGGCGGCCTCCTGCCCGAGACCCGCCATGTGATCCTCGGCGGGCCCATGATGGGGCAGTCGCAGAAGAACCTCGAAGTCCCCACCACCAAGGGGATGTCGGGAATCCTGGCACTGACCGGCGACGACATCGCCTACGTCGAGGAACAGCCGTGCGTCCGCTGCGGCAAGTGCCTCGAGGCGTGCCCGATGTTCCTCAACCCGTCTTACCTCGGGACGCTCGCACGCGCCGAGGCGTTCGACGAGATGGAGAAGTATCACGCCCTGAACTGCTTCGAGTGCGGAAGCTGCGCGTACACGTGCCCGTCGCGTATCCCGCTCGTCCAGCTGATTCGGCTCGGCAAGACCGAGATCCGCCAGAAGAAGGCGAAGCAGTGAGCCAACGCCAGCGCAACCTCATCATCGTGTCGGCGCCGTTCTTCCGGTCGGGGAACTCGACGACCGGCATGATGTACGACGTGTTGATCGCGCTCGTGCCGGTGCTGGCCGCGTCGGTCTATTTCTTCGGCATCACGGCCCTGCTGGTCTCCCTGGCGGCGATCGCGGGAGCCGCGGCGGCCGAGTGGATCTTCGACCCGAACAGCCGCGGTGGACGCTTGCTCTTCGACGGCAGCGCGGTGCTGACCGGCCTGCTGATCGCACTGACGCTGCCCCCGTCGACACCGCTCTGGATGGCGGCGCTCGGCGGCGCGGTCAGCATCGGCCTCGGCAAGTCCATCTGGGGCGGCCTCGGCCGTAACCTCTTCAACCCGGCCCTGGTCGGGCGCGCGTTCCTGCAGGCCGCCTTCCCGACCGCGATGACGACGTGGACCACGCCCGGACAGGGTGTGACCCACTTCGAGCCGAGCACGTTCGCGGCCCCTCTGTTCAACACGGGCGCCGATGTCGTCTCGACCGCAACACCCCTCGGCCTCGCCAAGTTCGAACGGGAGCTCACGGACCTCGCCCCGATGCTGTGGGGAAACATCGGCGGGTCGCTCGGGGAGACGAGCGCGATCGTGCTGGTCGTCGCAGCGATCTACCTGCTGATCCGACGGACCTTCGACTGGCGACTCTTCGCCTCGACGGTCATCGGTGTGGTGGTCTTCGGACAGCTGATGCACATCTTCGACCCGACCCTGCCGGGCGGGCTCTTCATGTTGCTCTCGGGCGGTCTGCTCTTCGGTGCCGTGTTCATGGTCACCGACCCGGTCACGACCCCGATGACGACGAAGGGCGCCTGGATCTTCGGGCTCGGCGTCGCTGCGCTCGTCGTCCTGATCCGGCTCTACGGCGGACTCCCCGAGGGCGTCATGTACGCCATTCTCCTGATGAACGCCGTGACGCCGTTGATCAATCAACACACCCAACCCCGACCGTTCGGAGCCTGATGTGGAACCGTCGGTGACCACCAAACCCGAGGCCAGCTCCCTGCGGCAGATCCTGACGCTGGGAGTCGCCGGGCTTATTTCCGGGCTGACGCTCGTCGGCATCTACCTGGTCACGCTACCCGCGATCCAGCGCAATCGGGCCGAGGCCCTGCGCGCAGCGGTGTTCGAGGTCGTGCCGGGTACGACCTCGATCCAGCCCTACGAGCTGATCGACGGCGAGCTCACGCTCTTCGAAGGCGGCGAGACCGAGTTGCCCGAGGGAGAGGCGGTCTACGCCGGATTCGGCGATGACGGCACGATGCTCGGCTACGCCATCCCCGCCGAGGGACCCGGCTTCCAGGACACGGTCGGCATGCTCTATGGCTTCGATCCCGACAACCGGATCATCATCGGGCTCGCCATCCTCGAGTGCCGGGAGACCCCCGGCCTCGGTGACAAGATCATCTTCGACGAGACCTTCCACGCCAGCTTCGAGGCCCTCGCCGTCGAGCCTGAGATCGTGACCACGAAGGCCGGGCGCTCGGCGCCGAACGAGGTCGACGTGATCAGCGGGGCGACCATCTCGTCGGTCGCCGTCGTGAGCGCGCTGAACCAGAGTGTCGAGTATTGGATGCCGCTCCTGACGGCCGACGACGCGGAAGGGGGGGCGCCATGAGCCCGAAGAAGAAGCTCAACGCGGTCGACGAGTTCACGAAGGGGCTCTGGCGCGAGAACCCGGTCTTCGTCGCGCTCCTCGGCCTGTGTCCGGCCCTCGCCGTCACCAACACGCTGGTGAACGGCCTCGTGATGGGGCTGGCGACCTGCTTCGTCCTGATCGGATCGAGCTTCCTGGTCTCGTCGCTGCGGAACGCGATACCGAAGCAGGTCCGCATCTCGGTCTACATCATCATCATCGCGACCTTCGTCACGACGGTCGACTTCGTGCTCGCCGCCATATTGCCGGACGCGCACAAGCAGCTCGGGGCGTTCCTCTCGCTCATCGTCGTCAACTGCCTGATCCTCGGCCGGCAGGAAGCCTTCGCGTCGCGCAACCGGCTTCGCTTCGCCCTGGCCGACGCCGCGGGCATGGCGGTCGGCTTCACGCTCACGCTGATGTTGATCGGTGGGATCCGAGAGGTACTCGGCGCGGGCGCGCTGGGCGGCGTCTCACTCTTCGGCCCGAACTTCGAGCCCTGGGTCATCATGTTGTTGCCCCCCGGCGGATTCCTCACCGTCGGCGTCGTCCTGGTCGTCTTCGCCTGGCTCGAGAACAGGATCCGCGAGCGCAGGGCTGCCACCACGGCGGAGGTGTCGGCATGAAGGAGATGATCTGGATCTTCGCGTCGGCGTCGGTGATCAACAACTTCACCCTCTCCTACTTCCTCGGGTTGTGCCCGTTCTTCGGGGTGTCGGAGCGGGTCGACACGGCGGTACGGCTGGGCCTGGCGAACATCTTCGTCATGGTCATCACGTCGTGCTGCGCCTGGTTCCTGACCACGTTCATCTTGCCCCACGCGCCCTATCTGAAGCTGATCTGCTTCATCGTCGTCATCGCGAGCACGGTGCAGCTCGTCGAAATGATCATCAAGAAGCTCAGCCCCGAGCTCTTCCGCGCGCTGGGCATCTTCCTGCCCCTGATCACGACGAACTGCGCGATCCTCGGGCTCGCCCTCTTCCAGACCAACAAGGGCTACGGCCTGGCGCAGGGGCTCGTCTACGCCCTGGGCGCCGGTGCCGGTGTCACGCTCGCCCTCGTGCTGATGGCGGGAATCCGCGAAGAGGAGACACTCACCGGGCGGCCGAGGCTGGTGCAGACCGCCGCAATGAGCTTCTTCATCGCCGGCGAGGGGCGGCGTCTGTACGGGCAGACGGTTCCGTCGGAGCTCCGGGACAAGTTCGCCATGTCCATCCGGCAGCCGCTCGGCGTGTGCGCGGTCATCACCCCCTGGAACTTCCCGGTGGCCATCCCGTCCTGGAAGATCATCCCCGCCCTGTTGTGCGGCAATACGGTCGTGTTCAAGCCCGCCACCCTGACGCCGCTCTCGGCCGTCAACTTCGTCAAGGTGCTGGAGGAAGCCGGCGTGCCGCCGGGAGTCGTCAACCTGGTCACGGGAACCGGCGACGAGGTGGGCCAGGGGTTGCTGGAGCACGAGGCGATCCGGGTCGTGTCGTTCACTGGCTCCACGGCCATCGGCCGGCGGGTGTCCCTCGCGGCGGCACCGAGCTTCAAGAAGGTCCACCTGGAGATGGGCGGCAAGAACGTCGTGATGGTGATGGCAGACGCCGACCTCGAGCTGGCGGTGGACGGCTGCCTGTGGGGTGGCTTTGGGACGACGGGACAGCGCTGTACGGCGGCCAGTCGCGTGGTGGTGCACGAGGCGGTGTACCAGCCGTTCGTCGAGGCGTTCGTGGCGAGAGCCCGCGCGCTGCGGGTCGGTGACGGGATGGATCCGTCCGCGCAGGTGGGGCCGCTCGTCAGCGCCGGTCAGCTCGATACCGTCACCGACTACGTGTCGGTCGGACAGCGCGAAGGCGCGCGGC